>NZ_CP017713.1:0-327945 GCF_002706425.1 Loigolactobacillus coryniformis subsp. coryniformis KCTC 3167 = DSM 20001 | reverse complement strand
CCCTAAAGCACGATCGCCATGTAATTCAATAAAATTAGTGAAGAGCAACGACGCCAATTCTAGCGGTGTTATTTTGGTCGTGGCACGCGCGGCAGCAACGATTTCGTTAGCCGTTTTTTTACCCCATTTAATTGACCTCACCTCCACTAATATGCAACTGTAGTAACTGCGCTAACTCACCTTTCAAGTGTTCACGGGGCACGATACGATCAATAAATCCTGCTTGCAGCACCTGCTCAGCGCGCTGAAAATCAGCTGGCAATTGTTCATTGATCGTTTGCTCAATCACTCGGCGACCAGCAAACCCAACTAGTGCATGTGGTTCAGCCAAAATAATATCGCCTTCCATGGCAAAACTTGCCGTCACGCCACCAGTTGTTGGATCCGTCAACACCACAACATAAAGTAAGCCAGCTGCGCTATGTGCCGCTACCGCTTGACTTATTTTTGTCATTTGCATTAGTGAATGAATGCCTTCCTGCATGCGTGCACCGCCAGAAGCAGTGAACAACACTACCGGTAAGCGCGCTTGGGTCGCGCGCTCAAATAAACGTGTGATTTTTTCACCAGTGACCGTCCCCATGCTGCCCATCATAAAATAAGCATCCATGATTCCTAGCGCACAAAACGAAGTTCCAATTTTAGCACGTCCAGTCAGCACACTATCATTTAATTGCGTTACTACCTGAGCACGGGCTAACTTTTCTGCATAGCCCGGAAAGTTCAGCGGATCCTGTGTAGTCAATTGTTCATCCCACGGTGTGAATGTTGCGGTCAATTGCTTTAACCGCGCCCATGCTGTTAGCCGCAGACCATAATGACAATGAGGGCAAACTTTAAAAGGGCCGAGTTCTTTGGTATAGCAAGTTTGCTGACAAATTGGGCAACGTTGCCATAAATTTGTTGGCACTTGATCCCGGCGTCGCTGTAATTCAGCATGCGCTGGAAGTTTGATGTAACGCCGTCGTTTAAACAGCCGCATGTTGCTCATCCCCTAGCTTTTGTTGCGCTAACCACTGTGGCAAAAAGCGCTGACTAATTTCATTGGTCGTTAGCGTACCGGCCAAATAACTTGAATCAGTCAATAAAGCCGCCGAAAACTGTTGATTAGTAGTGATGCCGTGAATTACTAATTCTTGCAATAAACGTGACATTTTAACGATTGCCTGCGTTCGTTCTGGCGCAAAGGTGATCAATTTAGCAATCATTGAATCATAAAATGGCGGAACCGTGCTACCAGCATAAACTCCGCTATCAATTCGTATTCCCAATCCACCTAACGGCCAGTAAAGATAATCGATTGTCCCAGCAGCCGGTAAAAAGTTTTGCAGCGGATCTTCAGCATTTAACCGGCATTCAATTGCATGGCCGCGAATTTGAATATCCTGCTGGCGAAATGATAACGCGGCGCCACTAGCCACCAAAATTTGTTCACGGACCAGATCGATACCGGTGACCATTTCAGTCACTGGATGCTCAACCTGAATCCGCGTATTCATTTCCATAAAATAGAAATTTTGCTGCTGATCCATTAAGAATTCCAACGTACCAGTATTCAGATAGGCCATTGCTGTTGTGGCTTTACGCGCGAGTGCCAGCAACTGTTCGCGCTTAGATGGCGTCAGTAGAACGCATGGGCTTTCTTCTAAAACTTTCTGATGATGCCGCTGTGCTGAGCAATCACGTTCAGGAAAAGTAACAACGTGTCCTTGCTGATCACGAAAGACTTGAACTTCAATATGCTTGGCAGCCGTCATCACTTTTTCGATATACATCCGCTGATCGCCAAATGACAACTCCGCCTCTTGTTGCGCCGCCATAAACTGCGGTGCTACATCAGCAGCACAGGTCACCTTGCGAATACCCTTCCCACCGCCGCCAGCAGCGGCTTTTAGTAAGAATGGGTAGCCAATTTTAGCAGCAACCGCTTTGGCAGCAGCCACATCGGCAATGAAACCGTCACTGCCAGGAATGACCGGGATATTGGCTTGACGCATAAACTCGCGCGCATTCGCCTTATTGCCCATCAATTCAATCGTCGCTGGCTGTGGGCCAATAAATGTAATCTGACAAGCAGCGCACATTTCGGCAAAACCCGCATTTTCAGCTAGAAAGCCAAAGCCTGGATGAATCGCATCGGCGCCCGTTAAAATAGCTGCACTTAGTATATTCTGACGATTTAAGTACGATGCTTGCGCAGCGGCATCGCCCACGCAGACTGCCTCATCTGCCAACTGCACGTGTAAACTTTCTACATCAGCCTCAGAATAGATTGCAACGCTGGCGATACCTAGTTCACGTAACGTGCGAATAATGCGCACGGCAATTTCACCGCGATTAGCCACTAAAACTTTTTGAAACATTTAATCACCTACTCAATTGCAAAAACAAGCTCGGCAGCACAAACTACTTTATCGGCGACTTTGATTGTCCCTTTACCGCAACCGGCATGATCGCGCAACTTGGTCAGTGTTAATTCTAATTGAAGTACATCACCAGGCCGAACCATTTGTCGGAACTTAGCTTTAGTGATTCCACCAAAATAAGCGGTTTTCCCGGTAAACTCAGGCAAACTCAAAATCGCGATCGCACCTGCTTGGGCTAAAGCTTCAACTTGTAAAACACCGGGCATTACTGGATTGCCAGGAAAATGGCCTTGAAAAAAAGGTTCATTGATCGTCACATTTTTTTGGGCCACGACCCGTTCACCGGGTACAAGTTCCAACACCTTATCGACTAATAACATGGGATAACGATGGGGAATAATCGCTTGGATCTCAGTTGTATTTAACATCATCATTTCCTCCTTGCATAATTAAATTTTGTGACTAGGACTCAGGATCAATTTCAAATAAAGGTTGGTGAAAATCAACCATAGCTTCATTTTCAACTAAAATAGCAGTCACTGTGCCACTAACATCACTTTTAACTTCATTCATCATTTTCATCGCTTCAATGACGCAGATCACTTCACCAGCAGCAACGTGATCGCCCACTTTTTTATAAACGGGCTGCTCTGGTGCCGCCGCTAAGTAAACAACACCAACTAAAGGCGCTTTGATCGTTGTTGTATCCGTATTAGTTGCCGCTGGCGGTAATGTTGCATCATCCTTAACAACCGCACCACTTTGCTTACCAAAATGTAGCTCAAAATTATTATCTTTCAACGCAAACTCGTTTAAACTACTTTGGTCAAATTGCTGCAGCAACTGTTGGACTTCATCTTTAGTCACGTGATCACGCCCACTTTCTCAAAGCTAGTACCGCATTATGACCGCCAAAACCAAATGAATTGCTCAACGCATTAGTCACTTCTTGCTGGCAATTTTCCGCTGTCACCAGTGTTACTGGGCAAGCAGGATCTTGCTGTTGTACGCCAACGTTGACTGGCAATTGCTTTTGCCGTAAGGCCGCTAATGTGATCACTGCCTCGATTGCCCCTGCAGCTCCGAGCAAATGGCCCGTCATACTTTTGGTACTGCTGACCAACACTGGGGTTGTAAAAACATGATTAATTGCCGCAGATTCGGCTGCATCGTTGGCTTTAGTACTAGTTCCGTGCGCGTTAACATAACCAAAGTCAGCTGCGGTTGCGCCGGATTCATCGATCGCTAACTGCATTGCGCGCGCCGCCTGCGTTCCAGCCGGATCAGGTGCCGTCATATGAAAAGCATCGCAAGTACTGCCGTAACCGGTTATTTCACCATAGATCGTGGCACCACGCTGCTGTGCATGTGCTAAGCTTTCCAAAATCAACATGCCTGCACCTTCACCCATCACAAAACCCGCACGATCCTGATCAAATGGAATCGAGGCGCGTTGTGGATCAGTTGCTGGCGATAACGCTGATAAAGCAGCAAAACCAGCGATACCAATTTGATTGATTGGCGCTTCAGCACCCCCTGCAATCATCATATCTGCACGCCCACTTTGAACTTCACGAAAAGCATCGCCGATTGCGTTAGTCCCTGAAGAACAAGCTGTGACTACTGCCGTACAAATATTGCGTGCATTGAATTGTAGTGCGACGTTACCTGCCGCCATATTAGCAATCGACTCCGGCACAAAAAGTGGCGAAACGCGTTGCGGTCCCTTAGCATTCATCTTAGTGACCTGCGCCTCGATTGTAGTCAAGCCTCCGATCCCAGAGCCGATCATTACACCTAAGCGTTCTGGTGCAACGGTCTCGGCCGTTAAGCCGGCTTGTTCTGCGGCTTCCAATGCACTATAAAGTGCGTACTGGGAAAAAAGATCTAGGCGTTTGCTTAACCGTTTATCCAAGCGCATAGTCACGTCGAAGTTTTTTAGCTCACCAGCTAAAGTGATTCCTGTGGCCGCTGCTGCAAATTTGGTGATTGGCGCAAAACCGACTTGCCCAGCAGTAATATTTTTCATTGTTGTGGTCACATCGTTACCTAAAGGTGTGACCGCGCCCATTCCGGTGACAACTACTCGTTGCGTCATGCGGAAAACCTCCTTCATAATTAGGACTTAATACATGGTCATTCCGCCGTCAATGGCGATCGTTTGTCCTGTCATATAATCATTTTCGGCTAAAAAGATAGCAGCTTGGGCCACTTCTTCTGGCGTGCCAAATCTTTTTAGCGGAATCTCAGTTTCAATTTGTGTTTTTACTTTTGTACTTAAATCTTTTGTCATAGCAGTTGTGATCATGCCTGGAGCTAGCGCATTACAGCGTACTTGCCGCAACGCCGCCTCACGAGCCACTGATTTAGTTAAGCCGATAATACCTGCTTTGCTAGCCGCATAATTGGCTTGACCAATATTGCCGGTCAACGCAACCACACTAGCTAAATTGATAATGCAGCCTGAACGCTGTTTAAACAGTGGCTTCAAACTATGCTGGATCATATTAAAAGTGCCCACCAAATTAGTTTGTATCGTTTGCGCAAAATCTGCTGGCTGCATGCGGATCAATAATTTATCGGCCGTGATACCCGCATTATTGACCAGCACATCCAAATGACCAAAATGGGCTAGAACTTGATCAATGATCTGCGCTGCATCCTGGGTGACATCGCCAACGGTCCCCACACAGTCAACACCATAAGCCTGAATGGCAGCCACTTGTTCTGAAGCTAAAGCATGGCGGCTATTCAACGCAATGTTAGCTCCTTTTTGGGCAAATGCTAGCGCAATTGCCGCGCCAATACCACGCGAACTGCCAGTGATCAACACTGTTTTACCGGTTAGATCCATGTGCTACCTCCAATTCTGTAACGGTCACCGCTAAGGTCTGTGGATCTGCGATCTGATAGATTTTCGCCGTTGGCAAGGTCTGTTTGACTAAACGTGACAGAACTGGTGCTGGTCCTAACTCAATAAAAGTATCGATCCCTTGATTGGACAATCCAGTGACACAAGCCGCAAAATGAGTTGGTTGCACCATTTGTCGGTTCAAAGTAGCCGCTAGCTTAGTTGCTGTAAATGGCGCTACTGTAGTGTTACTCCAAACTGGAACCGTACCGGTAGCAAAGCGACTTTGCGTTAAGTATGGTTTAAATGCGGTAGCAGCGGACTGCATTAATGGCGTATGGAATGCACCGCTAACTGCCAATGGCAACACGCGTTTAACACCATGCTCACGTAAGTAATTACTGGCCGCTGTCACCCCGGCTGTTGTCCCACTGAGGACGACCTGTTGTGGTGAATTATAATTAGCCACCGCCACCAAACCACTTTGTTGGCCTACTACACAGGCAGCTTCAATTTGTTCTGCCCTAGCTTTTAAGACAACTGCCATCGCTCCAGGATTAGTTTGGCAGGCTTGTGCCATTAACCGACCCCGGGCTTTGACTAGCGTTAAGCCATTAACTACCGAAAGCTGACCACCAGCAATCAACGCACCGTACTCCCCTAAACTCAGACCTAATAACGCTTGAGCTGATGGTAATTCGGCCTGAACTGCCTGATAGATGGCCCAATTCAGAGCGACTAACGCCGGTTGTGCGTATGCCGTTGTCTGCAAACGTTGATCAGCCGTAAAACATAACTGCGGTAAATCGATTCCCAAAATTTGGCTGGCCTGATCAAAAGCTTGCTTAAACTGCGCATTCTGCTGATAAAAGGCCGCACCCATACCCGCACGCTCGGCACCTTGGCCGCTAAATAAATAGGCAACTTGCATAGTGATTGCTCCTTTCTACTTCACTACTAATAATGATTCACGTTAAAAATAATTCTCTGCTTGCCCTTTTTGTAAGCAGGCTTGCGCTTGGGCTGCTGTCTCTTGCAAAATCGTGGCACAACTGGTTTCTGTTTTGATCAGGCCGGCAATTTGACCAGCCATATATGAACCGGTAACTTCATCGCCGGTTTCTACTGCGCGCCGCAGACTACCATTGCCTAACTCTTCTACTGCCGCAAAATCAGGATCATCTTGCAACGCTGCCGCTTTTTCTGCGACTAAAAATTGACGACTCATTTTATTTTTTAATACTCGGGCTGGATGCCCAATATAGGCCCCAGTGACTAGTGTGTCGATATCTTTCGCTTTTAAAACCGCATTTTTATATTTTTCATGAATGTGACATTCTTTAGCGGCTAAAAAGCGCGTGCCCATTTGCACGCCAGCTGCTCCTAGCATCAATGCTGCCGCAACTCCGCGACCATCGCCGATTCCGCCAGCTGCAATCACTGGAATATCCACTGCATCAACGACTTGTGGCACTAGTGTCATGGTCGTCATACTACCAATGTGCCCACCGGATTCCATGCCTTCAGCAACTACCGCATCGACACCGATTCGGGCCATAATTCGCGCTAAGCCAACCGAAGGTACCACCGGGACTACTTTGATTCCTGCTGCTTTAAATGCCGCGATGTACTTTGCCGGATTACCAGCGCCCGTTGTTACCACGGCAACGTGTGCTTGTAAAATCACCTGCACTACTTCTTCAACATGTGGTGAAAGCAACATTACATTAACGCCAAACGGTTTATCAGTTAACGCTTTAGCCGTGGCGATCTCTTTCGCCACTACGGTTGCCGGTGCGTGACCACTGCCAATAATACCTAAACCGCCGGCATTAGAAACGGCCGCTGCCAACTCACCATTAGCTACCCAGGCCATGCCACCTTGAAAAATTGGGTACTTTAAGCCCAACGATTGCATAAAAGGACTCACAGGCCCACCTTCTTTCTATCTCAATAAAAATAACTAACTCGTGTTTGGAAAAGTTCTTACAGTCAAACTTAACCTAAACGCTTTTTCAGCAAACTCTAAGCAATTTGTTTAGCAACGAAATCCACTAAATCACTGACAGTAGCGATTTCTTCATCAGTTTCGATTTTGACATCAAATTCGTCTTCGATTTCATTAATAATTTCAAAAACATCCAGACTATCAGCATTTAAGTTTTCTTTGAAATTAGTAGTCATAGTGACTTCATTCGCACTTTTGTCCAATTGTTCCATAATGATTGCTTGTACTTGATTAAAGATTTCTGTTTTTTCCATGTTTGTTGCCTCCATTGTTGAATCGTTTTAAAGTTTTTTTATAACCTGGTCTAATCGTGCTAAAAAAGGGAAATTATTACGTGTAGCGCCGCTGGTCGAGCGGACCACTATATTCGCTTATTTTCATAATCTGAACACCTTTTTTAGACATGTTTTAATAAATCATAATTTGTGTACCCACAGTTAAGCCACCACCGAAGCCGCTTAACACTAGTACGTCTCCTGGCTTGATCTGGCCAGCATGGACACATTCATCTAGCAATAATGGGATACTAGCAGCTGAGGTATTACCATAAGCTGCCATATTCTGTGGAAATTTACTTAGCGGTTGTTGCAGTCTTTTAGCGACTTGTGCAACGATCCGGGTATTAGCTTGGTGTAAAATAAAATGATCCACTTGGTCGGCCACTAAGTTAGCCTGTTGCAAAGCTCGTTCAATTGAAGCCGGCACGCCTCGTGTTGCAAAGCTATAAATACCGCGCCCATCCATCTGAAAATACGGCATAATTTGATTAATGCCATTAACCATTTGTGAGGCACCACCGCGATAACCAGCTGTCAACTGCCCCCCACGATCCCCGAAGGTTGCTAAGTCACTAGCTAGTAAATGCGGTGTGTGACTATTTTTTAGCAAAACACCAGCAGCGCCATCACCGAATAGAACTGCGGTAGAACGATCCTGCCAATTGATCAGTCGCGATAGAACTTCACCACCAATCAGCAAGCCATAGGTCTCTTTATTAGTCTGAAAATAATGCTGTACGACGCTCAAGCCATAAACAAAGCCAGAGCAAGCCGCATTTAAATCAAAAGCAAACGCGTTGGTAGCACCGATCATTCCTTGAACGACCGCGGCCGTTGCGGGTGTAAAATAATCCGGCGACATTGTACAAACGACAATAAAATCCAATGCGGTCGCTGGTAACTGTGCCTGTTGTAATAATTGTTCTGCAACTTGGCCACAAAGACTGCTGGTTGTTTCCGTGGTCGCAATGTGCCGCTGGCTAATACCAGTGCGGCTGCGAATCCATTCATCTGAAGTATCCATGATCTGACTAAGATCATAATTGGTCATAATTTTAGTTGGGACGGCATGTGCGGTTTGGACAATTTTTACGCCCACGACATCACCACCTTTATTTAAGAATGCTCATCTAAGAAATGTTGCAGATTATCTAACGCTTTTTCCACCAACGTTACTTCTTGCTCATTTAGATCCTTAAGAAAGCTCTGCACCATTTGGCGATGAAATGACTGATGCAGCCGATACATCAAGCGCCCTTTGCGGGTCAGACCAAGATGAATGATGCGGCGATCGTCATCACTGCGCAACCGTTCAGCATAACCTTTACGCACTAAGTTATTGATCGAAACACTTAACGTTCCTGGTGTTACCTTCAGCGCTCGTGCCACTTCTGATGAGGTTTTACGATGATACATCCCGATCGCATTGATCGTATGGATCTCTTTGATCGATAAATCTTTGAACTGACTTTTCTTTATTTCAATTTCTTCTAGCTGAACAATGTCGTTATAAACGGCGACAAGCTTGTCGTTGATACGCTGTCCTTGTGGTGTCATTATTTTTATCTCCCCAGCTAATTACTTTGATATTCAAAATATTAGCCGTGTTGGACGTGGATGTCAACCAACTGTTGGCTGCACAACAAAATGTAACTCTACTGTGCAAACAACCTCACCGTCAACCGATGCTTTAGTTGCGACGATTCCCATATTCGCCTTGACTTTAGTCAATTCCACTTCAAGGCGTAAGCGTGCGCCTGGGCGAACACGCTTGTGAAAAATCGCATTACGAATACTGCCAATATACGCTGTTCGTTGTGCAAACTGCGGTGACTTTAAAATCAAAATTGACGCTGCTTGAGCTAGAGTTTCAACGATCAAAGTTCCTGGCATTTCCGGTCGTCCTGGAAAGTAACCTTGCAGAAAATCCTCATTGATCGTAACATTTTTAGTTGCGACAATTCGTTGGTCTGG
Organism: Loigolactobacillus coryniformis subsp. coryniformis KCTC 3167 = DSM 20001; assembly: GCF_002706425.1. NCBI lineage: Bacteria > Bacillati > Bacillota > Bacilli > Lactobacillales > Lactobacillaceae > Loigolactobacillus > Loigolactobacillus coryniformis. The sequence goes on along the minus strand of NZ_CP017713.1, from coordinate 318,468 downwards.
CACCAACTCATCAACTTGATCAATATAACAAATCGGAAACCGATTGGGGATCAATTGCTGAATCTCTGCTGCCTGTAGTACGCACAAATATCTCACCTCGTACCTTTAATTTCAAACTGAAATAGTTTGATGTTCAAAGTTTATTGCAGTGATTTAAAAAAGTCAAATTAAATTTTATTTTTCACAAAGCCGAGCGCCAAAAAAGCTTGCTATACTTGGAAAAATACAGTCAAAAATTTTTTCAAATTTAACATTTCAACAAGTAAATTTGTCAAAAAAAAGCTTAGCCGATTTAACGGCTAAGCTGTAAATTTATTGTTCAAGTTTTTGTAATTTTTGATTTTCATCTAATTGGGACACACCACTTAAATGAATTCGTTGTAAGATCTGCATGATCCACCATAATAACAAGAGACTGACCACTAGAATACCCACTAAGACGCCAGTCGAACTCCATATCTGGCCACTACCTAAGCCAGACGTGATAGCTTGACGGAAGCCAAGGATCGAGTACGTCATCGGAATATACGGATGAATCGCATTATAGAACGAGTTAGTGATTTCCATTGGGAACGTCCCACCAGAACCACCTAATTGTAGCATCAACAAGACCATCGCCACGAAGCGACCTGGATTATCGAAGGCCATTGATAGCAACATGACAAGGAACATCGATGCTAAAGCAAAGATGATTGCGATCAGATAAAAGGCCCCAATATGATCGACTTGTAGACCAAAGGCTAACATCAAGCTAGCTTCTATGACGGCCATCATGATAGCAACAACGCCACCAACAGAAACCTTACTGAAGAACCAAGCAGTTGCTGATTGGCCTTTGGTTGAGATTTTCCGGATCGGATAAGCAAAGTTAAAGACGATCGCACCAACATATAAGGCCAGTGACAGAACATAAGGCGCCAAGGCATGACCATAGTTAGGTACATAACTATACGTCTTATGACTTAACTTAGTCGGACTAGCAAACATATCGGCTGTCTTAGCAGTCGTTTGAATACCGTTGACTTTCTTACCACCGGCAGTTAAAGCAACTGCTAAGGTATTAGAACCTGCGTTTAATTTATCGCCACCAGCGGTTAATTCAGCCGATTTGCTGTTCAACTGACTAGTACCATCAGCTAACTTAGCTACACCAGCGGTTAAAGTTGGTACCTGTGCGTTCATCGTATTCAAGCCAGCAGCTAATTGATTAGTACCAGAATTCAATGTACTTGAGTTAGCATTTAATGTTTGCGACCCAGTGTAAAGTTGACCGACACCGGAAACCAGCGTTGGCACTTGGCTGTTCATAGTGTTTAAACCGGAAGCTAACTGACTAGTACCAGATTTCAGTGTACCTGAATTAGCATTCAATGTTTGCGAACCAGTATAAAGCTGACCGACACCGGAAACTAATGTTGGTACTTGGCCATTCATGGTGTTTAAGCCAGACGCAACCTTATTGGTACCATTTGTATATTGGCTGACCCCAGATGCTAATTGATTAGAGCCTGTGGCCAATTGGCTAACACCGTTAGTCAAGGTTGGAACAGAATTATTTAATTTAGTTAATCCACCATTAAGCGTGCTGACACCATTTGTATAAGTCGTAATACCATTATTAACTTCACCGGCACCAGTAGAGAGTCGGCTAATAGCAGTCGTAAGTGACGGTAACACAGTCGTATTCAAACTAGTTACACCAGCAGATGCCGTTGCCAAACCCGTGCTTAATTTTTTAGTACCACCGTACAACTCGCTTTCACTGGAAGTCGCAGTTTCAATACTCTTCAGTGATGTAATTGTGCTCGATGCCCCACTATAAAGACTTGGGGTTGCCCCACTACCAGTAGTATAGACTGTATAAAGTTGATTAATCCCTGATTTAAGGGTAGCAACACGCTGCATTAAAGTAGTTAAATCATTGGTATTAATTTGCGAAAGTGGCGTCAAGGCAGTTTGTAAAGCTTGTAATTGTGTTTGATTACTTGATTGTGCCTTTGCAATAGTGCCAACCGCACCTAAAATTGATTGTTTTTGACTAGCCGTTAAATCACTAGATTGAATTGCCTGTGTGTCAATCTCCTGTAATGCATTAGCAGTAGTCGATGTGTTAGTCTCAATTGTTGCCAAACCCGTTTTAGTTGTTGCAATTGCTGCACTGATCTTAGTTAACTGTCCGCTCAAATTATTTAAGGTTTCTGTTGTTGCAGAATCATTAACACCTGCGTATAAAGCCTGGATTCCAGCATTGGTCTTATCAAGACCACTTTGCAGTTGAGTCAACTGATCATCTTTCTTAGCAATCCCAGAATTAATAGCTTGAATACCTTTAACTAACTCTTGACTACCACTCGATAAATCCTGTAGACCCGAGTCTAGTGTGTCAACCTTAGCTGTTAACTCTGGTGTTTTTTCATTTAATTGACTTAGACCATCAGCAACTTGCTGACTACCAGTGGATAAACTAGTGGAATTATCACTTAGTTTTTGTGCACCTTTCGTTAAACCTTCGACCCCAGTCGCTAATGGGCCCACATTACTTTGTAACGTACTAAGTCCACCAGAAACTTGTTGTGCCCCACTATTCAATTGACTTGATTTGGCAGTTAATTGATTACCGCCATCAGCCAACTGTTGCACACCACTAGCCAACGGACCAACACTGCTTTGCAACGTGCCAATGCCACCAGCCAATTGACTAACACCAGCAGTGTACGTACCAACGCCAGCATTTAGTTTATTGCCACCCGTTGCCAACTGCTGCACACCACTAGCCAACGGACCAACACTACTTTGTAGTGTACCAATCCCGTTAGCTAATTGGCCAACGCCGGCAGTGTAGGCGCTGACCCCAGTTGCTAATTGATTACCGCCAGTCGCCAATTGCTGCACACCAGTCGCTAATGGTTTCACACTAACGTTCAAAGTCTGTACACCATCGTTAACTTGTGAAACGGCCACAGTGTACTGGCCTAGGCCATCATTCAATGTGACTAAACCATTATCCAGTTGAGTGGCGCCTTTGGCAGCGGTGTTCATCCCTTTACCAACCACATGTAATTGATCGAACATCGCACTGGCATAAGCATTGGTCACTGCCGCGCGGATCTCTTTATCCAAGGAAGAAGCACCGACTGAACTAATGACTTCACCAATATAGTTCAGCGAATCATTGGTTTTATAGGTTAGTTGCATTTTCTTAGGGTTCTTATTCAAAGCGGTCGTTGCGTTGGCCGAAAAATTCTTCGGCAGCGTGATGACCGTATAGTATTTTTTATCTTTTAACCCTTGAGCGGCTTGCTTAGCGGAAACAAAGCGCCAGCCCAATTGGTTATTATTTTTCAGTTTTTGCACCGTTTGTTTACCGACGTTCAAGGTTTCCCCATTGTATTTGACTGGCTGATCTTGATTGACCACCGCCACTGGCAAACTCTTTGTTTCGCCATAAGGATCCCAAACTGACTTCAAGAAGAAGACACTGTAAAGAAACGGAATCAGTGTCATTACGATCACTGATAGCAGAATTAATCGGTTGTGCCGGATAAACCGCCACTCATTTTTGACCATTTTCATAACTTAAATTCCTTCCCACCTAAAACTCATCTAAAAATCAAATCTCTACTTTTAATATCCATAAACTTCTCTAGAGAACATTTTACAAATAAACTAGCGTTTTGTAGCCGGACACTTTGCACTTAGTGTCCGGCTACAATAAAAAAACGATTTCATTTTAGCTTACACCCTAACTCCCAACGATAAAAAACTAGATCAAATCAGCCATATAAAGTTGGCCAAACAAAGATAACCGCTCCCGTTTGCGCTCCTTTTGTGGAATGAAGACGCCGACTTTTTCCAAGTTAAAGCCAGTGATCAAACTATGTTCATCAAACACGATCGGATTTTTTAAAATCTGTGGATGTGCCTGGACAACCTCGACCATTTCGTTAAAAGTTAAATCATCACCTAACGCTAATGCCTGGGTTGCCTTAGCACGCTGCGCCAATAAATCATCAGTACCGTTATCAGACATTAAAAAAAGTTTTGTGATCTCCGCTTTACTCAACGGTTTTTGCAAAATATTACGGATCTGCAAACTCAAATGCTGGCGTTTAAACCAACGAACCATTTTATTTTTTGCTGGATCACTAGTGTGAAAATACATATTGATCATAAGTCTAGCCTCGCTCTCTTTTTCCTAATATATCGAATCTGGTGGGAAAACAACTTGATAAGTATCAAGTAATACAAAAAACCGCGCAACCTTGCGCGGTGGTGAAAATGATCAATAACTAATCGGGCATGATCAAAGCTGCAATTGCGTAGAGAACGACCATTGGGAAACCTACAGTCACAACGGCCAGAACTGCGAAAATAATTCTTAATACGGTAGCATCGATCCCATAGCGCTCAGCAAAGCCGCCAAGTACGCCAGCAACCATCCGGTTAGTCGCTGATTTGTGTAATCTTTCCATAATTAGCCTCCTCTGCTTGACAAGCAAGATGCAAATGCAAAAAACTAGCACATGCTTGCCGTCTAACTTTACTTGATAAGTTTATTATAAAGCCGGTTGCACTTGCCAACATCATGCTTCCGACCGAGTTTCATCTTGCGCTGCGGGCTGAAATTTTAGCAAAAAAGATTTACCTGTGCTGAATTTAATGGTAAATTTGAAGCGAGGACTGCTTATCCTCACTTCTTAAGATGATGTGCCTGCTACTTGCTAGTGGGCATTTTTTATACTTTTTTGCTGAAAAGTTGACCCTAATTAGACTATAATAGAATTGTTACCACATTACGAAAGCGGGGGAAGTATTATGTTACAAGAATATCGCAACATTTTAGTGCCCATGGATGGCTCCGACGAAGCGGAATTAGCTTTAGAGAAAGCAGTTTCTGTTGCCAAGCGGAATCAAGCTCACATTGACTTATTAAATATTCTCGATACCAAGCAGTACAGCTATAATTATTCTGGCTTGATCGATGGCGATGTAATTTATAAGATGTCTGAAGATGCACAACAATATTTGGAAGACACCGTTAAAAAAGTTAAGGAAACAGATAACTTTGATGATATCGCGATCCATGTACGTTTTGGTAGTCCCAAAACTGTTATTGCACAAGATTTTCCAGCAGAACACCATAATGATCTAATCATGATTGGTGCCACTGGTTTAAACGCGGTGGAGCGTGTGTTAGTCGGTTCAGTAACCGAATACGTTAACCGGCATGCGTTACCTGATGTTTTAGTGGTTAAAACTAAGCTGGATAACCATACAGCGTTAGAAAAATAAATCGATTGTAGCAAAAAAGCAAGCAGCGGCGTTATGTACGTCAGCTACTTGCTTTTATTTTATCGTCATTCTAGTTTCGTCGAATACTCGACTCGATTACGCCGAAAACGTAAGAGATGATCGCGACAACAATACTGACTAGCAGTAAAGTTGCAACCACGCTTACTAGCGTCAACGCCCAGGGCAACTGCAAGGTTGCCAAAATTCCGAGCAAGACGACTAAACAAACGCAGGCCGCAAATGCAATCTTCCATTTTGTCTTCATCAATTAAGCCACCTTTGCTTTTTTAACAGGTCGTTTTCGTGAATAGTAAAAACAAGAGCTATCTTAGCATATTCGGCGCTTGCTTGCAAAATTGCCCTCATTTTCCCCACAGAAACGCGATCAAAGCACCGTCAACGACAGGATTATTTTGATGTAACCGACTGTGCTCAGCGTTAGGCCCAGTGACTTTCTGCGTTTGATAGCTGGCGGCGCGCTTGGCAACTAAATAACGGAGCGAGGTGGCTGATACTAAAGTAACCACCTTATCTGAATCAGTACCATCCTTGAGGTCACCATAAATATTCAGAACCTTGGCTTGCCGCGGAAAATTTTGCCGTAAGTGTTCTAATCGCAAATATTCAGAATGCACGATCAACGGTTCCCCGTTTGCCATCAAGTGGTTTTCATGGAAACGGTCAGTCCAAGTCGTGCCATCAGCGGGATGTGTGGCTGACTTTTGACCAGCAATCCCATCAAATGGGCCTGCGATCGCAACTAATTTATGCAAGCGCGGATAAGCAGCCTGATTACCCACCTTCAATGCATAGGCGACCACAGCGTAAGCGCCCATCGAGTGTCCCACCAGATTCACTTGTGCGACTTGGTAACGTTGCTTTAAATCGCGCATTAATTTGATCAACCAACGCGTATACTGTACTTCGCCAGCGCGATTATTGCTGAAGATCACCTGAATGATTGGATTACGCTGATTTTTGCGCCAATAACCACTATAGATCAGCTTACCCTGCGGCGTAACTGTCACTGTTAAAACTTTCTTAGCCGCACCCGCTTCTTCTGCAGCACTGATCATTTGATCCGTTGAATGGGCAGTTCCCCGCCACCCATGCACAAAAAGGGTTGGCGTATGCGCACTCAAATAGCGCATGTTTTGTTGCTGTCGCTGATACCACGTTAATAGTAGCGCGGCTAAACAAAACGTGCCAAATAAACCGATCACCCATAACCGCCACTTCTTCATCGCTTGATCACACCTGTTCATAAATATTTCGCAGTTGTTGCATTTGGCTTGAGCGATAGGTTATTGCAAGCGCGGTGTTAACCAGAACAAGCGCTGTCGACTCTCTTTTAACCGCTCAAATGATACCATCACCATTATTGGTATCATAAGCCCCGCTATTGCTAAAAGCAACCATGACCCGCCGGCCAAGCGTTCAAAAATAGCGAAAACTAATTTATGCAGATACATGATGATCATCGTATGTTTACCGACAAAAGTCAGCCCATTAACAAAAGGTGTAAATTGCAGCCAATAAGCTAACATAAAAATGGCACTGCACAAAATTAACGGTAAGATCAGCGCCAATGATTGACTCGTGATCTCATGGGATTTCATGTACAAGTGTAGATCGATCACACCGAGTTGTTGGGCCATAATCCCAGCGCTACTTAACGCAACAATCACACTCAGCCACCAATTGGAACGCAGTCGCTGCCGCTGATAGCGGAACAACTCGCGACCAGCGTACATATAAAATAGCGCACACAGTGTGACATCCGCATCCCCAGGCAAAGCAAAGCCGAATAAATCACCGGCATTAGAGTACGCCGTGCCCACTAAAAAAGCAACTGTAATGATCAGCCAACGCAACCAATTTTGCGGTACAAAGGAGATGATCACAGTCAACAACGTGACCGCCAGCAGGTAAACCGTCATGTACCAAAAAGCGCTTAGCACGCCATTTAGATGCGTACCACCATATAGCAAATCACTTAGACCTTGTGCCAGACCCTGCCGCTTTTCTGGTGTGACCCAAGCACTGACTAAAGTCAGAAACAAGCCAAAACCAAAATACTCACGTAGCAGCGGAACTAATTTATGCTGAGCAAAGGTTTTGAACTGTCCCACTTGCAATGGTCGGAGAAAAAAACCACCGATCATGAAAAACAGTGGCATGTGCCACCAATATAAAACGTTATAAAAAGTATCGTGTTCGGGATATGCATGTCCAACAACTACAGCAATAATTCCGATTGCTTTGGCAATATCGATCCATGCAATCCGGCGTTTCCCGCTCATTAAAATAACTCCTCCCTTATGCACAACAGACAATCTATTTAAAAAGATAGGTTAAATTAGTTTTTTAGTTATTTTCCATTGTAGTCCCTAAATTTGAATGAAGTATGAAAAAAATACCGTAATTTTCAGAGAATTATCATTCGCGCGTTTTATAATCAAGTTAGCCAAATACTTTTAGCTAATTGATAAAATAAAAAACACCAAGACAAATCTCTGTTATCATTGATGTTCCTACACAAACAATGAAAGAGGTTATTGTCTTGATGCAAGAACAGAATACCACAGTCAGAAAAAAAGGTCAGCACCTAACTTCGTTTGAACGAGGCAGAATTGCTACGCTGCACAGCCAAGGCTATTCCAATCGTGCAATTGCCAGAGCGCTTAATGTTTGTCATCAAACAATCAATAATGAATTGTGCCGCGGCGAGATCGACCAAGTAAAAAAAGTGAATGGTCAACGCCAATATTACGCTGTATACTCACCAGAAACAGCACAAGCTAAGTACGAAGCTAATCGAGCCCACTGTCATCGACCTTGAAACTCGTCGGTGTCGCTGATTTTATCGACTATTTTACGACTCATTTGCGTCAAGATGGTTGGTCGCCTGATGCAGTAGTAGGACGGGCCAAACTTGAAGGCTTATATCAACCTGAGGAGATGGTCTCGACCAAGACGCTATACCACTATATTGATGCCCAGTTACTTGAAGTCCGCAATCTTGATCTACTCGAAAAAACTCGCCACCGTGCCAAACATCATCACTCGATCAAGCACAAGCGTCTGGCCGGACGGAGTATTGATGAACGGCCTAAAAGTATCGACCAGCGCCAAGAGTTCGGCCATTTCGAATTGGACACCGTGGTGGGCAAGCGCAACGGTCAAGAGAGTGTGATCTTAACGCTGATCGAGCGTCAATCCCGCTGCCAAATTCTACGTTTGATCGATGGTCGTGATGCCGATTCAGTCAACTATGAGCTGGCCAAGATCTGTCAAGAATACGGATCAATCATGAAGTCAGTTACTGCCGATAATGGCGCTGAGTTCTCGGAAGTTGGCGCTGTACTTACCGGTGTCGCTGACCTTTATTATGCCCATCCATATCGTTCCTCTGAGCGTGGGACTAACGAAGCGCATAATCGAATGATCCGCCGCGATGTACCCAAGGGTCTATCCATGGATATTTTGGGTCCTCATGATATCCAAGCAGTTGAGTCAAAGCTAAACAATTTACCGCGCCGGCAAACTGGCTATCAAACACCCAAAGAGCTTTTCTCTGCTGCTTCCGCCGGTTAAGTTAAATCCATAAAATATGAATATTAATGAAAATACTGATTTAATAGGATTTATCGTGTGGCTAATTTGTTCTTGCAATTTGGGATTAAGAAAAGAATTGACCGCAGCCGATTTAAAAGTCCATCCAATCGGTCACTGGGGTACTATTTCTGGGCAGAACTTTATTTACGCCCACTTAAACCGAGTTATTAATAAATACAACTTGAACATGTTCTACATTGAAGGTCCAGGTCATGGTGGCCAAGTCATGGTTTCTAATTCATATCTTGATGGTAGCTACACTGAAACTTACCCATCAATTACAGAAGATGAAGCTGGTATGAAGAAGTTGTTCAAACAGTTCTCGTTCCCAGGTGGTGTGGCATCTCATGCTGATCCTAAAACACCTGGTTCAATTCATGAAGGTGGCGAATTAGGTTATTCGATTCTTCATGGTGCCGGTGCTGTCTTGGACAATCCTGGTTTGATTGCCGCTACTGTTGTCGGTGATGGCGAATCTGAAACTGGCCCGTTGGCAACTTCTTGGCATGTTAACAAATTCTTGAACCCAGTAACTGATGGTACTGTTTTACCAATCTTGAACTTAAACGGTTTTAAGATTTCTAATCCAACTATTTTGTCTCGCCTTTCTAAAGAAGAGTTAACTAGCTATTTCAAGGGGCTTGGCTGGAAACCTTACTTCGTTGAAGGTACTGATCCTAAAATCATGCACCCTAAGATGGCAGAGACTTTGGATCAAGTTATTGAAGAGATCCATGCTATTCGGGAACACGCTAAAGAAGCTAATGATGAATCACGTCCTGTATGGCCAATGATTGTTTTCCGCGCTCCTAAAGGCTGGAAAGGTCCTAAAGGCCCAGCTAACGCACCGATCGAAGGCTCATTCCGTGCTCATCAGATTCCGATCGCAGTTGATCGTAACCATACTGAAGACATTGACGAATTAGTCACTTGGTTGAAATCATACCGTCCTGACGAATTATTTGATAAAAATGGCAAACTTAAAGCAGAAATTGCTGCTTTAACGCCTAAAGGTACTCACCGGATGGCTGCTAACCCAGTCACAAACGGTGGCCGCTTAACTAAGGACTTGATCTTACCTAACGTTGCTGACTATGCTTTGGATAATACCGAACGCGGTGCTAACGAAGCTTCAGATATGACCGTTTTAGGTAACTACATTCGTGACGTCTTCGTCTTAAACGACAAGAACAAAAATTTCCGTGGCTTCGGTCCAGATGAAACCTTGTCTAACCGTTTAGCACCAATTTTTGAAAAGACAAACCGTCAATGGATGGAACCTATCAAGGAAAATAATGATGCGCTTCTCGCTCCCGAAGGTCGCATGATCGACTCGATGTTATCTGAACATTTAGATGAAGGTATGTTGGAAACTTATAACTTAACTGGTCGCCATGGTTTCTTCTCCAGTTATGAATCATTCTTGCGTGTTGTCGATTCAATGTTGACTCAGCACTTCAAGTGGTTACGCAACTCACACGAAGAAACACCTTGGCGTGATGATGTGCCTTCACTAAACATCATTGCCACTTCAACTGCGTTCCAGCAAGATCATAATGGTTACTCACATCAAGATCCTGGTGTCATCACTCATTTGGCAGAGAAGAAAACCGAATATATTCGTGAATACTTACCTGCTGATGCTAACACCTTGGTTGCTGCTTTCGACAAGTCTTTGAAGACTAAACAAGTTATCAACTTAGTCGTTGCTAGTAAACAATCACGGCCACAATGGTTCCAAGCTGATGAAGCTAAGGAATTAGTCGATAATGGCTTAGGCATCATTGACTGGGCAAGTACTGATAATGGTGAAGAACCCGACGTTGTCTTTGCAGCCGCTGGATCTGAACCAACTTATGAAAGTTTAGCTGCCATTTCAATTCTGCACAAGAATGTGCCCGAATTGAAGATTCGCTTCGTTAACGTGGTTGACTTATTACGTCTGAAGAAAGATGACCCACGCGGTTTATCTGATCGTGAATTCGACACTTACTTCACCACTGACAAGCCAGTTATTTTCGCTTACCACGGCTATGATGACTTAGTTAAGACCCTCTTCTTTGATCGCCATAACCATAATGTTCATGTTCATGGTTATCGTGAAGAAGGCGACATTACGACCTCATTCGATATGCGTGTTCGTAACTGCCTCGATCGTTTCCACTTAACTAAGGCAGTAATGCAAGTTACCCCAGGCTACGAAAACAAAGGTGCTCATTTGATTCAAGAAATGGACAATATGTTAGCTAAGCATAATGCTTATATTCGTGCTGAAGGTCAAGATTTACCTGAAGTTGAAGATTGGAAATGGCAACCACTGAAATAATTAAAGTAGTTTCTGTTACATGATTCCTCCTTTAGAATTACAGCCGCAAAAAAGGCCTGAGAAAAATCTCAGACCTTTTTTGTTGCACTACATATGATTTAGACAGCGATTATAAAATACACTCTATATTTTTACGGCAACGTTTAATTAGATACCTTCATTGAGTGATATTTCTCCAACTTAGTTAGCGAGTTCGGCAATAACCACGCTTCAAGTATGATTTAATTTAAATAAAGAAGCTAAACAATAATATCGCGCGTTTTATAATTAAGTTAGCCACCCAGCCAAAATGGTAAAAAAAAGACACCAAGACGAAAAATTCAGGTATCATTGAAGTTCCTACAACAAACAATGAAAGAAGTTTTCGTCTTGATGCAAGAACAGTCTATCACACCACGCCCAAAAGGTCACCATTTATCGGAAATCGAACGCGGTCAAATCGCCGCTTGGCACATTGAAGGATGCTCAGCACGGCAAATAGCGATTCGATTAGGCGTCTGCCACCAGACCGTCAATAATGAGCTCAAGCGTGGTCGAGTCACGCAAGTTAAACGCGTTAATAATCAGAAACACTACTTTGAAATTTACAGCCCTGAAGCCGCTCAGAATCGCTATGAAATAAAGCGGCAAAACTGTGGACGTCCATTAAAACTTAGCCAAGTGACGGCCTTCTTAGCCTACTTTGATGATAAGTTCTGCCATGAGGGCTGGTCGCCGGACGCTGCTGTTGGTTATGCCCGTAAGCACCGGTTATTTAAGCCGGCCAAAATGGTCTGTACGAAGACTTTGTACAACTATATCGATGCGCAACTATTGGAGATCCGTAACCTTGATCTGCTGGAAAAAACAAAACGCCGGACGACCCAGCACCACTCGCACCAACATCAGCGCCTACTCGGTCGTAGTATTGAAGAACGGCCAAAGCGAGTAGAAACGCGCCACGAGTTTGGTCATTTTGAGATCGATACTGTCATTGGCAAACGTGCTGGTAGCGAGAGTGTCCTATTAACGTTTACCGAACGTAAAACGCGCTATGAGATTGTCCGCTTGATCGAGGGTAAAGACGCTGAATCTGTGGCTTATGCCATGCAAAATATTACGGCTGAATTCGGTGACGTTATGCGGACAGTTACGGCGGATAACGGAACAGAGTTCACCACGCTAACGGCTGCGCTTGAGGGTATTGCCGAGACTTATTATGCCCACCCTTATAGCTCGGCCGAACGCGCCACTAATGAGGTCCACAATCGTATACTCAGACGTTACTTTCCTAAGGGGCAATCACTCGATCTAGCTACACCCAGTCTGGTCCGTCAAGCTGAATCTCGGCTCAACCATCTCCCGCGCCGCTTACTTAAGTTCTGTACACCAGCTGAAGTATTTCGAAAGGAATTAGCACGTGCGCGTAAAGGCCGCGCCGCCTAATCCTGATCCACCTGGAACTCCCATGAGCCCTTTCGTCTGTGTGCTTTATCGGCACTGGCTAACTTACTATTGCAATTTGCGTAAACAATAATATCCCTAAAAGACCAATGATAGAAATAATCGAGGTTAATGCCGTCCAAGTTTTAAATGTCTTGATAAGCGACATATTAAAATATTCCTTGATGATCCAAAAACCGGCATCGTTGACATGTGAGAAACCAATACTGCCTGCACCAGCTGCCAACGTCATTAATTCAGGACTAACCCCTGTTGCTATAGCAACAGGGGCCACAATTCCTGCCGCAGTCATTCCAGCAACAGTAGCTGAGCCTAATGATACCCGCAATACGGCAGCAATCAGCCAAGTCAGAATTAATGGTGAAATAGCTGATCCCTCCATCAGATGTGCTATATATTGATCGATTTTACTATCGATCAACACCTGTTTAAATGCACCCCCACCCGCGATAATCAATAAAATCATGGCAATTCCAGAAACGGAGTTAGCAAAAGAATCCATTAACTCTTTAATTTTATGACCGCGGCTCAACCCTAATGTAAACAATGAAACGATAAAAGTGATCAATAGCGCAGTCCCTGCATTACCAATAAAATCGGTATAACTCCGCAAACTAGAATTAGGCCAAACTATCTCAACAATTGTTTTGATAAAAATAAATATAATAGGCAACGTTGCACTGAGAATACTTAAAAAGAAACTAGGCATTTCTGCTTCAGTAAACTTTTTCTCTGTATATAATCCCTTAGGAATTTCGACTTCTAAGAAACTTTTTTTAAATAACCTAGTATATAGTGGTCCAGCAATTATAATCGCCGGAATAGCAATTGGTAATCCTAACATTAAAGTTTTACCTACACTAGCATGAAGGATTCCGGCAACCGCTGTTGGTCCAGGATGAGGTGGCACAAAACCATGCATTGTAATTAATGCAGCAATTACAGGTAATCCTATATATAAAATTGGAACTTCTGCTACCATCGCAATTGAAAAGACTAATGGAATCAATACAACAACGCCAGTCTCAAAAAACATAGCAATACCAACGACAATTGCTGTGATCACAGCAGCGGCTTGAACATGTTTTTTACCAAACACATGCACCATAGTTAAAGCAATACGTTGCGCACCGCCTGTATCAGTTAATAACTTACCGACTGCTGCTCCAAAAATAATGACTAGCATCAGACTACCTGCCGATGATCCTAATCCATTTTGAATTGAGGTCATCACATCATTCGGCGACATTCCTTCAAGTAAACCGACCGCTAAAGACGACAGAACCAAGGCAATAAACGCATTCATCTTTAATACCATCATCAAAACTAACAGTAATAGTACCCCGAGGATAACTGAAATAAATGGCATAAATATACTCCTTTGCTAACCTTTTTATTAGTCTAACAAGGCGACTATCTCACGTAAGGTGTTCTTTTCGCCAACATTACCCGGAAATATAATATATGGTAACTGTGGGAATTTAGAATCATCACCGGTATACCAAACTGGAATACCAGGTTTAACTTGTCCGGCCACTAAAGCGTGATCTACAGCTAAGCCAACCGTCCCAATATCGCTTGAAGTAATACCGCCCTTAGCAATAATGAATTTAGGCCGTAATGGTAATTGTTTAACTAAGTTTGTCAATGCCTTAGAAACATTTACCGATAGTTTCAATGCAGCTTCCTTATCGTCACCTAGATCTAAGCGTTGGCGTGAAGTATAAACCGTCACCGTTCGACCTTGCTTCAAGGCTGCATTAACCGCCTTTGCCACGCGTTGTTCTTCCTGCACTAATGTACTCTCAGCCAAAACCGTTTTGACATCAAATTCAATAAATAAAACATTATTTAATTGTTGTAACGCTTTCAATTGATCCGTTGTTTTTTGAACATGAGAACCAATCACTACCAGACCGCCAGCAGTTGTCGTTGAATCGATCAGGTCTGCTTTTGTTAACAGTGGTTGATCGCTAACGCCGCCTAATACTTTAGTTAATGCTGCAGCACTACGAAACATAAATAATTTACCTTGACGAAGCGCCCGTATTAAAGCGATTACAAATACCTGTACATCAATATAATCAACGGCATTGACAATAACTTTATTGAAATCCGTAACTTGTATCAGTTGATCAGTGATCTTATCGAGATTTAAGTTGCGTAGATCAGTCAGTGAAATTGAAGTTACATTAGCTGCCCGATATTGTCCATCAGTTTTTTCCTCTATCCACTGTTTTAAGTTAGACGCATGGTAACCAAAGGTCTTGTCTTTAGCAAATTCGGTTTCCCCAGCTGGTACTAATTGATCATCTATCTGAACAAAATGAGTATCATCAATTGTAAAGCGGCCACCTTCCTTAAAAAAGGGTAAAATAACCTCACCATCAAAGATGCTACCTGTTTCGTCTGTTACCACTTTTCTTAGTATTTCGGTTTCCAACGGATAATGTCCCCGCAAAGTAGAATCACTTCGACTAATAAAAAGAAATTCTTGTTTAGTGGCTTGAGCAACTTCACTAACTCTTGTCGCGATTTCGCGATGAACTTGTTCGGTTTCCGCAGCTGTGAGACTACGCGAATTAGTTAGAATAAAAAACATTGAATTTTTTTCGGCAAATCCTTGCTCAATGCTAGATTTTTCCCAATTGGTATAGACAGAGATATCGTGCACTGTTTGAACACCTGTTGGATCATCATCGAGTACCACAATTTTTTTATTCAGCTGTTTCAATTCTGAGTTTAATAATTCGTTGACTTGTTGCTGGCTAGGTGCTGTAGGAATTTTCGTAAAAGCTTCTTGCACCGGAATATTACTCATTATCGTCACCTCTGTTCACTTCAACATTGGCTATTTTTTCATAATATTGAACAATACCACCATGATCGTTCATTACCTTACCGTCAGCCTTCAAAGCGTGAAAAATCTCTAATAGCTGACTAGATAATGGTAACGGAACATCCAAATCATGTGCAGTTTGCATCACATTAGTTAGATCTTTCATGTTAATGGCAATTGTCCCGCCAGGTTTAAAGTTACGATCTAAAATCAGTGGAACTTTAGCATCTAGTACAGAGCTACCTGCTAAACCACCGCGAATAGCATGATACATTTTTTCAATATCAATTCCTGCCTTGGCCGCCAACACCAAAGCCTCAGACATTGCCGCAATATTTAAATTGACAATAACTTGATTAGCCAATTTAGCAGTAACCCCGCTACCATGTCCACCAACGAGTACGACATCTTTACCAACACCCTGGAATACTGGCAAACTTTGCTTAAAAGTCTCTTGTTCACCACCAACCATAATTGATAGTGTCCCCGCAATAGCCCCCGGTTCACCACCGCTGACTGGAGCATCTAAAGTTGCGATTTGATATTTTTTAGCTTCTTCAGCGAAGGCTTGGGCATCTGTTGGACCTATTGAGCTCATATCAATAACGACTAATCCAGAATGAGCATTGGCAAAAACACCATCAGTACCTTCAAGTACAGATCGGACATGCTTAGCGGCAGGTAACATAGTGATAATAAAGTCAACTGATTTTGCCATTTCTGCAGCCGTACTGGCTGTTGCCCCATCTGCAACCAAGCTATCGACTGCAGTAGTATTGATATCAAATACAGAAACAGAGAAACCAGCTTCAATTAAATTTCTCGCCATTGGTCTACCCATAATACCTAAACCAATAAAACCAATTTTTTGCATCTAAATCACTCCTTTTAGATTATATATAAAGCGCTTTCTTATTAACAGGCTCAGTATAACCCACCTTTTTTAAAATGTATACATTTTTTTATTTTTTGTATACTATGTTAAAATGTGAGCTTTACGCGTATAATGTAAAAAACTAGCAAAAGGAGCAGCCTTATGAAAAAAAAAGAAACCCATATTTACATTCACGCCTACGAACTTTTACGCGATCAAATATTATCTGGGAAAATAGACGCTAGTGTTAAATTAACTGAAACCAAGCTAGCTGACGATCTAAAAATTAGTCGTACTCCCGTTAGATCAGCAATTGCAAAATTAGAAGACGAGGGACTCATTAAAAATAAACATATCTATGTACCAACCGAAACGGATATCCGACATATTTTTCAAGTTCGGTCTATTTTAGAAGGTTACGCGGCCAGATATTGTTCTGAGTTCATTTCTGACGATACTTTGCAGAAACTTTCTAAATGTGTTGATACTGGTTTCCATGGTAATAATGAGGAAAAATTGCAAGCAAATTATTTATTTCACCAATTAATTGTTGAAGAGACTCATAATCCCGAAATCGTTAAAATTATCAATCGAATGCAATCAATCATTCACCTATTACGTACTACAGTAACTTTGCACAAACGGCCTCAATTAGTTGAAGAACATCAAGAAATTTTATTAGCGATCCAATCAAATGATGGTTGCTTAGCTGAAAAATTAATCCACAAGCACTTAGAAAAAGATTTGGAATTTAGCGTTAATCGCTTGCCTAGATTAGAATAAATCTTGTGTCCTTAATTGATGTAACGTCTCTTGACGATTGGATCAATCTAAATAACCAGAGCTTTATTATATTCTACCTGAATTATTCACCATAAGTTCTCCAAGCACAGTGTCACCCCGGTATCATGGGCGGTACTGTGTTTTTTATTTTTCACCTTTTTAGTGCAGAAAAAGAACCTCCGATTTGGTATAGTTGATTCACCACAAGTCAGCTATCCACCAAAAGAAAGAGGTCCTTTTCATGGCAACTTTACCGGAAAAACGAGTTAATTTCAATCCTAAATTACATATTTCGCACACTGGTGGTGAACTTTCCACTGATGCTGGGCTAGTGTTGGTCAAAGAATTAATGGCGCAACTCAATTTCACGACCTTAGCGTATCAATTAGTCCATTTTGATGACCAGCGCCATTACGCTCGTTACAGCAACGTTAGTCTACTAGAGCAGGTCGTGCTGCAGTTGATCGCCGGCTACCCGGCCGATCTAGCTGCCACTAGTTTGCGCGATGACCCCACATTTAAATTACTATTGGCACAACCGCAATTGGCCTCACAACCGTCGTTATCCCGTTTTTGGCAACGCTGTGACGAGCAGACCATCATCTCATTACAAACGTTGAATCAAGCATTGCTTGACCAAGCGTGGACTGGCGCCAAGCAACAACAGCTAATTCTCGATATTGACTCGACCCATGCCGATACTCATGGTCATCAGGAAAAAGCCGCCTTTAACGCGCATTACGGTACCACGGGTTACCATCCGCTGGTCGCTTTTGACGGACAAACGGGCCACTGTTTAAAGGCTCGATTGCGCCCAGGTAATGTTTATACCAGTACGGATATTGCCCCCTTTATCACACCACTACTACAGCACTATCATCAAGTCAAACCGAACGCTGATATCTTGGTCCGCGGGGATAGTGGCTTTGCGACTCCAGAATTATACGAAACTTGTGAAGCCAACGACACTTTTTACTTGATCCGCCTGAAAGCCAATCGGCGGCTGAACCAACTGGCTGAACGTTTTGTTCAGATCAGTGATGAGCAGAATTGGACTGAGACCGAGGTCCATTATTATCGCGCGTCTTATCAAGCCCAATCATGGCCTAAGCCGCGCCAGATCTATATTAAATCAACTCGACCAGCTGGTGAATTGTTATTTCAACATGAATACCTTGTGTCCAATTTAACGAGTTTTGTCGCCGAAGATGCGTTTCACGCCTATCATCAACGGGGCCAAATGGAAAATTATATCAAGGAAGCCAAGGCTGGCTTTTACCTGGATAAAATGACTAGCTCGCAATTTATACCAAATTATGCCCGCATGATGCTCAGTGTCCTCGCTTATAATTTAGTCAGCTTGATGCGCCAATTGTTGCCTGTACAACATCAGCGATTACAGGTTACCACCTTGCGCTTATGGCTGTTTAAAGTAGCGGGTAAGCTGGTGACCAGCGGCCGGCAACTTTATCTAAAATTAAGCCGCCACCACGTCTATCAGGATTTGTTTTATCAACTGTTAGCTCGAATCCAAGCGCTACAGTGGGGCTAAACTGGTGCAATAAATCAAAAAAAGTCGGTTCGGCCAAGGGGCAAGTATGCTCAAAATTGAGGATCAAAAATTTATCCAGCCCCATAATTTGGTAGCCTTTAGCAAAAACAGTACATCTTGGTTTGACTACACCATAGCAGCACGAGAATTGGTCCAAAATTGTGCGGTATGCCGATATTAAACCTCGTATGAATAATTCGGGTTCTAAGCGACACCTTTTATTACAAAAATGGCCTACCTTAAAACATGAATGTTTTAAGGTAGGCCATTTACTTTTGAGAATTTATGCCATATATTTTTTTGCTATTTTGAAGACGATGCCAAGCCTACACAACTATTCTAAGATTTCAAATCATAATTGCTTTGGATTGGATAGGGTACTGTGCCCTGTCAAGTTTACACATTAAATAATAAAAATTAGTTGGCTTTGCCAAAACGGTATTCCGCTGCGGTAAGGTCATTTCTCTTCGCTGAGATAAATTTTTCAGTGAAATAGGTAATTCCTTCTCTAACTTGTCCTTCTAGTTCTAATAATGTTTGTGCTTTAGGCAGGTGTGCGATCCAAATAGCCTTAAAATCTGCCCACCAATGTTCTATTACGGCATTGTCAGCCGGTGTCCCTGGTGCTGAATAACTGTGTTGGGCATCATTAACTACTAAATACTGATTAAATGCTTTGGAAGTATACGCCGCACCACGATCAGTATGAATTAACGGAGCTAGTGCTCCTTCCTTCATCCGTGCTTGCTCGAACACTTGAACTACTCCTTCAGCGGTTTCTGTAGGTGTAATTAACCAGCTTACTGGATATTGACCATATAAATCTAATACTACATGTAGACGAACTTTATTAAGCCGGATTCCGTAATTTAGTTCCGTCGTATCCGTAACCCAAACTTGGTTAGCTGCGGTTTGGTCAAATTGTCGGTTAAGAATATTTTCAGCTTCATAAGTTTGCTGGGCTTGAATACGTTTATGGGTTGGCTGACGATAGTCAGCTTTGATACTATGGTCTTTCATAATGCGAATGACTCGTTTCTTATTGACGGTATAAGGAATCTGATGACTTAACTTGATTAACCTAGTCATTTTGTCATAGCCAACGCTTTGCTTGTGTTCATTTTCTAACTGTTTAATCAATTGGAGAATCTCCGATTCTTCAATCTCATATTTAGTCGGTTCATGTTTCAGCCATTTGTAGTAAGCTTGTCTAGTAATTCCAGCGACCTTGGTCAATTCACTAATAGAATAACCTTCATTGTTCATTTCTTGAATCGCTTGATATCGTCCGGTCGTTTCACCTCCCGATTGCGTATTTCGACTAATTTTTTTGCAAAAGCGATTTGCAGCTCCCGTTCACGGTCACGAGCTTCTAGCTCACGAACTCGTTTCCTTAGTCTTTCTAGTTCATTAGTGGGCTCTTTTCCTTTATTACGCCCACGGTTATCTTTTAGTACTTCCCAGTCGCTATTTACTCGGTACTTCCGTACCCAAGAATAAACTCGTTGGTAACTAATATCATACTTCTCTGCAGCCGCTTTATAGTTATTGTTATGTTCAATTGTCCATCGGACAATCTGCCTCTTTTCATCAAAGGTTACTTTTCGTCCCATTTTTCTGACTCGCTTTCTCGTTGTCTGATTAACTCGGAGTTTGTCATTATTGTAACTGATAACCCATTGATGTAGTTGAGAAATATTTCTAATTTGATACTGCTGGAGAATTGCTTGATTAGTATACTTGCCAGAAAGATAAGCTTTTACAGCAGTTAACTTAGTCTCTAATGAGTACTTCTGATTATGCTTAGGTCTAATTAATCCCGCCAATCCAGCGAGTAGGAATTGCTTAATCCACTTACTCATGTTTGCTGGTCGGACACCATGGTAATCGGAGTACACCGTTAAACCATAATCCGATTTCTGATAATCATGAAGTAATTTAAGCTTTTCAATAGTTGAATAACTTACAATGCAAAACACCCCCTAGGATTCACACTTTTATTATTTAAAGTGTCAACCCTAAGGGGTATTGTACGTAGAGAATAACACATCCCTTAATGATATTTTACGGCTACTATAAATTCGATTCAGCCTTATTCTAAATCGAATTTATAATGATCCACGATCGGTTCACGATCATCAACTAAATCGTGGTAATAATTATACTCTGATATACCAAGGAAGGATCCAACAATATTGTGTACATTTGTGTAACCTAAATTAACCAATGCTCTAACCATATTGTAACTACGAAGACTAGTTAGATAGTGTACATAAACTGGCTGGTCATTAGGGATTTCACTCAAGCGATCTCTGAATTCGCTAAGTGGAATATTAACGGCCACTTCAACGTGACCTTGCGTATATTCGTCCCGTTCACGAGCATCAATAATAAACGCCTTATCCTTAACTAACTGTCTCACAGCGCTCACTGGCACCTGCTTGTATTCATCATTCAAAATATTAGTGGCTACTAAACCAGCAAAATTCACCGCATTTTTGGTTGTACTAAAAAGCGGTTGATAACAAAGCTCTAAATCTTGTAGATCTTCAACATGGGCATGTAACGTTATTGCAGTTGCAATAACGTTAATTTGCTTATCAACTTCACTCATTCCAATTGCTTGCGCACCGAGAATTTCTCCTGTTGGGCACCCAAAAATCAATTTTAAGAATAATGAATGTGCATTGGGCATTAAGCCAACTTTATCTTTGGGAATAACCGTAACCGCACTATAGTTAATACCTTGCTCATCACACTGTTTTTCAGTTAGGCCAGTTGAAGCAGCATTCAAATGGAATAGTCGGATCACTTGTGACCCCAAAACGCCTCGCTGTTGGGTTGTCCGACCATAAATATGATCAGCTGCATGCCGCGCTTCCATTTGCGCAGGAAAAGCTAGATCTAGTCGTTGCTTTTTCCGAGTTATCATATTAGTGACTTCAATTGCATCACCAACAGCGTAGATATGTGGCAAATTAGTTTGGTAATGATGATTAACTGCAATCGCACCAGTTTCACCTAAACGAACCCCTATTTTTTGGGCCAAGGTAACTTCTGGTTGTACACCAATAGCAGCAATAACGGCTTCAGTTGCAATCTTTTTACCTGATTTTAAAGTAACTTCATCCTTGCTGATTTCAGCAACAGCATCAGATACAATTAAATTAACACCATTATCGATCAATTCTTTGTGCAGGATCTGTGCCATGTCTTCATCTAGTGGTTGCATAACATGCGATGTGGCTTCGATCAAAGCCACTTTGCGACCAGCCTTAATTAAATTTTCTGCAATTTCTAAGCCAATAAAGCCGCCACCGATCACTGTCACTTTTTGGATATCATTACTGATCAAATAATTCTGTAGTTTTTCAATATCAGGAACATTACGGACAGTAAAGACATTTGGACTTGTAATTCCTTTAATTGCTTTTGGCAATATTGGCGTCGCACCTGGAGCAAGAAAAAGTTCGTCATAACTTTGTTGTGCTTGCTCACCTGTACGTTGATCAATGTACGTAACCATTTGTCGTTCTGCATCCACATCGGTAACTTCAGTTTCTGTTCGTGCATTAATATTGTACCGTTGTTTAAATTTTTCTGGTGTCATTAATACGATATCATCGGCATTTTCAACAGTTCCGCTAAGATAATACGGTAACGCACAATTTGAGAATGAGACATTGGGTCCTTTTTCAAACATTGTGATTTCTGCCGCTCCATCTAAGCGACGTACTCGTGCTGCTACTGAGGCACCCCCAGCTACACCGCCAACGATAACTATTTTCTTTCCCACGTTAACCCTCCTAAAATAAGACTCCGTCGATTTCGCGTCGTCTAATAAGCCTGTGCCCAAGTAACTAATTTTTCAGCTGGCTGACCACAATAAACACATTTATCAGATAGTTGTTCCTGTTCAAAAGGAAGACAGCGTGCAGTCGCTTTGGTTTCTGAATGAATAGCAGCTTCGCATTTAGGATCACCACACCACATTGCTTTAACGAAACCACGATGATTACCTAAATTCTTTTTAAATTCAGTCATATCGGTTGCGGTAAATATATTAGCCTCTAAGTGATCCTTAGCCATTTGATAAAGATTAGCTTGAATTGCTTCTAATAATTCATTGACCTTGGTATGCACATTAGCAATTGGCGTTACAATCTTCTCACCCGTATCACGGCGCACAAGCACGACTTGCTGTTGCTTTAAATCACGTGGCCCTATTTCTAATCGAAGCGGTACACCACGCATTTCATATTCATTAAATTTCCAACCCGGTTTTTTATCACTTTGATCCATTTTGACCCGAGTATCAGCTTGTAGATCAGTCATAATTTCAGTAGCGGCTTGGACAACTTCATCATTTGGCGCAATTGGGATGATAACAACTTGTGTTGGTGCTACACGTGGTGGTAATTTCAAACCACGATCATCGCCATGAACCATAATTAAACCACCAATAATTCGTGTCGATAAACCCCACGATGTCTGATAAGCATACTGCTGCTGACCTTTATTATCTAAATATTTAATATTAAAAGCTTTAGCAAACTTATCGTTAAAATCATGCGACGTGGCTGATTGTAACGCCCGACCATCAGCCATCATTGATTCAAGGGTGAAAGTTTGATAAGCGCCAGCAAACTTTTCACTTTCCGTCTTTTGACCTTTAAGTGTGGGAATAGCTAAAAACTGATTAATTACTTTTTCATACATATTCAGTATTGCAATCGTCTCTTCATGAGATTCTTGCGCTGTCGCATGAACCGTATGGCCTTCTTGCCAGTAGAATTCTGACGTCCTTAAAAATGGTCGGGTCGTTTTTTCCCAGCGCATGACGCTGACCCATTGATTATATTTAAGTGGTAGATCTCGATAGGAATGTACTGCTCGAGCATAATAATCACTAAAAAGAACTTCCGAAGTTGGCCGAATCGCTAAACGCTCTTGAAGCTTTTCTGTACCACCTTGAGTTACCCACGCAACTTCAGGAGCAAAACCCTTGATCAATTCACTTTCCTTAGCTAATAAGCTTTCTGGGATCAATAACGGCATCGCCATATCTTCATGCCCAGTTTCTTTCAACATACCGTCAAACTCTTGTTTGATATTCTCCCAAATTTGATAGCCATAAGGTAAAATAATCATTGCGCCTCGAACTGGTGAATAATCAGCCATACCCGCTTTTAAAACAGTGTCGGTATACCATTTAGCAAAATCGTCGTCACGTGCCGTTATTTCTTTTACGAAATCTTTCTTATCGCGCGTTTTATAATCAAGTTAGCCAAATACTTTTAGCTAATTGATAAAATAAAAAACACCCAGACAAATCTCTGTTATCATTGATGTTCCTACACAAACAATGAAAGAGGTTATTGTCTTGATGCAAGAACAGAATACCACAGTCAGAAAAAAAGGTCAGCACCTAACTTCGTTTGAACGAGGCAGAATTGCTACGCTGCACAGCCAAGGCTATTCCAATCGTGCAATTGCCAGAGCGCTTAATGTTTGTCATCAAACAATCAATAATGAATTGTGCCGCGGCGAGATCGACCAAGTAAAAAAAGTGAATAGTCAACGCCAATATTACGCTGTATACTCACCAGAAACAGCACAAGCTAAGTACGAAGCTAATCGAGCCCACTGTCATCGACCTTTGAAACTCGTCGGTGTCGCTGATTTTATCGACTATTTTACGACTCATTTGCGTCAAGATGGTTGGTCGCCTGATGCAGCAGTAGGACGGGCCCAACTTGAAGGCTTATATCAACCTGAGGAGATGGTCTCGACCAAGACGCTATACCACTATATTGATGCCCAGTTACTTGAAGTCCGTAATCTTGATCTACTCGAAAAAACGCGCCACCGTGCTAAACATCATCACTCGATCAAGCACAAGCGTCTGGCCGGACGGAGTATTGATGAACGGCCTAAAAGTATCGACCAGCGCCAAGAGTTCGGCCATTTCGAATTGGACACCGTGGTGGGCAAGCGCAACGGTCAAGAGAGTGTGATCTTAACGCTGATCGAGCGTCAATCCCGCTGCCAAATTCTACGTTTGATCGATGGTCGTGATGCCGATTCAGTCAACTATGAGCTGGCCAAGATCTGTCAAGAATACGGATCAATCATGAAGTCAGTTACTGCCGATAATGGCGCTGAGTTCTCGGAAGTTGGCGCTGTACTTACCGGTGTCGCTGACCTTTATTATGCCCATCCATATCGTTCCTCTGAGCGTGGGACTAACGAAGCGCATAATCGAATGATCCGCCGCGATGTACCCAAGGGTCTATCCATGGATATTTTGGGTCCTCATGATATCCAAGCAGTTGAGTCAAAGCTAAACAATTTACCGCGCCGGCAAACTGGCTATCAAACACCCAAAGAGCTTTTCTCCGCTGCTTCCGCCGGTTAAGTTAAGTCCATAAAATATGAATATTAATGAAAATACTGATTTAATAGGATTTATCGTGTGGCTAATTTGTTCTTGCAATTTGGGGAGAATTATCATTGCGCCGTGACTGATATTTCCAAAAAAGTAATTGACATTCTTTAATTCAACCGATAAACTAATAATCATTAAAAATAAATGAAAATAAAATGTGAATTCAATTGAGGAGTCGGCGTTAGGTAATGTTGCCAGAAAGTATCGCTGCTGAGAAGATACCTTACCTAATGCCAAAAGTCGTTGAACATGCAGTCTTTATGAGGAGTGCTGGTTAGCTGCCAATATCAAGCATAAGCGTTTTTAATAAACGCTTACTGAGCAATATCATGTAAGTGATGTTGAATGATACAGGTGGTACCGCGCTAGTCGCCCTGGAGAGTTTAAACTCTCTAGGGCTTTTTTCATTTAAAATTAATCTAATTAACAGAGAGGACGATTATTATGCATTATGGAATTATTGGTGCCGGTGCAATGGGCTATCGATTTGGGGTATTATTACAAGAAAACGCAGGGGTCAAAGTTGATTTTATCGATGCTTGGCAACCAAACGTGGAAAAAGTACGTGAACAAGGTGGTGTCTATGCCGCCCGCAACCACGAGAATCGTCATTTAGTCCCAATTGATATTTTTTATCCAGAGGAATACAAAGGCCAGCCTGACGCCTGGATCATCTTCGTTAAACAGATGCAATTAGCTGACGTGTTAAAACGTTGTGCCCCTCTCTTCAATGACCAACAGATCGCCTTTTCAGCAATGAACGGTATGGGCCATATTGATAAAATTCGCCAGTACTTCGCTGATGACAAAATAATCGGTGGCACAGCTATGATCGCCACTGTTTTAAACGGCCCTGGTGATGTTGACTTTATTGGTGAAGCTGGTGCTGGTGAAATGCATATGGCTAACTATACCGAAGAGATCAATCCGCAGATCAAGGCCGTTGAAGCGGACTTTAAAGCCGCTAACTTAAATCCGATCGTCACTGACAACTTTATGGGTACTCTAATGGCCAAAGTCGTTTTCAATGCCGTTGTTAATACATTATGCACGATGTTCGAACTGACCATGGGCCAATTCATCGAATACCCTGGCGCCAAAGAAATGGCCACTCAGTTGATGAATGAATCCTATGACGCCTGTGAACGTGCCGGCATTCAAATGATTTCCACCCGCCAAGAAGAGATCGATTCCGTGGATTACGTTAGTCGCATAGGCAATCCATTGCATTACCCATCGATGTACCAGGATTTCTCTAAAGGGCGGCCCACTGAAGTTGATTACATCAACGGTTACATCGCTAAATTAGGTCGTGAACATGATTATGTTTGCCGCACCCACGAATTCATTACTCATGAAGTTCATTTAGCCGAAATGATGCGTAAATACAAAAAATAATTTCCCTGCATAAGTAAAAGTCCACGACGTAAAATATCGTGGACTTTTTGTTGTATTTTCTTCTATTTAATCATTCATCTAGTTTAGCCGTCGCTTTAGCTGGCACGTCACCCTTGGTAACAGCTTGCCAACTGATCACACCTTTTTGACGGCTGACCTTTAATTGCAGATATGCATTGCGTTTCAACGGCCGTTCTTTGTTGCCATTAAAATCAACGGTTCGTTTATCACCGGCTTTATTGTAAGCGGGTAATTTATACTGATAATCAATATATTTATCACCATTATCTGCGGTGCGCACCTGGCGTTCACCTTTAGTTGTAATTTTAGTGTAATAACTCTGACCACCGTATTCATACTGGTACCAGCCAAAGCCTAATCCAACAACGATCAGCGCCACTAAGGCATAGATCCATTTACGCATATTCGCTTACCTCCAACACTTTTTCATTAGTATACGAATTTACAGACTGAATTACCAGTGACAGTTTTGTAAGCTCAGCGCTCTGACCACGCGACTTTCAGCATGCTGGCAGTACCTAGCCCTAGGCCTAACAAAGCCCCAAGCGCCAAGAGTAGCCAGAAAAGCCAGCCTAACGCACGGTCAGCATAACGGCTTTCAGCTAAAACCCCGAGCATTGCACCGACCACCGTTCCAATCAATAAGCGGCTACTGAAGACGAGCCAAAGTAATTTATACGTTACCTGCTCTAACTGCGCATAATAAGTTTGCCACTGGCGATAATCAGGATTGACTACCAAAGGATTTTCCGGTGCATCGACCATAAAAACCGTTTCCGCTTGCGCCAATGCATCGGCTTCATCCATTCCCGCGGCCGTCCGTGCTTGAATATAATCGATCATATAGCCAGCCAACTCATCGGCTTCGACCAAATGGGTTTTCGGCGTGAAACGTAAAATTCCGTGATAATGAATATCGCGGCCGACGCGTGCACCTAATTGTTCAAAATAAGTCCGTTCATTTTTGACTAACCGCAAACGCGTTTGCGCCCGCGCGAAACGTTGTAATTCTGACTGTGTCGTTTTACTGATCGCCATTTTACCCCTCCGTATCGTTTTATCCTACTTTATTAAAGTGTTCTTGTTCTATTATTTTTACTACTAATTTGACCGCAAGATAGAAGATTACGTTACTTTGCCTCTGGTGCGTCCGTTTGGTACAGATCAGCAGTGGAATGATCATGATTTTGCGAATACAAGCTAGTTGACTTTTGACCTAAGGTTTCACGCAGTTGGGCCAGCTTAGTGAAGCCATCCGTATAATTATAATTCTGTGGTTGCACCGGTTTAAAGCCCTTTGGCGTGTAAAAGCGCAATAAATTACCGTTATTCAATTTATCCGATAAGCGCAATGCCGTTGTCACTCTATTCTGATTGTCATCGACCTGCGTTTGTTGCGTTTTAGTCAGCTTAGTCAATTCAGTCCCAGTTTTTTGATCATAAACATTCCCCGCCGCCTTAGTGTACTGCGGACTGACCCAATCGCCATCGCGGAACGCCACCACTTGATCATGCTGCGACGAAAAAACGTCCGTTCCAAATTGCAGATAACGCTTAGTCTTGATTCCTAACAAATGCTCGATTGTTGGCAAAACATCGACTTCACCAGCGTATTGCTGCTGAACACTACCAGTTTTCACCCCAGGAATGTGGATCATAAACGGAACCCGCTGCATTTGTGCATCATCGTATGCCGTCCAATCATCAGCGGACTTTCCTAGCAAAGGTGCCAAGTCCAGATTACGTGTATTAGAAATACCGTAATGATCACCGTATAACACGATGATCGACTTATCATATAAACCGGAGGCCTTCAAATAAGCGAAGAATTCTTCAACTGATTGATCTAGATAATGCGCCGATTGAAAGTAATTATTGACCGAGCTGTCAGCGGTATCCGCCTTAGGAAAGTCAGTATCTTCGCTGTCCATTTCAAATGGAAAATGATTGGTAACCGTAATAAATTTCGCATAAAATGGCTGCTGCATTTGTTCCAAATATTTGACTGAGTCTTTGAACAGCAGTTTATCCTTCAAGCCATAACCAATACTGCGATCGCCAGCCGCATCAAAATAGCTCTTATCAAAGAAGTTTTGGTAGCCCATATTCTTATACACATTATTGCGATTCCAAAAACTAGCCACATCACCATGAAAAACTGCCGATGAGTAGCCTTGCGTTTGCTGTAAGATCGCTGGTGCCGCTTGAAACGTATTATCGCTGCCTAATTGGGAAAATAGCGAGCCTTCCGGCAAGCCATAAGTACTGGTCTCCAACAAATTCTCCGCATCGCTAGTTTTCCCCTGCCCGACTTGATGGAAAAAATTAGCAAAGGCATAGGTTTGTTTGTCATGATAGAGACTATTCAAAAACGGGGTAACTTCTTTACCATCAATTTTATCATCGATCAAAAATTGTTCAAAACTCTCTAAATGGATCACGATCACGTTTCTACCTTTCGCCAAACCAAACATTTGCGGATCAGCTGCAGCGTAGTGCTGCTTAATATACTGCTGCACACTAGCCAGATCCGAAGTACTAGCTGATGCGCGCACCTGATCATTGCGGGCAGTTTTGAAGGCATCATTGATCGTATAAGCATCGATGCCTAAATACTTAACAATATAATTACGATCAAACGTCCGTGTCAACAACTGTGGCCGATCGATTTCACCTAAAGTCAGATTAAACGCAAATAAAACGACGCCCAACGAAGTCAGCGCCCAAGGTAACCGACGCGGTAGTGGCTTTTTATCAACCTTGATCAAGCGCGCCAAAAGCAAAACTAGTAACACAACGATATCTAGCCAATAAAACACGTCGTGACCCTTAGTTAGCGCCAACGAACTACCACTGATCCCATTAGAAACTTTGGAAAAACCGGTGATCGTGTTGATCGTCATAAAGTCGGTAAATTCACGATAATAGATCACATTAAAATACAGCAGCGCCGTGTTGGCCGCGTGTAAAACCAGCAGAGTCAGGTATGACCACCACGGTTTTTTGATATACAAAGCAATGCCAAAAAAAATAAGCGTAGTCGCCAATGGATTGATGATCAAAATGAAATATTGGTAAATGCCACTGACGCCTAATGAAAAATCAAGCGTATAAGCTAAAAGTGTTTTTAGCCAAAACAAAATCACAACGAGGCCAAAAAAGCCTAGCCGACTATTTACACGGTGCCTGATCGCTGTTAACAAAGCATTCACACTTTCTTAATTAATTGTTTTCAAGGAAACTAAATTAGTTATTCAAGCTTAGTCAAAGTCGAATTTCGTTGATTTAGCAAGAACAAAATCACTTGACAAAATAAATTTTACCAGTAAACTAAGCTAAGTGTTCTTAAAAAAGCCCCTAAAAATAGGTTCTGAAGCTTTTTTGCTTATCTTATTTCAACTAATCGTGTCTAAAAGGCCGATTGCTTTGCTTAGCGACGTAAGTTAAACACATCAATCTAGGTTGCTTATTACCTACTTAGCGTTCAAAAATCTAAGCGCCTTTTTAAACACGTTCTAATCAAGCTTCAGTATATCAAATTAGTCGGCCTGAACTGTGGATGATCCAAGAATATTACACTTTTTTAAGGAGAATTGATTAATGATGAAGCAACACAAACTTTGGGCTAGCATTACCTTGTTAGCCAGCCTTTTATTGCTCCTCGTTGGTTGTAGCACCAAACCAGCTGCCAAGAATGATGGCATCACCGTTGTTAGTTCATTGAACTTTTATGGTGAAGTTGCCAAAGCAGTGCTGGGTGATCATGGCACGGTGACGTCGATCATCACCAGCCCGAATACTGACCCACACGATTTTGAACCGACGACAAAAACAGCGCGCACCGTTGCTAAAGCAGATGTCGTGATTGCTAACGGAATCGGTTACGATGGTTGGATGCAAAAACTGATTAATGCCAATGGTGACGACAACGTCACCAACATCCGCGTCGGCGAGGATTTAATGGGCAAGAAAACCGGCGCCAACGAACACCTTTGGTATAATAAAAACACGATGCCAAAATTAGCGCGCCATTTAGCTAAAGTCTACGCTAAGCGCGATCCAAAGCACAAAGCAGCTTACCAGCGCAACGCCGAGAAGTACATTAAGTCATTGCAACCGATCAACACTAAATTAACGCAATTAAAACAAAATAAACAACAGCAAAAAGTTGCAGTCAGCGAACCTGTTTTCAATTACGCCTTGTCCGCACTAGGTTATCAAATTAGTGATCAACATTTTGCGCGTGCCATTGAAGAAGGGACAGACCCTTCACCTAGCGACATCAAATCACTACAAACTGCGATCACCAATCGTAAAATTGCCTTTTTCGTTCAAAATAGTCAATCAACAGATAAAGTCATCGCTAACTTGGTTAGTTTGGCACACAGACATAATGTGCCCGTCATTAAAGTAACCGAAACGATGCCCCATGGTCTTAATTATCGGCAGTGGATGTTAAAGCAATACGACCAATTAGCTAAGATCCAGACCGCTGAACAGTGAGCAGGATCAATCGTAAACGTGGTTGAAAAAGCAGATTATTGCGCATAGCTATCATAATTAAAACCTTTAACTAATTTTTAAAACTCTGAAGTTTGATTGAATCAAGACAGAGCTGGTTAGATTCCATACACCAGCTCCGAAATGGAATCTAATCGGATCTGTTTACGTCTATTTTAAATATGATATCCAAGCAACACTAGTACTCAAAATCTGAGCGCTATTTCAACCCACTCTCTTATAAAAAGGAAGGTCATCATGACGCAATCACCACTTTTAGCAGTTGAGCATCTGGCGGTCAACTTCCCTGACCATCAGGTATTTCAAGACTTGAATTTCACACTCCAACGCGGCCGCTTTCTAAGTATTGTCGGCGAAAATGGTGCTGGTAAAACAACCTTGATTCGAACTTTATTGCAGCAATTAAAACCTAGTAGCGGTGCGATTCGTTTTTTTCCAGAGCGTAAAGCCATTCGGATCGGTTATGTGCCCCAATTTCGTAATTTAGATGAAGAATACCCATTATCGATTCGCGATTTCGTCAGCCTTAATCTTAGCGGGATCCATTTACCGTGGTTATCGCACAAAGAGCGACAGGCCGTTGATACTGCTATTCGCAGCACCAATTTGACGGCCATCGCTAAGCGGCCACTGGGTATGGCTTCTGGTGGCGAAAAGCAGCGTGCTTATTTGGCTCAAGCCTTAGTTGAACAGCCGAATCTTTTGATTTTAGACGAATCAACTGCCAGTCTAGATAATATGATGAAATACGAACTTTTAGATCTCGTCAAAAAATTTAACCGCGAACAAAATTTAACGGTTATTTTCGTGACCCATGATCTACCATTAGCTAAGCAGTACGCAGACGATTATTTATTATTACGCCGTAAAGGCTATGAATATGGTCCAATCGCTGAGCTACCAGAAGATGCGCTGATCAGCACTGAACGTGGAGGTGATCTGACAAATGCTTAGCCTACCTTTTATGCAAAATGCCTTTTTGGCGAGTACCTTTATTGCAATCATCAGCGGCATCATTGGCGTCTTCGTGATTGCCCGTAATATGTCATTTCTGACCCATACCTTATCTGAGATTGGCTTTGCCGGAGCTGCCTTCGGGATTTTCGCTGGCTGGCCGCCGTTAAATGGGATGCTATTATTTACGATGATCAGTTCGGTCATTGTGGGTCAACTCAGCGTAAAGGCTGCCCGGCGCGAGGCTTCGATCAGTGCGATCTCTAGTCTGTTTATCGGGCTCGGTATTTTATTTCTCTCGCTAGCCAACAAAACGTCAAGTTACGCAACCAATATTTTGTTCGGCAGCATTATTGGTATCAGTCGCGCAAACGTGATCCAAGTGATCGTTTTGTCCGCCGTTGTTTTGTTAGTGGTCTTATTCATCTATCGCGATCTAAAATTCGATTCGTTTGACCACATTGGAGCCCGCGTTAAAGGCTTATGGACCAACGTTTTATCAATTGCCTTTCTCGTCCTACTCGCGCTATCCGTCAGTGTTGCTGCACAAATCGTCGGCTCGTTGTTGATTTTCGTTTTACTAACGTTGCCGGCAGCTAGTGCGCGCTACTTTGCCCACACGGTCAGCAGTATGATGGCTGTAGCTGTTGGCATGTCGTTGATCGGCGTTTGGGGTGGCCTGTATCTCGGCTACATCACTAACTGGCCGGTTACCTTCTTCATTGCCTCGTTTGAATGTTTGTTTTATATCATTGCTTTAGGGTATAATCATTGGCGGCAAGGATAATTTAAGCACGACTAAATACAAATTAGACAGCGTTAGCTCATAGCTCACGCGGGTCTAATTTTTTTTGGAATTAATTAGCATGTGTAAAAAGTGCTCAGACTTGGCGCACATTTATCTAGGAGGATCTTTTTAATGAGTAAACGACGGGAACTTTGGTTATTGATTTTACTGGGAACGTTAAGCGCGTTCGGACCACTATCAATGGACATGTACTTACCAGCACTACCCCAGTTACAACAACAACTACACACGAGCGCATCATTAACACAATTATCGATCACCACTTGTTTGATCGGTTTAGCGGTAGGACAAATCTTTATCGGTCCATGGAGTGATCGTGTTGGTCGCAAATTACCCACGTTGCTAGGAATGGTTGGCTTCACCGCTGCATCTTTATTAGCTGGACTAGCAACCAACGTCTGGTGGTTAATTTTTCTGCGTGCGGTCCAAGGTGTGGCCGGCGCGGCTGGCTTAGTCACCTCACGTGCGATTGCTACTGACTTATTCAGCGGGAAAAAATTGACCCAATTCTACGCTCTTTTAATGGGAGTCAACGGTATTTTTCCCGTGATCGCCCCAATTATTGGTGGCTTTGTTCTCACCTTTACGACTTGGCGTGGTATTTTCTATATTCTCGCTGTAGTCGGAATTATCTTGCTGATCAGCGTTTGGTTAGGTTTACCGGAGACCCATCCAAACCAGACTAGCGCACCGGAAAAACCACTAAGCATTTTACAAATGTTACTCCGTGATCGTATTTTTATGGGCTACACGTTGGTAACTGGCCTAGTTTCTGGTGGTTTATTTGCCTACATCTCCGGCTCTTCCTTTATGCTACAAAATATTTTCGGCCTTTCATCGCAGGGTTTTAGCTTGGTCTACGCTTTAAACGGTCTCGGCATTGTCGTCATGTCCCAACTGGCTGGTTATTTAGCCACACACTTTAACGAGTATCGGGTACTACAAGGTGGCGTGATTATTGCATTGATCGGCGCACTGGCACTATTTGCCACACTATTTATCCCGCATAACCTTGTTTTAGTGTTGATTCCACTTTTCCTTATTGTTTCAATGGTCGGTATCGTCAGCACAGTGGCCGCATCACTGGCCATGCAACACGCCCATGCCAATGCCGGTAGCGGCTCAGCGTTACTAGGGCTGACCCAAAATCTAATTGGCGGTATCCTGTCACCATTTGTCGGTTTAATGGGGCAAAATTCTTACTTACCGATGGCCGTTTTGATCTTATTGTGTGAAATTGCTGCATTAGCTGTTTACCAACGGCGCCTCGCCCGCCTACGTTATTAATTCCGTAACGCTAAATCAAAGGACGATTGGCCGGGTAATTTTCTGGGTGCCAGCGATCACTAAACCAAAATCTTGCTCGGTCAATGGCTGCGACACCCGCATTCCATTTTGCGCCAAGATCGTAAATGGATAATCAAGTTCGACCGCCACTTTTAAATAACGGTTGATCAAAGTTTTACCCATTCGCCCATTGATATAGATCCGCAATCCCGGATAACGGGTTAAAACATTACGCACTAAACTTTCAGCCTTAACCGTGCGTAATTGTTGAATCATTAACGCCAAGGCTACCCGTTCGCGAAAATTACCCAGAAACGAGCGCTTTTCGTCTGGCTTTAATTGTGGTTGACCGAAAACATGACTTTTTAAATAATCTTGAATATCGTCTGCCATTTACAACATCCCCTCTAAATAGTGATTGATTTTGTAGTTTAATTTGTGCTACCAAAACTACGGTACAATGATTTTGTTCTACTGTCATGTTACAATAAAGTTGCGACAAATCAACCGAATGTTGGCGCCGTCACAAATTCACAACCAACATTCAACACTGACAATGTGCGATTGTACAGCGTTAGTGTAAAGGAGACTTGTATGATGACCAACAAGAAACGTATTTCCCAATAATTGACCATAACTCAAGTCACTATACCTATGGAGGAAATATGCAAGAAATCGAATTAACTAAAGTATTGATCGGCGGCGTCAGCCAAAACCAGGCTTATTTTGAAAGCGATATGGCCGAATTAGCCGAATTAGTCAAAGCCAACCAGATGACCGTCGTTGGCGATATTCGGCAAAACCTAGAGCGAGCAGTTGCGGCTACCTATTTTGGTAGCGGTAAGTTAGAAGAAATTCGCCAATTGGCTGAAGAAAATGACGCTCAAGTTTTAGTGGTCAACGATGAATTAAGCCCCTCACAGATCCGTAATCTCGAGCATGAACTGAAAATGACTTTGCTTGATCGTACTGGCTTGATCTTAGCTATTTTTGCCAATCGTGCACAAAGTCGCGAAGCTAAAATGCAAGTCCAAATCGCGCGACTACAATATGAATTACCGCGCTTGCGGGTTGGTGAACAGGCTAACTTGATGCAACAAGGCGGCGGTCCTGGCTTCGCTAACCGTGGGAGTGGTGAAACAAAGCTGGAAATGAATCAGCGCACGATCAAAAATAAAATCAGTCAATTACGCCACGAACTAAAAACCATGGAAGTGGCGCAACAAACTAAGCGCGCGCAACGTGAACGTTCCGCAATTCCGACCGTTGCCTTAGTCGGCTATACCAATGCCGGTAAGTCCACGACGATGAATGGTCTTTTACGACGTTTTAATGCCGACGCTGAGAACGCTAAAACAGTTTTTGAGCGTGATATGCTGTTTGCAACGCTAGACACTAGCGTGCGTGAGATCACACTGCCAGACAACAAAAAGTTCTTACTCAGCGATACAGTCGGCTTCATTAATAAACTACCAACCCAATTGGTCAAAGCCTTCCGTTCAACTTTAGCGGAAGCAGCGGCGGCAGATCTTTTAGTTCAAGTGATCGACTTCTCTGATCCAAACTATCAAGAAATGATCAAAGTAACTGAAAAGACTTTGCACACAATGGGCATCGACGACATCCCAATGATCTATGCCTATAACAAGGCTGATCGTAAAACCGATACTGCTTTTCCACTGCAAACTGGCGAACACGATCTAGTCTATTCTGCCACTGATCAAGCTTCATTGGAGTTACTGACGCAGATGATCACCAAAGAGTTATTTGCTGATCTCACTAAAGTTGCTTTCATGATCCCCTTTGCTGATGGTAAATGGGTCGACTATTTGAATGAGCATGCCAACATTCTGGAACAGGACTACACGGCTAGCGGCACACAGATCACTGCCGAAGTCAGCCCAGAAGATCGTCAACGCTTAGCTAAATATATTATTGAAGTTTAACTGATTTGCAGCTGTTCCTTCGGGAGCAGCTGCTTTTTTATTTTGCTGGCGCTAAGCATCGATTATACTTAAGTCAGCGAGATTCTATAGCGGGAGGGAGCCAATCATGGCCTGGAAATACTATTTGCTCATCCTAGCGTTCGTCATTGTCGTTGGCATCGAACTCTGGTTCAGCGCACGTATCAGCCGCTGGTGGTTATTCGCATTGATTCCGACACTTGCGATTCTCTTTATCAAAACACGCCGGCAGAGCTAATTTGATCCTCATTTTGGAAATGGAGGCCAAACCTATGTTTAATTTGAAACGATACGGTCTGATCATCCTTATTCTTATCGCTATCGGCTTAGTTCTTTGGTTCTTAGCGCAGCTCAATCCGTGGTTAGTGATTCCTTTTGGGATTATTTTCATCTTTTTCTTCATCCGCTTGCGTATCTTACGTTGAAAAAAGCCTCCGCTGATTCTGCGCGGGGGCTTAGCTATTGATCACACGTCGGTACCAACGTTCTAACTGAAAAGCCAGCTGTCGTTTAGTCTCACGCAGTTGATTATAGCGGTTCTGCTTTGCCGGTGATCTAGTACTTTGCAGCCAAAATGTTCGCAACCACGGATCTTTAGAACGCGTTGTTGGCGTATTATAATAAACGTCCAGCTTGCGGTGAATGTTGTCGTTGCGCTCAGCATAATTAAATGAGCTACAATTAATGATCTGCCCCGGATCAGCTTGTCCGATATCAGTTAAATCCAGATACATGAAATTACCCGCTTGATCCAAAATAAATTCTACATGAAAGCCATAAACACGCTTAATATTCCAACCAGGCGTTAGGGGCAAATTTAATTGCCGATCTAGCTTGTTGTGCAGTCGCGCTGGTTCTGGCCGGCTCATTGGTTGCTGCGCATGGTAACAGTCAATATCAAAAGCCACTAGCCGCGCCCAATCATTTTTAGCCGTTGGGTAACGTTGACGCAAATAATGCACGTTGATCAGATCTAAATAATAGCGCAGTTGATGGACCATTCGCCGCAATGCTAGTGTCGCGTTAGGTCCTGCAGCTAAGCCAGCCGGAAAAGCAGTCTGCACAATTTGTGCTAAAACCCTAAAAAATGATGACTGAGGATTCAACGAGCTGGCAAACTTATTCGTAAGTTTTAGATCACCGTGACTATCAAAATAAGCACCTAACTGCCTAAATAACTGTTTTAGTAACGCTTGACAGTGCTGTGGCGTTGCATTGCTGATAAATTCTTGCTGTAATTGTTCAGTATAAGCCAACGAACCTACTTTCATTTCAATCCCTCACCTTCGCTAGTACTTGTATTCAGTATACGAACTACAGCCAGGTTATGTCGATTTTACGACATACAGACCAAAAAAGCATGGCCTCTGAAGATAGAAGCCATGCTTTTTCATTGATTTATTTTGCTAAATTCAATTCGGGTGCTGTTTTACCAAATAAAACCCGGTAGCGCACGCTGATGCCAACTGAAACGACAAAACCTAGCGCCGCAATGATCACATCAACCAACATAATACTGTGCATATTATTTTGTGCTAACGCGCCGGTGATCAAGGGAATCGTAAACGATGCCAGCGCGCCGGCAGTATAGAAAATACCGGTGACCAAACCTTTGCCTATCGGGAAAAATTTCGCCATTGTGGTCAATCCTAGTTGCATGACCCCACCAGCGGCAAAGAAGCCAACTGCAAAGCCACCGACACTCAGGACGACTGGCGTGGGAAATTGCCACATCGCCATGATCGCCAATAACGCCATAAAGGTGTAGCTAACTTGGATCGTCAGCGGTTTAACTAAGCGATTGACCATCACTGCCGTTAAAATAACGCTGGCGATCGAGCCAATACTGTAGTAACTCAGTAGCGCATGGGCAGCCAAACTTCCCATATTTGCCACGGTCGCACCGTATTTGGTCAACCACTGTGCGATCAAATAGAAAGTTGCCATTGATAAGTAGCCATACATTACAAATAAAATACCATCCAAGTACCATTTTGCTGGTGTCTTCTGTGCCGCCTGTTCACTAGCGCTAAGTTGTTGGACTTCAGCTTGGCTAGGAAAATCTGCGTTCCAGAGTAAGATCACATTTAATAAGATCACCGCGACGACGAATAGCATCGACCAGCCATACCATAAATGACCAACTGTCAGCAACCCAATGATCAGCGGAATGAAAAGTTCGCCTAGTGACATGAAGGCTTTCAGCATCACCGTTGCGGCGCCATCACGCTGTGGAAATAGATCGATCAGCGTAGGGTAAGTGCCAGTATCCAGACAAGAATTAGCCACGCCGGACAAAATACTGAACGCAAAGGCAATATAAATATTGGGGCTAAGCAAAATGCCTGCATAGAAAACCACGAAGGCACCCATACCAATCATCACGAATGGTCGGCGACCAAAACGATCCGATAGAAAGCCGGAAAGTAAGTAAACCAATAAGCGGCCGACGCCTAATGCAGAGATGACAAAAGCAACTCCCGCAGTTGTTGTGTGCCAATGCAAACGTAGTGCGTCCATATTTTGCGCTAAAATAATTTGACTGATTCCCAGCACAAAGTAATTCAAATATAATCCTAAAATAAGGCGTTTAGATTTCATGGATAACCACTTCCTGACTTAATAATTGTTGAATTTGTTGGCTCACCTGTAACGGCGTCCGCGCATCCGTGGTAACCGTGTGCGTTGCCACGGATTGATACAGTGGCGCGCGCCGCTGCCACAGATCACGTAACCCTGCTTGACCTAATTGTTGGACTAGCGGACGGCCATCGTCGCCTTTTAAGCGGTCAAAAATTGCTGCAGGACCCGTTTGTAAATAAATAACAGGAATACTGGTTTGTTGCAATAATTTACGGTTAGCTGCCGATTCGACTACGCCACCGCCAGTCGATAAAATACCACTTTTAGCAAAAGCTTGCTGCAAAACTTGGGTTTCTAATTGACGAAAAGCCGCTTCACCGGAATCAGCGAAAATCTGCTTGATCGACTTACCGGCTGCTGCCACGATTTCAGCGTCTAGATCAATTTGTGGGCGTCTAAAGTTAGCCGCTAACACCTCACCTACTGTTGTTTTGCCGGTGCCCATGAAGCCGACTAAAATGACATCTAACATAATTACGCCCTCCTTAAAATATTGATCTGCTGTGCAGCTAACAGTTGCTGCGCTTTTTGTTGCGCTGCTGCGCTGGCAAACGTCAGCTGCAAAATACCATTCAGCTCTTCACGCGTTTCCAGTATCTGAATATTAACAATTTGAATCTCTGCTTGCGCTAAAATCGTTGTCACTTCAGCGATAGCGCCCGTGCGATCAGGAATATCGACAAAAACATCGAAGAATCCAGGGATCGCACCCGCCTTTTTCGGATTGATCGCATCACGGGTTACCTTTGCTTGACCAAAAAAGTCTAACAATGCAGCTTGATCACGCTGCATCATTGCCTGCTCTAATTCAGTCAGATCAGCAATATAATGATGTAAAATTTGCTGAATGGACTCGGTATTCGTTAGCAGAATATCGGCCCACATTTGCGGATCCGAAGAAGCGATCCGCGTCATATCACGAAAGCCCCCCGCAGCCAACCGTAAGGCCGTTGGCGAATCTTGAAACTGGCTAGTGGTCTCATTGACTAAAGTTGCCGCCAACATATGTGGTACATGA
This sequence comes from Loigolactobacillus coryniformis subsp. coryniformis KCTC 3167 = DSM 20001, assembly GCF_002706425.1. Taxonomy (NCBI): domain Bacteria; kingdom Bacillati; phylum Bacillota; class Bacilli; order Lactobacillales; family Lactobacillaceae; genus Loigolactobacillus; species Loigolactobacillus coryniformis. The sequence continues at coordinate 278,679 of NZ_CP017713.1, read as the reverse complement.
CTAAGCATGCCAACAATATGGTCATGTTCAGCTGGCGCGACCTGCAAAAATTTAGCGTTTGTACCGGCTAATAAACGTTGCAACCGCGCGATTTGTAACGGGGCAGTATTTTGACTCGGTACTAAAAAGTAGTACGCACTACGGAAAAGATCAACGTTTGCAGCGTGCACACCAGATTTATGTGAACCCGCCATTGGATGACCACCAATTACGGTCACCCCTTGCGCCACTAAATCAGCCGCCGCAGCCAGCACTGTTTGTTTAGTACTACCGGTATCAGTGACGATCACATTGGGTTTTAACGTTACCTGAGTTAATTGTTGTAGTGATGCCGCAATATTTTTCACCGGTGTCGCTAAAATAATCACATCAGCCCGTGGCGCGACCGCCGCTAAGTTAGTGCCGATCTCATCGATCACACCATTTTGTTTCGCGTAGCGCAAACTGTCCAAGTTTTGATCCAAACCGATCAAATAGGCGTCAGCCACCTCCTGTTTAAGCGCAAGCGCAAGTGAACCACCAATTAACCCTAAGCCTTCAATAATCACTGTTGTCATAACTGACACCTCCCGATCGGTTTTATTTTTTAGAAAATGCTGCGGAAACGTGCTAAAAAGACAGATTATTCCGTGTAGCTATGCGTCTTTTTTAGGCACTCTATAAAAAAAAGTCCCTGCTGTCTTTCGACAACAGGGACGATTTACCGTGGTACCACCCAGCTTCAGAATTATTTCTGCGCTTATTGTTAGATAATGGTTAAACCCATTGGCACCACAAAATAATTCATGTCATTACCCTGCTTGGCTTGCACCGACCGCCAATTCTCTGTTCACTGAAGTAATGCACTACTTTTGTCATTGTAGCGACAAAATCGATTATTAAATTATTATGAGAATAGCATACAGAATGAAAACCGTCAAATTTTTTCAAAAAAGCTTAAGTCAAGCGCGCTTAAAATCGCGCTTAGTCCTTATTTAGCTTGCTTATCGTCATACTAATCGTTTTCTTTTTATCGGTGATGATCACAATCGTTCCCTGACCAAGAAAATCAGTGTCTCCATTATAAGCTAATGTGACTTCCTCGGCGACATTCCCATTTTCCTGCATCACTAAAATATAAATATTTTCATCATCATGATCATCGCTGAAGGCTATTGCCAAGGGTGACGAAACGATTTTCTTTTGATTACGAAAATCACTTAGTGTCTGCCATAATAACTTGATCACTGCTTCTGGTACGCGTTCTTTTACTTCGTCTGCGGTTTGCCGCTTTTTTGTTGGTTCAAACATGCCTCTACCTCGTTTTATTTAGAATTACTTCTTACTCTACCAAACTTTCAAACTTTCTTAAACTAAATCGTCGCCAAAAAGTGCACTTAAGGGGTACAATAGACTTATAGTAATTGAATCGTACAGAAAGTGGTGGTGACCATGATGATCCAAGTAAGTATTCTGATGATCCTCTTAATGGCTGGTTTGATCGGTATTAATTCACGGCAGTTACAGGCAGTAAAAGTACGTGCCCAACGGCCAATGAGTCGTGCAATGTTAGCACGCGAATATGCAGCCGGCCGCCTAACGACCGCTGAGTATCAACGGGCACTACGTCAATATCGCTAATTCTTTTATCGGGGTCTGCAGCAAAATCTTTGTTGCGGCTCCATTTTTTTGCCTAAACTTGATTCGCTTAGGTATAATGTAAGTAAATTTATCTTTGGAGGCTATTTTATGACACGTGTAACGATCCTCGGCAGCATTAATGTCGATACGATTCTACAAATTCCCCGCTTACCCAAACCTGGCGAAACGCTAGCCATGAGCGGTAAGCAAGTTGCTGGTGGTGGCAAAGGCGCTAACCAGGCCATTGCTGCAGCCCGCGCTGAAGCTGATACCGCATTTATCGGTAAAGTTGGTGACGATGCTAACGGTAAAATGATGCTTAAAGCATTGCAAAACGCTAAAATTGACACCACACAGATCAGCACTAGCAACTATGCCGACACCGGCGAAGCCTTCATTCTCCTCGACGACAACGGTCAAAATAGCATTCTCGTTGATGGTGGTACCAATCAAGAAATCAAAATTGGTGATATCGAAACCGCACACGAAACCATCGAAAACGCCGATTTTCTGATCACACAATTTGAAACCCCATTGACCACAACGTTAGCTGCCTTTCGCTACGCTAAATCAGTTGGTGTGACCACCATTTTAAACCCAGCACCAGCTAAAACTGATCTCGACCCTGAATTACTAAAGTTAACTGATCTGATCGTTCCTAATGAAACTGAAAGCGAAACATTGACGGGCATCAAAGTGACTGACGAAGCCAGCATGAACGCAGCGGCGACCGCGTTGATCAAGCAAGGCGTCAAGGCAGTGATCATTACCGTTGGCGCTAAAGGCGCTTACTACCAAACAAAAGCCAATCATGGCTTCGTTAAAGCATTTAAGGTTGATGCTGTCGATACGACCGCGGCTGGTGATACTTTCATCGGTGCCCTCAGTTCACGGCTCAATAGTGATTTAAGCAACCTACCTGCTGCCGTTTTGTTTGCCAACAAAGCCTCTTCGCTGACCGTCCAAAAACTAGGCGCCCAGCCATCGATCCCCCATTTAAGCGAAATCTTGGCTGACGGTGAGATCAAAAAAGCGTGATTCACAGCGAATCACGCTTTTTTGCTACGCCAGCGTTCCCACCAATCGCGCAACTTGCCTGGGATCGGCTGAATTTTGCCATAAAAATGTTCCTCGGTCAAACGATTCAGAAAAGCACTCAACAGTAAAATCTGCGCGATAAAGACTAGCCAGAACATCAAAACAATAAATGTTCCGATCGCACCGTAACTGCTGACTGAGCGAGCAAAGTAACGCACATACAGTGCGAAAAACTGTGCTAGAATCAGCCAACCAGCAGCCGTTAGTAATGTGCCTGGCAAAACGCAACGCAAATGTAACCGTGCATTAGGTAAGAAATAGAACAGCAATAGTAACAAGGCTAGCAGCATGAGCCCAGTAACCGGTAATTTTAATTGGGCAAAGACCTGGACAATCACGTCAGACAAGCCCAAGCGCGGCACAATGTAGTCCAAAACATCTTGACCAAAACCGAAAACCAACACTAGTAAAATCATGACCAGCACAAAAAATAAAGTGAGTATTAATGATAATAATCGTGCCAACAATGCATTTTGTGGTGTTTTAATACCATAAGATTGGTTAATGCTGTCGCGTAGACTGACAATCCCCCGACTAGCTGACCATAATGTGATCACCGCCCCTAAAGACAATAAACCGCCGCTACCTTCAGTCAGAAAGCCCTTGATCTGCGTTGCTAAGGTTCGATAGATTGAAGCTGGTACGAGCGCTTCAATGTAACTCAAAACTTCATTAACCGGAATATTTAGAAATGGTAGTAAGTTACCGAGAAAAATGAGCAACGGAAAAATCGATAGTAACGCATAATAAGCCACTACCACCGAGTTTTTGCTAATATTAGCTTCTTGGTAAGCGGTCACCAGCGGTGCGGTTTTTTGTTGCCAGTAGGTTAAACGCTGCCGTAACTTTTTCATCGCCGGTGAACCTCACTTTCTACTTTGTGCTATTGTGCCAACTGCGCTACAAAAGCCGCAAAATCTACTGCAACTTCGGCTTCATGCTGCTGGTCACCACGCACGATTCGTGGTGGACCAGGTTGCGCGTAAGAAAAGGCTAGATAGCGCTGCTCACTAGCAGCAAAAATCAATAATGTTTCGGCTTGCTGTTCAGTAAGAAAATCAGCGCGGGCCGCTTGATTCAAATAAACTAAGTCCGCGGCCACATTTTCATTGTTCCGCCCGGCAAAAAAGTAACCAAATCCCTGCAGCGCACCTAACTCACGTAGCATTTGTTGATAACCACGCGGTAACGGTAGCGGTAATGTAGTAGCTAGATCCGCCAATTCAGTAGTGGTCAAGCGGCTATTCGGCAAGGCCGTCAACTTTTGTGCGGCAATCAGGCGTCGTAGCGTTGCCAATAAATCCGGATGATGCACGATTGGTACTTTTTCAACATCAAGCGCCGTTTCGAGCGCGCTTGATTTAGGCTCATCGTCGGATAATAGTGCCAAGTTCTGCGCCAGTGCACTAACTTTTTGCGGTTTCTGCTTAATCAAACGTTGCTGACGCTCTTGCGTTGCCCGTTGTAAGTTCTTCAACTTATTCTTTAACTGCTTTTGCCGCTGTTTAGCCATAAACGACGACCTCCTCTTCACTATGGTTTAATCAAGCCTTAAAATTTCGCGCTTTTTTGCTTCAAATTCCTCGTTGGTCAATAACCCTTTTTTACGCATTTCCAGATATTCCATGATCAGCTGACCATTGGCCACAAAGTCATCCTCGCCCCATTCACTATTTTTATCGATCTGTTGTTCAAGGATTTGTTTTAATTCAAGTACAAATGGTGCGTCAGATGTGCTAAACCAAAATTCAGCGATTTGCTCGGCTGACTTTTTATCTAATTGATAAGTGACTTGAAAATGGCCGTCATCATCTTCTGTTGGTTGATGCATTTCCATCCCGATCAGCGCAGTACGGGGAATCAAGACGGATTCGACAGTCCGTTTCAAGCCATGCTTAACCGAGTGCGCTACCAGCAAATCGTGATCATCTAGGGTCAATTTAACTGCATTGGGTTTTTTCACTTTAATTTCCATTAGGCAGGCTCCCTCATTTAGTCCATCATATTAATTTAAGTTTACCTTGCTAATCGCTGAAGTACAACATTCACACGTGATAATTTCAATTACACATGATCAAATAAAAAATCGCCACCAATAATGGCAGCGATCAGAAAATTTATTGTACAGAATAATTAGGTGCTTCTTTAGTAATTTGAACATCATGCGGATGTGATTCACGTAAACCGGCACCAGAGATACGAACAAATTGAGCGTCGTCAGCTAAACTTTGTAAATTAGCTGCGCCAACATAGCCCATCCCTGAACGTAAGCCACCGACCATTTGATACACGATGTCAGCTAGCTTACCTTTATAAGCGACACGCCCTTCAATACCTTCAGGTACCAATTTGTTGGCTTCATTAACGCCACTTTGGAAGTAACGATCAGATGAACCGTGCGTGCTGTCCATTGCGGCCATACTGCCCATGCCACGATAAGTCTTGAAACGACGACCTTGATAAATTTCGAATTCACCTGGTGCTTCGTCAGTACCAGCTAACATCGAACCAAGCATAACGGCATTACCACCGGCAGCCAAGGCTTTAACGATATCACCAGAATACTTGATCCCGCCATCAGCGATAATTGTTTTGCCATATTCACGAGCGACGCTGGCAGCATCATAAATCGCGGTTAATTGAGGTACACCAACACCGGCAACGATTCGGGTAGTACAAATTGAACCAGGGCCGATGCCGACTTTAACAACATCAACGCCAACATCATACAAAGCCCGTGTTGCCGCAGCTGTTGCCACATTTCCCGCAATCAAAGTTGCTTTCGGGAAACGTGCCCGAATTTCGCCGATTTTACGGATCACGCCGGCAGAATGACCATGGGCCGTATCAATAATGATCGCATCAGCACCGGCTTCAAGTAAGGCTTCGGCACGCTCAAACGTATCACTAGTGACGCCAACTGCTGCAGCAACCAACAAACGACCTTGATCGTCCTTAGCTGCATTGGGAAATTCAACTGCTTTTTCGATATCTTTAATGGTAACTAGGCCGCTTAACCGACCTTCATCATCAACCAATGGTAATTTTTCAATTTTATGTTGTTGTAAAATCTGTTCTGCCTTATCCAAAGGTGTCCCCTCAGGTGCAGTAACTAACGGTTCCTTGGTCATCACCGTATCGATAGCAACCGCATAGTCACTAACAAAACGAATGTCACGGAAGGTAATGATCCCAACAAGTTTCCGGTTAGCTAATGAATCAACGATTGGTACACCGCTAATGTGGTAACGTTTCATCAAATCTTCAGCTTCTTGGATCGAATGTTCAGGAGTTAAATAAAACGGGTCGACAATAACGCCACTTTCAGAACGTTTAACTTTGCGTACCTCATCGGCTTGTTGTTTGATCGTCATGTTTTTGTGGATCACGCCAAGACCGCCTTGACGCGCCATCGCAATCGCCATTTCTGATTCCGTGACCGTATCCATACTAGCACTCATGATCGGTACGTTCAGGTGTAAGTTCTTAGCAAGCTGCACACTGACATCAACATCGTGCGGCAAAACGTGACTCTCTGCAGGAATTAATAATACATCATCAAACGTGTAACCTTGTTTCGCAAATTTCGTGTCCCAATTAGACATGGCGATTATCCACCCCTTCGGTAGTTGAATTAGATTTTTACAAAAATTAAGTCTGACGCCGGCAAATAGTGTCGGTATTTTGATTTAAGTTTACCGACTAACTTACCAGAGATATCTAATAGCGTCAAGGCTTTTTAATCGTTTTTTCATAAACGAAAATTCACAAAATAGATTTTATGTTCGTGTTTTACGTATGGCATAGTAAAAGTAGCCATAATTGTTCGGATAAAAAAACGTAGCCACCATTGCTGGTAGCCACGTTTTGTGTTAAAAGACAGTATTTTTGATATTGAAATGACTTTTGAGATAGATTCGTAATCCTAACGCTACAACCCCGATCACAATATAAACCGGCGCAGGTAAATTAGCATTCAACGGTCCAGGGATCAACATCACTAACGTGTAAGTTCCGGTTAGTACGATGAAGAAAATAACCCCATAGATCAACATCCGCCATAACGGAATCCGTTTCTTACCTCTAGCGCTCATACTCGTTTGCATCATCATGATCCCATAACCAGCCACGATAGCTAAAATAAGTTCCGAAAGAATACCAGCTTGGCCAGTTTGTACTTTCGAATTATTCGCGAAGAAGAACATGATCCCATACATTAAGTTGAAGACCATGAAAACCATCAGTGAACTATCCAGCATCAACAACCACTTATTTTGTGGTGCGTTCGGATCTGCTTTTGGTCCAGCAATGATATTCGCCACGTGCTCAGTCACCGTACCAAATAACTGCCGTGCAGTTTGACCCGTTTTTTGGCCGGCTAACATTTTACTAATTGCTTCATCGATTGCCGCTTGTTGTTTGTCAGCGGTCAATTTAGGTTCAGCCGCCAAAGCTTTCTTCAAATGGTATAAATAATCCTGATTCTTTTTGGTTAATTCTTCAGGCAAATCACTGGCTGGCTTGCTTTTTTGGTGCTGCTGTACGCCAGCGTTACGCGCCTGCTTATCGTTGCTCATATTTTCCCCTCCAAATTAAACGTTGAATCTAAATTCAATAATGTCGCCGTCTTGAACGACATATTCCTTACCTTCTGAACGCAAACGGCCAGCTTCCTTGACCTTTTGCATGCTACCATACTTATCTAGATCAGCGAAAGAAACGGTTTCGGCGCGAATAAAACCACGTTCAAAATCAGAATGGATGATACCAGCAGCTTGCGGTGCTTTGATACCACGACGGAAGGTCCACGCCTTAGTTTCTTTGCCACCAGCAGTGAAGAAAGTCCCTAAGCCAAGTAAATGATACGAAGCACGAATCAAGCGATTCAGACCAGGTTCCTCGACCCCTTCAGCTTCAAGAAAATCAGCTTTGTCAGCATCATCTAATTCAGCAATTTCTTCTTCAGTTTCCGCACAGACAGCAATTGTTTCGGCGCCTTCTTTAGCGGCGTACTCGGTGATCTGCTGAACGTAAGCTGATTCTTCCGGTGCTGCCATATCGTCTTCGGCGATATTAGCCACATACAAAATTGGCTTGGCCGTCAACAAGAACAAACCTTTAACGATTGGTTGTTCATCCTCATCAAATTCGATTGAACGAACTGAACCACCAGCTTCTAAAACAGGTTTGATTTTTTCTAAAACAGCTAATTCAGCCAAAGCTTCTTTATTGCGTGACTTAGCATCTCGTTCTACCTTAGCCAAACGCTTATTGACACTTTCCAGATCAGCCAACCCTAATTCTAAGTTGATGGTTTCAATGTCATCAAGTGGCGCAACCTTGCCGGTAACATGAGTGATATTATCATCATCAAAAGCCCGGACAACGTGAACGATTGCATCCACCCGGCGAATATTTTCCAAAAACTTATTGCCTAGGCCTTCACCCTTGCTAGCCCCTTTAACGATTCCGGCGATATCAGTAAATTCAAATGTTGTCGGTACGATTTTTTTAGCCGGAATAATTTCATCGATCCGCGCTAAACGATCATCGGGCACCTCGACCATTCCGACATTAGGATCGATCGTGGCGAAAGGATAATTCGCCATTTCCGCACCCGCCTTAGTAATTGCATTAAATAATGTTGATTTGCCGACATTAGGAAGCCCGACAATACCTGCTGTTAAAGCCATCTTAAACTGTCACACTCACTTTCTAAGAGTGCAAAAAAAGGCGCCCAGATTATGGAGTTCTAGCCTAGCAAGACAATAAGCAGCACACCGTGATGCATTTGGCTTGCGTAGCTAGATGCAATAACCTGCCTTTTTTGCACGTTTCCATCAAAATATTAAAACCAACACACAAATCACGGAACATAACCTAACTAATAACCAAGCAGCAACTCGTTCGACTTGCGTAGTTATATGCCCATAATCTGCCTTTTCAAACACATTTTCCTCAAAATATTAAAACCACCCGCTACTCGCTATCTGCGGCTTTTTCCAAAACCTTTTTCATTTTGCGGGTAAAATCACGTCGCGACATCATCACGATATGTTGACATTGCGTGCACTGAATTTTAATATCCGCACCAACACGAATGATCTGCCAGCGATTGGCACCACAAGCATGCGGCTTTTTCATTTCCACGATATCATTTAAATCAAACACTGCTGTCCCCCCTCTACTCTACAATAGTGAATAATTTTTTGCTGTTACGGCTGATGATTCCTCAAAATTGCTGCGTTGCCTCAGGACTCAGTCACGCCCAGTAAATCTAAAATACGGTTTAGATCTTCAATTGATAAATAATTGATCTCAATTTTGCCTTTATCACCATGGGCCGCAATATTGACCTTAGTGCCAAAATGCTGTTGCAATTGTGTTTCACTAGCCTTCAAATAAGGTGACTTTAACGGCTTAGGTGCTGGCTTTGCTGGTTTCTCAGCGTTTAACTGACTAACCAATCGCTCCAGCTCGCGCACCGTCAATGGTTCTTTGATCGCGCGTTGTGCTACTGCTGCCATCTTGCCTTTATCCTTTAACCCTAACAAAGTCCGCGCCTGACCCATTGATAGCGCGTGAGCTTCAACCAACTTCTTAACTTCAGCTGGTAAGGTCAATAATCGCAGATAATTGGCGATGTACGGCCGGCTTTTACCCAAACGTGTCGCAACTTGTTCTTGGGTCAAATGCAGCTTCTTCATCAGCATATCATAGGCCGCTGCTTCTTCCAATGGGTTCAAGTCTTCACGCTGCAGATTTTCTAGCACCGCGATCTCCATCATTAACGGTTCATCAACCTCACGCACTAACGCCGGGATCTCATTTTTACCAGCTAATTTAGAGGCCCGAAAACGCCGTTCACCAGCAATTAATTCATAGCCATTGATACTTTTACGGACGATCACTGGTTGAAAAACACCATTCTCTTTGATCGAGTCGGCTAGTTCTTGGAGCGCTGTTGTATCAAATTGGCGCCGCGGTTGATAAGGATTAGGCCGAATCTCGCTTAGTGCCAACGCGGTTACTTGCTCGCTGGCCTGAGGTGTTGCGAAATCGTCAAAGTCACTAAAGAGGGCATCCATTCCGCGACCCAAACTTTTATTTTGCTTACTCATGGGCAGCTAACACTTCCTTTGCCAATAAATCGTAGACTTCTGCGCCTTTAGATCGTGCATCGTAGTCGATCACCGGTAGACCATGACTAGGTGCTTCTGATAAACGTACGTTACGCGGAATGATTGTTTGATAAACTTGTTGCGGGAAAAACTTGCGCACTTCCGCCACAACCTCAGCCCCAAGATTCGTCCGCGCATCGTACATCGTTAATAATACGCCTTCGATTCGTAAGTCAGGATTGAAATGCTTCTGGACCAATTTGATCGTGTGTAATAACTGACTTAACCCTTCTAGCGCGTAATACTCGCTTTGCACCGGGATCATGATACTATCACTGGCGGTAAAAGCGTTGATAGTCAGGTTGCCTAATGCTGGTGGACAATCGATCAAAATATAATCATAATGCTCACGCGCAGGAGCTAAGCTTAATTTCAATCGTGATTCTCGGGCCATTAAATTAGTCAATTCGATTTCCGCACCCGCTAATTGGATCGTCGCTGGTACAATATCAAGATTCTGATGTTGGGTGTGCTGAATCGCTTGTAGTAACGGATATTCATCGATCAGAACATTATAAATATCATGTTCGATCTGACTTTTTTCAACACCCACGCCACTAGTCGCGTTACCCTGGGCATCAGCATCAACCAATAAAATACGTGCGCCTAGCTCAGCTAAGCATGCGCCTAAATTAATGGCGGTCGTCGTTTTGCCTACACCGCCCTTTTGGTTCGCGATGGCAATCACTTGTGCCATAAATTCAGTTCCTTTCATACTTTAAAGTTTAATTTTTTTCGATCAACGGTTCCTTATTCGGTACACCGGCGCGCCGAGGATAACTTTTCGGCGTTTGCCGCTTCTTATCGGCCACGATAATGTGCCGCGAATCCCCTGTTTCCGGTAATTCGAAGGCAGCAGTCGTATTTAGCTGACCACCTAATTTACTGATCGCGTATTCAGCTTCATCCAGCTCACCATCAGGCAACTGGCCCTTCAACGCCACAAACTGACCACCTTTTTTGACTAACGGCAAGCATAGTTCACTTAAAACATTAAGTCGTGCCACCGCTCGCGCCGTAACCAGATCATATTGTTCACGGTGCTCACTGCGTTTGCTGCCAAACGTCTCCGCCCGATCATGGTAGAAAGCCACGTTGTCTAAATCCAATTCCCCAGCCAATTGATTGAGGAAGTTGATCCGCTTATTCAATGAATCAACGATGGTCACTTGCAATTGGGGAAAGGCGATTTTCAGCGGAATTGATGGGAAACCAGCACCCGCACCAATGTCGCATATAGTCAGCGCTTCTGTCCGTAATTCTGGTAAATAAAAACTTGGCGTCAACGAATCATAGAAGTGTTTCAAATAAACTTCTGGTTCCGCGGTAATGTTAGTCAAGTTCATCTGCTGATTAACAGTGACTAACACTTCAAAATAGCGGTGAAATTGCGCCATTTGCTGACTAGATAAATCGATACCCTGATCAGCTAAAGTCGCCTGAAAAGTAGTCGGAGTCATGACTGCCGCCTCTCTATCTAATTTAAATTTATTTTCCAATCTCGTGAAACATTTCTGTTTCACGTACCTACTAACTGTACCGAAAATCAGGCTTAAATGCAAGCCGTTTCTAGGAATTTTCTATAGCGCGTGCGTTGCCTGCAACGTAAAATTCGCTGGCTCTGCGCTAGCGTTATCTTTCACGATTTGAAACCCTAAATGCGCGTAAAAATCCAATGCAGCATGATTACTTTTCACACACTTTAACCGCAATGGTTTACGCCGTCCCCGCTGTAATTGCCGCAATAACGCACGACCAATCCCTTGGCCTTGTGCATCTGGTGCAACAATTAATAAATGAACAAACGCCGCCGGCACATAAAAAGCAGCAAATCCGCAGAGCCTACCCTCGTTTTCCGCAACTAATAATTGCTCCCCTTTAGTTTCTTTTTGAAAATCAGCTAACTGCGGTGCTTTGACCCAAGTAAAAGTTCGTTGCCGAACTTGCAGATAAATCTGAGCTAATTGTGGTAGATCATTTTTGGTTGCACGCCGTATCAGCATATTGAGACCCTCTTTTCTTACTAATTTAGCACAAAAAAAGCCTGCCCGCAGGCAGACTTTACAAACATCTAATTAACCAATACCGAAGAAAGCATGCATAAACAATGCTGCGCAGGCAGCACCAACAAATGGTGCAATACCTGGTACGATGATTCCGTACTGCCAATCGCTATTCGCTTTATTTTTAATTGGTAACAAAGCATGAGCGATCCGTGGGCCCATATCTCGCGCTAAGTTCATCGCGAAACCAGTTGGGCCACCTAAGCCCATACCAATTGCCCAAACTAACAAGCCAACACCAATCGGCACAATGCCTGGTGTTTTAACTTCAGAAATTGCCAAGATTCCCGAAATAAAGATAAATGTATCAAAGAATTCGACAAAGAAGTTACGGGGCAAGTTACGTACTGCTGGTGCTGTTGAGAACAAGTTACGAATCGTGATCGGTGAAACTTCCTCTTCAGAAGCCTTGAAATGGTCTGCGTACATTACCCAAACGATCATCGCACCGATAACACCACCGAGTACTTCGGCAACTGAATAAGGAATAAATACTGCCCAACTAAGGTTACCCAAGATACACTGTGCCAACACCATGGCTGGATTGATACAAACATCGCCAAAGATGAATAAGGCGATCGTGATCCCAAAACCCCAAGTTGTGATGGCAAAAATATGACCAGAACCACGATACTTAGTTCCTTTTAAAACTTCACTACAATGCACGCCAACACCAAAGATAATCATAAGTGCGGTACCCATAAACTCCGCTAATAAATGATGAACCAAAATTTTTCCTCCTGAATTTGGCGGCTGTGACCGGCATTTAGCTTGCCCAGCAACGTCGTTTTTGATGGCAAATTCAGACATTTTGGCAACAAAAAAGCAGCCGTGATTGCGACTGTCCCCTTAGCCTGTCGATATGTATAAGTGCTAGAAAAATTTATCAGGCTAAATATGGTGCTGTTTACCGCTTTGCATGAAAACCATCTGCATAACCATACCATAATTTAACGCTAGATAATAGATGATTCCGTTTTCATTAGCAAAATAATTTACAGTACGTAAAAAGAGCTCAGCATTCTCATGCCAAGCTCTCCTTATTAAGCATCGTTAATTTAATCGATTTTACGGCCAGGATTCAATAAGTTCATCGGGTCGAGTAACGCTTTGATCTGATGTTGTAGTTGATCAACATTTTCACCCAACTCTTCATTGTTCCATTGATTTTTCAATAAACCTACCGCGTGTTCACCAGAAATTGTGCCACCTAAGCGTAAAGCTTCACGGAACATTAATTGTAATGCTTGGGTCACTTTCTGCGGTACTTCAGTCTCTTCTTTTGGCCAAATTAAGGTTGGATGGACGTTACCGTCACCAGCATGCCCAGCAGTATAAATTTCAACATCCAAGTCTTGGGCGATCTTCGCAATGTAATCCATCATGTCAGCCAATTTAGATAACGGCACGGCCATATCTTCCATAACATGATTGCCGTTAGCAAATACCGCTGGCAACATATCTTGCCGTAATTTCAAAATTGCAGCCTGTTCATCTGGATCACTGGTTACACTTAAATGCTGTGCCGCAAACTGAGCGAGGATCTCCTCCACCTTTTTAAGGGCTTCTTCACCACCGTTGTCTAGCCGCAAGATCAATAGCGCACCCTTACCTTGAGCATAGTGTGTTCCTTCATAACGATCAAGCGCTTCAACGGTTGCTCCATCCAATGCTTCAAGCATTGCTGGGTAAACGCCAGAAGCACGAATTTCAGTCACTGCAGCAGCTAAAGTTTTCATATCATGGAAAAAGGCCATCCCCGTAATTGGTTGCCCTAATGGGATCGGCATTAATTTGACGGTCACTTCAGTAATGATACCCAGTGTACCTTCAGAACCAACGAATAACTGGGTCAGGTTATAACCGAAAGCTTGCTTTAAAGTCCGATGACCTAATGATAATTCGCGGCCGTCGGCTAAAACAACTTTGACCCCTAAAACATTATCACGAGTTGCGCCATATTTGACCGTACTCATCCCACCAGCATTAGTTGATACATTACCACCAATTGCAGATATTGGTTTAGAACCTGGGTCTGGTGCATAAAACATCCCGACTTTCCGAGCTGCATTATCTAGATCTTGGTTGATCACACCTGGTTGAACAACCGCAACTTGATCAGCACGACTAACATCGAGGATTTTATTCATCCGCCGAGTTGATAACATGAGACCATGTTCGATGCCATCGGAACCTGCTACTGTACTAGTTGCTGCTGCTTGTGGAATCACCGGTAAATGGAACTTGCGTGCTGCGCGCAAAACACCTTGAATGTCAGCTACATCAGCCACTTCTACGTAAGCCAATAGCTTACCAGAACCAGTCCCCATTCCGTATTTACCGGATTGGTGTTTATCCAATTCACTAGGTTCGAAAACAACCTCTGCATTTGGCGCTTGGGCGCGTAAGTAATCGATAATTTCTGTATCATCATAAGCTGGGAAAAAAGCCATTTTTAAAACTCCCTTTCGTATGTTAATAAAAAAGTGAAGTAATTCTATTAATGGTTTGATTATAATTCTTACAAAAAGTAAGCTCAAGTTTTAAGTCTTGCGATCCCTATAATTCAGAAATATTTAGAGAATAAAACTGCCCACTACACCAGCTACGATTCCCATAACCAATACGCCACCGCCAATAATAGCAAGATTTTTCCAACTGAAAACTGGTTTTAATAAAGTTAAAGAAACAATGCTGACCGCCGGTAACGTGATCAACAACGCTGCTGCCGGACCTGTTGTTAATCCTAGCGCCATCAACGCTTGAATAATCGGAATTTCCCCAGCAGTCGGGATAACAAACAACGTACCCACCACGGCAAACAGTAAAATAACCATCAAACCGCCATTTAACCCGTTATGAATTGCCGGAAATAAAACGCCTTGGAAAGTGCCTAAAATATAGACGATCACCACATATGCAGGAATACTTTCAACAATTAAACGTACCAACGCTTTAAGCCAACGTACAAGCAATATTTCATTGGATTCATCAATCGGATCAAACATTTTATTGTTCGGTACAGTTACATTTTTTTGTGCGCCGAATTTAGCAACCAAACTTGCGATTCCTAAAACCGTGACCAAACCAAAAATGATCCGAAAAATTGTGAAATTCCAACCTAAGACAAAGCCCATAAATACCAAGGTGGCTGGATTCAGTAACGGATTGGCTAAAAAGAAAGCAACGACACTATTACTGGAAGCCTGGGAACGTTTCATGCCAACAGCAACTGGTGCACTACAACAAGTACACATCATTGTGGGTACACCCATCAAAGCCGCCACAAACGAATCTTTAAATTGACTGCCACCTAAATAGCGCTTGATCCAACTGGTTGGAATCAGCACTTGAACTAACGAGCCAACTAATAAACCTAAAATAACCGCCTTCCAAACCGAAGTAAAATAAGCAACTGTGAATTGCCAACCGGCCTGCAACGATGGCCCGCTAGCCTTAGCCCCAATATCGGCGATAATAGCAGTTCCGATGGAGTGAGTTGCGCTAGCCCCTAGCGCTTTTTGCCAATATGGATACCATTTAACATAGACTAAACCACCAATTAAAACGACTAAAAATAATAGAATAAACAAGGCCTGACGTAGACTTTTATGATTGCTAGACACATTGTATTCAACATTTCGCATCCGGTGTCACCCCAATAATCAAATTTAAAGCGCTTTCTTTAAAGATATCACAATACACTCGGCTTTTAAACATAATTTTATTTTGTTAGTCTATTTTTTATTTAGTTGCCGTAAACTTGACCGACTATCAGGTAACGCTCATACTTAGATTAGACACGTATAGGGGATGATTTTGATGAACACAAACACAAATAACGCGATTCATCGCGGCTGGAATAAACGTATTGTCACCGGCAAAACATTAGCCGAATGTGACGAAAAATTAGTCAACTACTTAAATCAACAAGATTACGGTACTGGCGAATTTGTTGTCCTTCATGAAGACGATGGTAGCAACATCAACACTGGCTATAAATTGCCTGACGGTGATGTTTGCTACATCAGTTTCATGATCTACTCAGGACGTCTATAAGCTGCAAAAGTCTAGACAGAATTTTCTGTTTAGACTTTTTTTATAGGCTGAAAGAAACTATCATCTGGTGGTATAATCAAGCTAATATTAGTGCGAAGAAGGGAACGATTTTCATGCAACCACAACGGGTACTTGATTTGGAAGGCGGAATTAATTTTCGTGAACTTGGTGGTTATCCGACAACTGATGGGCGCAAGGTCAAATGGCAAAAAGTTTTGCGCGCCGGCGGCTTGGATGAATTGACACCGAGTGACATTGCCGCTTTAGGTAATTACGGCCTGCGCTATGATATTGATCTGCGCTCCGAACACGAAATGGCTTCTTTCCCCGACCGCTTACCAGCTGCCGCTAAAATGATTCCTGCACCGGTTTATCCATTTAGCGAGCGTGATTCCTTAAGCGGGCTGGATATTCATTTGCAAAACAAAAATTGGGCCATGTTCTCACAAATCTACCAACAAATGATTGCTGATCCACATCCACAACAGGCATGGCGAGCTATTTTTCAAGCGATGCTCGATGCCACCGGCGAGCATGAAAGCGTAGTGTTCCATTGCGCTGCCGGCAAAGATCGCACTGGTGTTGGCGCTATGCTAGTTTTAAGCGCGCTTAAAGTCGCGCCAGAAACCATCAAGCGCGATTATTTATTAACTAACCAAATTTTCGGTGCCGGTAATCGTAAGCGTATCGAACAAGTTGTTGCCCAAAATGAACACGAAGACTTAACTAATCGTATGAACCAAACCTTATCCGTCGAGGATGCCAATTTTGACGCAGTTTTTGCGACAATTGTAGCATTCGGCGGCATTGATCGTTATTTGATCAATCAATTAGGCTTTACAGCCGCAGATATCGCGACTTTACGCGCAAATTATTTAGAATGAGGTCAATTATGTCACCGAAAATGCATCAACTACAAAATCAACTTATTGCTGCTGCTCGCGAGTCGCCACTCTTGATTTTTGAAGCCACTAGTCGCAAGGATGGTACTAGTTTTCGCGAGATCTCTAATCGCCGCCGCTACAAAAATTTGACAAATATGTTGGCAACTAACTACGATTTTAAAATACTGGCTGATGAACTCCGCGTCACCGAAACAGTAGTCAACTGGGCGATTGCCGAAGCACGCTTACATGATGAGCCCGAAGATGTGACAAATAAACAAGCGTTTAAAGAGACAACTAACAATGTGCTACGCGAAAATGGCGTTGCCGAAAATAATTAATACTAAAAAGACTGACCAGTAAAAATTAACTGGTCAGTCTTTTTAACTTAATTAAAATTCGGTTTCTGTGTGTCCCTTACTGATGTCATAACCCATTACCGACCGCTGATTTAACGGTTGTCGTTCACGATTATTATCTTGTGGAAATAGTTCGCGATATTCGGTTAACTGCTCCGCCGATATGGTTAGTGGCTCAGCGGCCACAAACCATTCAACGCCTTCGGATAACGGTGGTGTGGTCAGTGAGCCGATATAACGGTAGATCAGCCCGCGGGTTGGTAACAATGAGGTCAATAAGATCGCCTCTGGTAACGGAATAGCTGTTTTCGGGATAAAAGCCGCTAACAATTGATTCAACTGCGGATTTTCTTTACCAATCACCGCGGTCACAGCTACTACTGCTTTTTGACCCAGTGCGTTTTCGTGGACAAAATGCCATTCCATCGCTGCTTGTTTGCCTTCGATCGTATGCTCGGCTGGTGCGTGAAAATGCAGTTGCACGAAGCGATAGTTGCGGTGATCAAATTTTGCAAAGCCAGTACCAGCCAACTGCATGTTATTTGCCTGGTCGCTAAGCGTTTCACCATAATAAGGCACTTGCCATTCGAACAAATCGGCAGCCTCGATCACATCGCTAGGTGCCATTGTCAGCGCAATTGGCGATTGTTGTTGACCACTAGTAAACGACCATGCTTTTTGTTGCGTGTAATCTAATCTTTCTACCATAAACAAACCATTCCCATCTTATTTTCTGGTCGGTTGATGCAAGCGGGCAACCAGATCGTGGCGAATCTGTTTGCGCCGGCGCGCTAATAGTCGGCTAAATTGTAACTCTGGGTGCTGACTCAACAGTTGCTGGATACGACTTAACGCCTGTAATTCCGCTGGCAGTGTTTGCGGTGTCCATTTATGGATCGCACTATTCTCACGCGTCACATAATGATATTGTGGTGTGGCTACATAATAAAAACGCTGCGTTTGTAGGACGTACGCGACATTAAATAATTGATCCTCTAATAGCGATATTTCCTCGTCAAAAACTAAATGTTGCTGCCGAATCACGTCCAGCCAATAACATTTATTCCACAAGAACCCCCGAATATCGCCACTAGGTTTAAGCACAGCAGCCAACATTTGGCGTTGCGTCAGCATCCGTTGCCTATCGTCACCTAACAACACCTTTAAACCGTTATGTTCCAACTTGGTGGTTTGCGCCTTAGTCGAATGATCACCATCTGTGGAATACCCACAAAGAGCCATATCAACTTGCGGCTGTGCCATCTGTTCCGCAAAACCAACTAGATAAGTTGGCTCACACCAATCATCACCGTCCACAAAACAAATGTAGTCCCCCTGTGCTTGCCGCAAGCCAACATTGCGTGCTGCCGAAACACCTTGATTAGCTGGTTGCCGCCACAGATGAAACCGCGAGTCCTTTTTAACCCAAGCTTGCATGATCGCCACAGAATCATCCGTCGAGCCATCATCGATCAGCCAAACATTGAAGCCCGTGTACGTCTGTGCTTGCAAACTCGCTAAACACTTATTCAAATACGCCGCTAAATTATAAACTGGCACGATCACTGTAAACCGTTTTGCCACGTTGCATTCACCTACCTAGTGACAGTATACCAAACCTTAGCGCCGTTGATGTATTTAGCGGATTCAGCAGTTCAAGCTACAACATTGTTCGTATAATCAATCTAAATCCACTAAAAATTCACACTTTTTCATCATTTAACTCATTTACGGCTAACATTACCGATTAAAATAAATAAATTATTAAGTTTTATATTGCAATAACGAACGTTATATAGTAATATTAGCTCGTAAGCAAGATAAACACGAACAATTTCTTGTGATCACTTATTAATTTTTACCATTAAGGGGCAATTATTGTGAAAGAAACTTTAGTGCGTTACTTTGATCTAAGCAATCTACATACAACCGTCCGGCGTGAAGTCTTGGCTGGCTTCACCACTTTTATTTCCATGGCTTATATTTTATTCGTCAACCCAACCGTCCTCGGCGCTGCCGGAATGAATAAAGGGGCTGTTTTCACAGCAACAGCTTTAGCCAGTGCTTTAGGCTGTATTCTGATGGGTGTTCTCGCTAAATATCCCATTGCCATCGCACCTGGATTAGGTGTTAATGCCTTCTTCACATACTCAGTTGTTATCGGTATGAAAATTCCTTGGGAAACAGCCTTAGCCGGCGTATTTGTGGCCTCATTGATTTTCATGTTGATCACGGTCTTAAAATTACGCGAAGCGATCATCAACGCAATTCCACGTAATTTAAAATTAGCCATCGCTGCTGGGATCGGTTTGTTTATTGCCTTTCTTGGCCTACATGACGGTGGCCTGATCGTCGCCAATAAATCAACTGTCGTCGGTCTCGGTTCATTTGGCGTTGGCACGACTTGGCTGACGATCTTCGGTTTGATCATCACCGCTATTTTAATGGTGCGTAAAGTGCCTGGCGCGATTTTTATCGGCATGGTCGCAACTGCGATTATCGGTTTGATCACAGGTTTGATTGCGGCACCAAGCGCCATTCTCGCCAGTGCACCTAGTATTAAATCCACTTTCCTCGTCGGTGCAATTCATATTAGTGATATTAATTCCTTGCAATTATTGGTAGTAGTGCTGACCTTCTTGCTGGTCACGTTCTTCGATACCGCCGGCACTTTGGTCGGCTTGGCTGAACAAGCAGGCTTCATGGTCAATAATAAAATGCCTCGTGTTGGCCGCGCATTGTTGGCTGACTCTAGCTCCATGTTAGTTGGCTCATTGCTAGGAACTTCACCAACATCGGCCTACGTTGAATCTTCGGCCGGCATCGCAGTTGGTGGCCGCTCCGGGTTAACCGCGGTGACAACTGGCTTACTTTTCATCGTCGGTTTGTTCTTCTCGCCATTATTAGCCGTTGTCACCAGCCAAGTCACTGCACCAGCTTTGATCATCGTTGGTGTTTTGATGGCACAATCGCTACGGGAAATCGAATGGGACAAATTAGAGGTTGCCATCCCCGCCTTCTTGATTGTCTTAGGGATGCCACTAACTTATAGTATTTCTGACGGGATTGCCTTAGGTTTCATCGTTTACCCAATCACCATGATCGCCGCTAAACGCGGTAAGGAAGTCCACCCGCTGATGTACGCATTGTTCTTTGTCTTTGTACTGTTCATTTGGATTTTGAATCAATAGCTAGTTTAGAATAAGGCGTGGTGCCAAGGAAATCGTATATCGATTTCTTTAGCACCACGCTTTTTAGTCGTTTAACCCTAACCAATATTCTGCGGATGCTGATCAACATCCGTATCCTCCACGGCAGTACAAACGATACTGTATTCAGTTCGCTCGTCTTCTGATCGCAGTTCATCATGCTTCCTGACCAAACGCTGTTTAGAATTCGTCTTTTTCAACGCATGCGTAATATCTTGCATATCTCGTTGAAAAGTACGTTTAGCATGATCATTACCATGATAGTAGGATTTCCACGTTGCAAACGTAATTATTTCACCATTCAGCATGCGTAGAACAAGATCAAGAATACGCTGATTGCTGGGGAACTTCTTTTCATCTGCCATCGCTCTACCTCCAAAGTTTATTCGTTGGTTAAAGTTTAGCAAACCCCAATGACACAGTTTGACATTAAAAAGCTACGCAAGAAAATATTCACGCAAGAACTTAAAAAGATTGCGCAGATAACCTTTTGCCCGATTATCTGCGCAATCTTTATTTGAATGGCCGGCGCGTGATTTGATTGTAGTTAACACTGAAAGTTGCCTGCGATTCCCCAGCTAGATGTACTTGCCAAGCGCTTTTTTCATCTGACTTGGTGACATCTAACTTCTCGATATAGGTGATCTGGTTCTCATTGATGTAGAAAACCTCGTTAGTCATCGTTTCAACTCTAAGCAGCATCCGTGTTCCTCCTCGTGTTTGGCTTAATTTAAGCCTAACAGCACTGCGCACGGAAATATAGAAATTGGCAGCACGGAAAAACAAGGCTCTATTTTAAGCCAATTAGTAGAAATATCGGATGTACCAAGCTTCAATCGATTATATAAAAACAGCGTCAATCCGCAATTGAAGTGCGATTGACGCTGTTACTTTTGTCTATTCTGCTGGATTAGGTGCTTCGATGATCACGATATCCTTCATTGAGCGGATTTTGTGGTGCCGCGCCGCTTCGATCTCATCTTTGCTGAAGCGTGTGGTTTCGCTGATAGGTTGCCCCGGTAACAGCCGCTCGCAGACAAATTTAATTTCATCTTCGCGGATGCGGCGATTGCTGTTGGTCAGGATCACATCTAAATGGTCAAAATTATCGACGTAGTGGACGCTGGTGTTACCTAGCGAATACTTGCGAAAATAGCGGATCGCCGAATCACCATAGAGGTACGCGATCGTATTAGGGATCATTTTACGTAAGCTAGCATTAACTTTAACTGGTACTTCGATCAATTTCATAATGTGTCCTCCTATTATTGAATAATAAGCACTAACGCTTGGTTAATTTTTATTTTAAGGAAAAAATGGCAAAATTACCAGCAATTTAATCCACGGTAGCGCTTGATCTCATTATACAGCCAAGTGCTGTTATTTTTACGAAAAAAGTTTACAATGATAGAGATTACTATTATGGAGGCTACTATTTTGATTACATTAAAATCAGCACGTGAAATTGAGGGTATGCGCAAGTCAGGCGCTGTTTTAGCTGGTGTTCATTTGGGCCTACGCGACTTGATCAAACCGGGGCTATCGACTTGGGAAATTGAAAAATTTTCGCGCCAATATATCGAATCACACGGCGCTACTGCCTCAGAAATCGGTTTTGATGGCTACAAATACGCCACTTGTGTCAGCGTCAACGATGAAGTTGCCCATGGTATCCCACGGCGCGGCTTAGACTTAAAAAACGGCGATATCGTTAAAGTCGATATGTGCGTTAATCTTGATGGCTACGAAAGTGATTCTTGCTGGACCTATGCGGTTGGTGAAATCTCACCAGAAAATCAACGCCTAATGGAAGTTACTAAAAAAGCTCTATATTTAGGTATTGATCAAGCAGTGATCGGCAATCGGATCGGTGATATTGGCCATGCGATCCAACAATATACTGAAGTTGAAAATAATTACGGTGATGTCCGCGAATTGATTGGTCACGGTATCCAACCTACGATCCACGAAGATCCTAGCGTGCCTCATTATGGTGAAGCCGGTAAAGGGCTACGTTTACGCGAAGGGATGACGATCACCATCGAACCGATGATCACGCGTGGCACTTGGCATTTAACGACCCGGATGACACCGCGAGATAACTGGGAATATTACGTCACCGAAGACGGTTCAATGGCGGCACAATATGAACACACCTTGGCGATCACCAAAGACGGTCCAAAAATTCTAACGTCCCAAGATCCTGAATTTGACGCTAAATATCTATAGTTTTTAAGCTGCACTGGCATTGCGATGCTGGTGCTTTTTTTGTACACTGATTCTTATGGGGTTACGGACATATTGGGTAAATCACGCGCCGAGAAACTTAGCTCATTCTTAGTGGAAATAGCTTGACAAAACAGAACGTATGTTTGTATGATGGAGCTATCACTTGGAAAGAAGTTGAGCCTTATGCCGATTACCGACACTCATATTGAAGCTATTCCGATCACTACCGATACATATATCGTGCTTCACCCCGAAGCCAGCTACGATCTTGAAGTTCGCCGCCAGCAGGCCGACACTAGTTACACGATTGGAAAAATGAATTACAAGTATCATCACGATACCTTTGCTTCTTTCGTGTTCAAAATCTTCCCAGAAATTACGTTACTCGATATACACAACTTACAAAAAGCAATCAATCATTATATTCCCTAGATTCTGTGCTGAGTGAGTCGCAGAAAGCAGGCTGAATTCATTGCTAGAAAATACCGCTACAACCAAGTTAGCTCCAGAAACAAAATTATCCGCGCAGCAACAAGCGCTAAAGCAACGAGTACTCCAGTTTTGCACTCAGCAGTTAACTACACCGCAAACAGGTTTATTTGTGATTGAAGGCGCTGCTGGTACCGGCAAAAGTGTGGTCCTCAACTCATTAATGAATAGCCTTCAGCAGGCCCGCAATGACGCTGCCAGCCCTTTTTACCAGACCAATAACTATTTGTTAGTCAACCATCCCGAAATGCTGAAAACTTACAAGCAAATTGCGGCTGACCAACCAAATTTGCGTAAAAAGGACTTTATGAAGCCAACACCATTCATCAACCAAATGACCAAACATGCGACGCACGCGGACATTGCTTTAGTTGATGAAGCCCACTTATTGTTGACTAAAAGCGACCGCTACAATCGTTTTAATCAGGAAAATCAACTGACCGAGATCTGCAAACATAGCCGCGTTGTTATTTTAGTTTTCGACACCCACCAAGTTTTAAAAATAAAAAGCTACTGGGATCAGACTAAATTAGCGACATTATTAGCTGAACAGCCCCACGAAATTTTTCATTTAACACAACAATTCCGCGTGTGCGCCCAACCAACAACACAACAGTGGTTAACTGCATTAGGCACACAAGGTCAACTATTGCCACGACCAACTGATCCTAGTTTTGATTTACGGATCTTCGCTGATGCCAGTCAAATGTACCAGCAGTTGCGCCAACGTGATCACGAATATGGCCTTTCGCGGCTCGTCGCCACAGCCGACTTTCCTTACAAGCTCGATGGCCAGACCTATTACGTGACCGCGCCAGGTTTTCAGTTGCCTTGGGATAAGAACATGGACCCAAATATCACTTGGGCAGAGCGCCCGGAAACCTTAAATGAAGTCGGCTCAATCTATACGGTTCAAGGCTTTGACCTTAACTATGTTGGTGTTATTTTGGGTCCATCAGTCACTTATGACGCCACAACCAACCGACTAAAATTATTACCCGATAAATACCAAGACCACGAAGCCTTTAAACGCCGCGCTGATCTCACCGCGCAACAAGCTTTACAAGTCAAACAGCAAATCATTCTTAATTCGATCAACGTTTTATTGCAACGCGGCCGCTACGGCTTGTACCTTTATGCCACTGATCCACAGTTGCGCGCACAATTGTTGGCACTGTAATTGCTTAAATTTACTATGTAGAAAAAAGCGTCAATCCTAATTAAACAACAAAAGCAGCCAATCTGAGAACTATTTTTCGGGTTGACTGCCTTTTTTGTTCTAATTCATTAAATCTTAGAATTAAAGCTAGAAGCAAAAACAGCGCTACTGATTTCATTTCGCATCATTGTTTAAACATTTGAACTACTCAAATTAGGTCTTGCTTATTTAAGCAATTTTTTAATTCAGCAATATTTTGCTCACGACGACGTTTAGTGCGGATGATTGAAGTAACACTACCACTAACTAAGACTAACGTCGTAACGATCAACATCCATAAATGATCAGCAGAACTGGTGACCGGTAAATCAGGCGTGATGCCGTCATATTTGACGAACACATCGATACCAATTTCATCTTTTGTGGTTATGTCCGGCACCGTATAATCAGTTGCTGAGCTGTCAGAATTAAACGCTGCAGTGAATGTTTTCCCTAAAGGTCCATCGAGTGTCCCACCATTAGTACTATCTACGGTGCACCACATCTGTATTAGTCTAGTATCGCCAACTATTTGGCCCATCATTTAGGCCTGGCATACTTTAAAACAAAAAACGAGCCAGCATTTGCCAACTCGTTTTGGATAATTATTTAGCTCGCTGACCGTAGCCGCGTTTTGATTTATAGCCAGCATCTAGGATCATGCGCATGTCGTCAATATGGCGTTGCTTAGTTGCCTCAGCCTTGGCGCCAAAAACATAACGTGCCCATTCCCGCTGGTAACCCGGCGTTAATTCGTCAAAGAACTTTTTAGTTGCTGGTGTATCGCTTAGTAACTCACTTACCTTTGGAATATCGACTTCATAATCAGCGAGCGTTTTCTTTTCTACCATTGTATCTACTCCGATCTCGTTCTTTTTTTAACGTTGCCGCAACTCAGGACCAGCTTCAGCCATGACCAGCTTGGTTGCCACTAATTTCCTGTTCATTAGCATAGCAGATAGCGGTAAAAGTGAAAAGCCTCTGAGGATGAATAAGAATTATTTAATCCTTATTCTAATTGAGAACTTTTTTCATTTAGCCTAGCCAGCCGCCGTTTCTTCTGCTAAAATGAATAGCTAAACAGATGCATTTTAATCAATTCTTAATCTTAAACTAATTTAGCTCATCATTATCTAAAAGTCTTCCTATTCTCGTTTAAAATGAAGCGCTTTTTCGTTAGACTGGAATTATACTTTCTGCGGTAACTACCGCTGCGTTGTTTAGAGAATAAGCTTCAAAAACGAGCACCAGAACAGCAACTAAAATTGATCAGTGTATTCTCACCTCAATCTAAAATAAGGAGGGAACGTCCTATGACGCAACTTGAAGGGCACGACTTATGCATCGGTTATCCGAATCATATGATCATCGAGCATTTAAATATAAAATTTCCGGACCACCAGATCATTGGACTAATTGGCCCCAATGGCAGTGGCAAATCAACCTTGCTTAATGTACTTTCCGGTTTTCGGCAACCTGCTGCGGGTACCGTAGTTTTAAACGGCAAACCACTCACCGATTACCGACCAAAATTACGAGCACAAAATATCGCCAGTCTGCCGCAAAATCCGCAAGCTCCAGAAGACACGTTGGTACGCGATTTAGTCGCTTATGGCCGTTTTGCTTACCAAAAACCATTACACGGTCTGCAGGCCGAAGACGAAGCAGCAATCAAACAAGCGCTTATCGCCGCTAATCTTGAGGGCTTGGCTAAATGGCGGCTGTCCAATCTCTCTGGCGGGCAGCGGCAGCGCGCCTTTATCGCAATGACGTTAGCCCAAAATAGCGACATTCTACTATTAGATGAGCCCACCACTTATCTCGATCTGACCCACCAGTTAGAAATTTTGAAATTACTGCAGCAACTTAATCAGACGCAACACAAAACGATTATTATCGTACTCCACGATTTAAATCAAGCGGCTCGCTTTTGCGATTTTTTGGTCTGCTTGAAAGCCGGCCAAGTTATGTACCAAGGTCGGCCCGATCAAATTTTCACCTCACGCATGTTAGCTAAAGTCTTTCAGATCGACGCAACGGTGGCGGCTGAACCCCGATTACACTGTCCAATGATCACAAGTTATGATACCTTTGATCCTTTGGCAGCGCCTGCGGGGGCGCGACAATGACACAACGGACACGGCAAATTTATCTTATTTTGATTATTTTACTGATTGGTGGCTTCATTATTAATCTTTGTAGCGGCCCGACTTGGTTCAGCCCATTGACCTTGGTCCACCCTAAAGCCGGCTTACAAACACAAACGATTTTATCAGTGCGTTTACCGCGAGCAATCACTAGCGTACTAGTCGGTGCAGAACTCGCGGTAGCAGGCCAACTGCTCCAAACGATTTCGCGTAACCCAATCGCCGATCCAGCCATTCTTGGGGTCAACAGTGGCGCTAACTTAGCTTTAATTGTCGGTACTGTGCTGGGAATCCCCTTTACCATCGGTGCCCGCTTTGGGCTCGCCTTATTTGGCGCATTGATCGCCTTTTGTGTCGTACTGGGGTTATCGATGACCCGTAACGGTATGCAGCCACTGCGCTTGATTCTCGGTGGCAGTATTTTTTCTGGCTTTTTAGTTAGTGTGGCTTATGCCGTCAGTTTGCTGACCCAAACCACCGCCCAGTACCGCACTTTATTGGTTGGCGGTTTCTCTGGGATCACCTATGATTCAGTCTGGTTGCTGGCCGTGATTTTATTAGTGTTATTAGTCGTGATATTTTATCTGCGTGATTCGCTGACGATCTTAACTTTAAATGATCAACTAGCCCAAAGCCTTGGTAGCAAACGCAATGGCACCCGTATTTTAGCTTCCCTGATGATCGTATTAGCGGCTGGTGGCTGTGTCGCGGTAGCCGGTAACATCGCCTTCGTCGGCTTAGGCATCCCGCAATGTATCGCCATTCTTAGCGGTCATCGCTTTAAACAAACTGTCGGTCAAGTATTGCTGGCCGGTGGCGCCTTTCTCAGTTTCGGTGATGCGCTGGCGAAATCAGCGCGCCCACCGTTTGAACTACCCTTAGGCGCCTTAAGCGCAATTCTCGGTGGCCTATTCTTATTCGCCTTTCTCTGGCGTAAACAGGGGGCGCTGACAACATGAAAAAGCGATTTCGCATTACTTGCGCCTCGTTCAGCCTATTATTTATCGGTTTAGTTATTTTCCAGCTGACCCACGGCAGCATTCACCTGACTTGGTCTGAAATCGGCCAAGTCCTTACCGGCCATGGCAGCGCACAAGCCGATTTAGTTCTATTACAATTTCGTCTACCGCAGATCGCACTCAGCTTGATCTGCGGCATCTGTCTAAGTTTAAGTGGTGCGATCTTGCAACTGGTAACCGAAAATCCGTTGGCCGACACTAGTATTATGGGGATCAATTCTGGAGCCAGCTTAGGCGCGGTAACTTTTCTGGCGATCAGTAATTTACATATTCCGCTCAGTCAAACTTACGGTCTGCCGCTATTTGCCGTTTTAGGTAGCTTAGTGGGTGCTTGTATTGTTTTCGTTCAACGACGCTTGCAGCAACCCTTACAACTTTTATTGTTAGGGATCGCCAGTGGAACTTTATTAAACGGCATCATTCTATTAATTGAGCTGCAATTAAATCAGTTTGATTTCGATAAACTGATCGTCTGGATCAGCGGCGATTTTTGGAACCAAGATTGGTCCTACATTGCCGTGCTAAGTATTGGTCTGCTGATCCTGTTACCCCTGACTATACGCGGTTTATGGGCCAGCGACCTGTTGACATTAGGTCAGCAAGCTGCCAGCGGGTTAGGCTTAGGCGTCGCTGGTAAGCGGCAAGTGTTACTACTGCTAGCCGTTTTATTAGCCGGTTTGGCCGTTGCTGGTGGTGGCGCGATCAGTTTTGTCGGCTTAATGGCACCACATATTGCCCGCCGCTTAGTCGGCAATCACGGCCGCTTTTATTTACCGGTTACAGCATTAGTCGGGGTCAACTTGATCTTGTTCGCGGCAGTCGTGGCAGAAAATATTTTTGCACCAAGTCAGTTACCAGTAGGATTGGTCGTGGCAGTCATCACCATGCCATACTTCATTTATTTATTGCTACACCAGTCCGATCGGGAAACAATCTAAATTTTAGCCATATTGCTTGTGGCATTTTTCTACAGAAATAGAGGGAGACTTTATTATGTCAAAGAAATTCCAGCGTTTTGTCAGTGTTTTGCTGGCTGCATTCGCTTTACTTGTTATCTTTTTACCACGTCCAGTTGTGGCTGCGGACACACACGCTTTTAAAGCGGCCAACGGGACGATTCAAGTCCCTAACCATCCTAAACGCGTTGTTGCTGGCCTTTATTTAGGTCAAGTGATGGCATTAGGCGTTAATGTGGTTGGTTCAACAAAGTTAGAGATGGCCAATCCTTACTTAGATCAAGCTAAGATCAAAAGTATGACCGATGTCGGCACACCGATGAGCGCCGAAGCTGTTTTGAAACTAAAGCCTGATTTGATCATCACTAATAACGAAAGCGACACTAAGAAAATGGAAAAAATTGCCCCAACCGTGCAAATTCCTTATCAAAAAACGCAGCAATTCACCAGCTCAATGAACTATTTTGCGAAGTTATTAAATCGGCCTAAACAAGCCAAAGCCTTCAAAAAATCCTTCAACACCGCAGCGAAAAAGCAGATCAAGCGGTTAAATGCGGCGAAGATCAGCCGTAAGAGTACGTTTGGTGTTTATGAGATGCAAAGTAACAAGCTCTACGCTTATGGCTCTGGCTTTAGTCGTGGCGCCCAAGCAATGCTGGCACTAGGCTTCAAACTATCCAAACCATTGCAAAAAGTTGATTCCGGTGCTGGATTCAAAGAAATATCCGTTGAATCCTTGCCTAAATACCAAGCCCATTATATGTTCGTTACCACATCCAGTACTAAGGGGCAGAAGGATCCAGTGTTAGTAGCGATGAAGAAAAACCCAATTTGGAAATCATTGGCTGCCGTCAAAGCCAACCGAGTCATCGAGTTGCCATTTAATAAAATGTACTACTATGATCCATACGCAACGCGCGCACAGTTGAAAATCGTGACTGATGCGCTGATCAAAGCAGATAAGTAGAAATAAGTAACGCCGCTTCTGTTTAAATTGAACAGAAACGGCGTTTTTTTGATTCTTGGGATAATAGATTAAGGTATAATTAATGAAAACGTTCTAATAATAAGGGGTGTTCATAATGGCTTTAGGCTTGATCGACATCGGTGGTACCACTATTAAATTAGGTATTTGGCAGGAACAACAAATTATAGCTAAATCTAGCCAGCCAACACCAGATAATTTGGCTGATTTTTACATGCTACTCACTCAATGGGTACAACAAATGCGGCAGCAATTTGATTTAACCGGCATTGGTATCAGCTCTCCAGGCGCAGTTGATCAGCCGGCCGGCATTATCCGTGGAGCCAGCGCCATCTCCTATATTCACAACTTCAAAATTGTGCCCGAACTTGAGCAGCGCTTTGGTCTGCCCGTCGCTATCGAAAACGATGCAAACTGTGCCGCCCTTGCCGAAGTTACAGCCGGTATCGCGCAAGGTCTGCAAGATGTCGTCTTTTTGGTCATCGGCACTGGTGTTGGTGGTGCTATTATCATTAACGGTCAAGTCCGCCACGGACAACATTTGCTAGGTGGCGAATTCGGTTATATGCTAACAACGGACACCGCCACGGTTAGTGAAGCCGGTACCGCCGTTAAAATGGCGCAATACTACAATCAAAGCCACCACACAACACTAACTGGTCAGGAAATTTTTGATCTGGCGGGCACCGGTGACAAAGACGCGCAACAAGCATTACAACAGCTCTACCACGTACTAGCCAAAACGATTTTTAATCTACAATACAGTATCGATCCACAATGCTTCGTTATAGGCGGTGGTATCTCCGCCAATCCAGCGCTGTTACCTGGCATTGAGAAGGCAGTCGATCAGATCATGAATCAAGTTTCAATCGCCACCGTGCGCCCTGACGTCCGTTTGTGCCAGTTCCGTGCTGAAGCCAACTTACGTGGGGCGGCGGTGAATTATTGGCAACAACGCTGAAAAAAGGCACTACTTCCAATCAATCGGAAATAGTGCCTTTTTCAACTTAACGAATCGCTTTTTGCCGTGTCTCTGGACCTAACCACCAAACAACAATAGCGGCGATCAAAGCGATCGCACTGATCATCACAAAAATCAACGATGCGCTAAACCAAGTTAGAAACGCCGCAACCGCGTACGGCATGCCGACGGTCAATAATTTAGCGGTGGCGTTAGCGATGCCGGAGCCACGGAAGCGAAACGCGGTCGGGAATAATTCCGCGACGTAGACGGCGACGACACTAGCCATTAAAACGTAAAAACAGGTCGTCAATAAGAAGCCAACGATCATCACTGCTGTCGCATTAGTTTGTACAGCGTATAGCAATCCAAAAACAGCGGTTAGAATAAAAGTAGGCACAATCAGTTTTTTTCGGTCAATACGGTCAACTAGTAAAACACCAATCAAGGCGCCGGTTGGTGCGCCTAACATCATTACCGTTGAAAAGCTCAATGAATTGACCACATTGATGCCCCGTTTGACTAATAATGTTGGTACCCAGGTCGTGAACGTATACTGACAAATGATTGTCGCCGAAACGGCAACGATGGCTACAACTAGGCTACGACCTATTTTAGGTTCGTGCGTTGCTGATGCTGCTGGTGTCGCGAAGTCAGACTGTTGGTGGGTATGGTTACCTTCCAATTGTTGAATAATCTTTTCCGCTTCCGGATAACGTTTTTGTGCCATTAGCCAGCGTGGTGATTCTGGAATGTCACGGCGCAAGATCCATAAAACGATTGCCAGCACACCAACTAAAACAAACATGATCCGCCAACTAAATTTAGGAATTAGGACTGTGCATAATAACATGGTGATCGGTGCGCCACAATTGGCGATCAACGAAGCTGCTGCACACCAGCGCCCCCGTGATTTGATTGGCGCAAACTCGTTTAACATTGAGTAGCCGGTCACAATTTCCGAGCCTAAACCCACACTACTGAAAAATCGGCAGAAGATCAGAAATATCATGTTAGGCGCAACCGCCCCCAAAAAGGTAAAGCCACCGAAGAGTAACAAATTCATTTGGTAAGCACGCCGTCGTCCATAACGATCACCAACAAGACCTGCTAGCAACGAGCCAATGAAGAGGCCCATAAAACCGACTGACAAAAAGATCGTATTTTCCATTAAGGTTGACCAGCCGGACTTTAGTAAAACACTACTGACGCCGCTAGCCATATAGACATCGATTGCATCGAGGAACATGCCACCGGAAACTAAAGCGAAAATTTTATAAAATAATGGCGTTGTAGCGCTATTGTCCATGCGCTGTTCTAATGAAGTGATTTCCATTTGCTGTTCCTCCTAGAGTTATTCAGATTTTGAGCACTAGCTACGTTTACGCTAAATTAGCGGCAAAAAATAAGCTAACAAGCTTTGCCAAACATCGCATATGCTAAATTTTTAAAAATAAACGGCACCGAGTCATCGTCTCAGCGCCGCTTTTTGTTAGTACTTATCTCATCAATATTCAGATCAAACGTGTCTAAAAAGGCAACTTTTTCCACCTAGCTACGATTATCAACGAACCACTACGTGTATCTTAAATCTAGGCTATGCTCAAAAGCTAATTGCCGTTTGCGACACACTTTACCCAAAACTAGGGATCTGTGCTTCAAAAGCTTCAATCTCTTGTTCATGGCTCATAGTCAGATCAATATCATCGATTCCGTTGATGAATTTTTCTTTCCACGTTGGATTGATATCAAAGGCAAATTCGTGATCGTTGTATTTCACCTTTTGATGCTCTAAATCAACGGTGATCGTTTCTTCAGGCGTTGCTTTGGCTAGAATATCACGCGCTGCTTGTGGTAACACAATTGGTAATAGTCCATTCTTCGTACAGTTCATGTAGAAAATATCGCTGTAACCACCAGCGATGATCACCTTGAAGCCCCAGTCTTTGATTGCCCAAGCCGCATGCTCACGCGACGAGCCGCAGCCAAAGTTATTACCGGTCACTAGGATCGTAGCCCCTTTAGAACTTGGCTTATTCAGAATAAAATCGGGATTTGGTCGACCACTTTCCTTTAAATAACGCCAATCATAAAAAGCATGGATACCGTAACCCGTTTTTAAAATGTTTTTCAGAAATTGCTTAGGAATGATCTGATCTGTATCAATATCGTTGCGCATTAAGGCAACACTTTTACCTGTTTCGATTTTGATTGCTTCCATAATAATGCCACCCTTCATTAGAGTGGTAAAAAAGGCGCCTAGATTATGGAGTATAGCCTAGCTAGGCAATAAGAGACACGAAGTGACTCGTTTGACTAGCGTAGCTATACGCAATAATCTGCCCTTTTTACCACGTTTCAAATAAATCAATACCAACTAAATCGCTTCGCTACGGATATCGATAAAGTGGCCGTGGATCGCCGCAGCGGCGACCATTGCTGGACTGGCTAAATGCGTCATTGAGCCAGCACCTTGGCGACCTTCGAAGTTACGATTAGACGTTGAGGCACAGTGCACACCAGCGGGCACTTGGTCAGGGTTCATACCTAAACAAGCGGAGCAGCCGGGTTCACGCCATTCGCAGCCAGCATCTTGGAAAATTTTAGCATAGCCGCGGCGTTCGGCTTCATCGCGAATCGCGCGTGATGCGGGGACAACTAACGCAGTCACGTTCGGTGCGATTTTCCGACCGCGCATAATGTTAGCGGCGATCTCCAAGTCGGATAAACGACCATTGGTACAGGAACCGATGAAGACAAAGCCTAGATCAATATCACGGGCTTGGCCATTTGGTTTCAATCCTTCATAGTCGTAAGCTTTTTGCATATTGATATCCACTGGTTCGGGGAATGGCTGATCGATTGGCACCGCCATTCCTGGATTCGTGCCCCAGGAAACGTATGGCGCCAATTGGGTAGCATCAAAATCATATTGTTTATCAAAGGCACTTTCATCATCAGTGTAAAATTGTGACCAATATTCGCTAGCGGCGGCCATATCTTGCGGCGCGTATTCGCGGCCGGCAACGTAATTGAACGTGGTTTGATCTGGCTTGATGATGCCTGATTTAGCGCCACCTTCGATCACCATGTTGCAGATAGTCATGCGCTCTTCCATCGACATACGGTCGATCGTGTCACCATAAAATTCGATCGCGTAGCCAGTCCCAAAATCGACACCGTTTTGTGCGATCAATGCCATGATCAGATCTTTAGCGTAAACGCCTTGTGGTAATTTACCAGTAACGTGAATGCCCATCGTTTTAGGCTTGGATTGCCAAATCGTTTGGGTGGCAAAAACGTGTTCAACTTCAGAAGTACCAATACCAAAGGCAATCGAACCGAAGGCACCGTGTGTCGAGGTATGTGAATCACCACAAACCACAACTTGTCCTGGCTGTGTCAGCCCTAATTGCGGACTGATCGCATGAATGATCCCCTGCTGCCGGTCACCTAACGCCGCTAACCGAACGCCAAATTCTTCACAATTTTTTCTTAGGGTATCCATTTGCTTGCGGGAGATCACATCTTTAACGTTGAAAATATCTTCGGTCGGTACGTTGTGGTCCATCGTGGCGAAAGTTCGCTCAGGACGCCGCACGGTTCGATTATTTTCCCGTAGACCTTCAAAAGCCTGAGGCGATGTTACTTCGTGCACAAGGTGTAGATCAACATAGATTAGTTGCGGTTGGCCCGCTTCTCCCGTAATCACATGTTTATCCCAAATTTTATCAAACATTGTTTGTGCCATTAGTACATCGCTTCTTTCGTTGTAATTTGTTCAATAATTGCGTTGGTCATTGACGTTGTGGTGGCAGTGCCGCCTAGATCTGGCGTCATGATTCCCGCTGCTAAGGTTGCCGCCACGGCTTGGGCAATTTTGTCGGCAGTCGCATTGGCTTGAAAACTGTTGCGCAACATTAACATGATCGAGTTGATCATGGATAGCGGATCGGCTTTGCCAGTACCGGCGATATCTGGTGCGGAACCATGAATCGGTTCGTATAGACTTGGACCGCTGATACCACGGCTTTCTGATGGAATCGTCCCCAGCGAACCGGTAATTGTTGCCGCTTCGTCACTCAGAATATCGCCAAATAAATTTTCAGTGATGATCACATCAAAATGGGTCGGCTGCTGCAAAATTTTCATTGCGGCAGCATCAACGTACTCGTAATCGACGGTTACAGTTGGATAATCGGGTGCAACTTGTGCGGCAATTTGGCGCCACAGCTTGCTAGTCGCTAAAACGTTAGCCTTATCAACGACGGTGACGTGATTGCGCCGTGTTTGGGCTAATTCAAAGCCCGCACGGAGGATACGCTCGATTTCACTGGCTTGATAGACCATGGTATCAATAGCGTGATCGGCAGCTAATTCACGCGGTTCGCCGAAATAAATGCCACTAGTCAGCTCGCGTACGATCACAAAATCGGTGCCGCTGACAATGTCGGCCTTTAATGGTGAACGCGGCACTAAGGCAGGTAATACCTGGGTGGGCCGGATATTGGCGAATAAGCCTAATGCCTTACGGATCGCCAATAACCCAGCTTCAGGTCGTTGCGTCGCGTTATCCCATTTTGGCCCGCCAATTGCGGCCAGTAAAATGGCATCGGCGGCCTGCGCACCCTTTAATGTCGCTGCCGGCAGCGGTTCGCCAGTTGCGTCGATTGCAGCACCACCAAACGGATAAGTTTTTAGCTGATAGTCAAAATTCGTTGCTGCAGCAGCGGCTTTTAATACTGCTAAGCCAGCCTGCATAATTTCTGGTCCAATATAGTCACCAGGTAATACTGCAATTGTTGCGCTCATGCCGAGATCACGTCCTTTTTATATTCTTGCATCATTTCATGTAATTCTGCGTCGGAAACTAACTTGGTTTGATCAGCGATTGCTTTGAAGCGTGGAAAAAGGATCCGCATATCGCCACGGTCAACGTTGTAGCCGATGTGATTTAATTTATCCATCACCGCGTGGCTGCCAGATAACTTGCCTAATGGTAAAGCCGTTGCTGGCATGCCAACAGTTTCTGGTGTCAAAATTTCGTAAGTCTGTGGGTTCTTCAAGAAGCCATCTTGGTGAATGCCGGATTCGATTGCAAAGCAGTTGACGCCGGTAACGGGCTGGTTGTTAGCCACCGCCATATCAGAGAAGCGGCTGACCATTTCACTGGTTTCTTTGGTGTATTCTAGCTTGATATTATCTTCGCATTGGTAATAATCGTGGCGTACGTAAAAGTTGGCTGCTACTTGTTCTAACGCAACGTTGCCAGCGTGTTCGCCAATACCATTGACGGTCCCTTCAACCCGCGTCGCCCCATTTTCGATAGCGGCTAATGTATTTGCAGTGGCCATCCCTAAATCATTGTGGCAATGGGAGGAAAATGTAATGTCGTCAAAGTTACTGATATGCTGGCGTAAATACTGGAATAAATGCGCAAATTCAGCCGGGTTAGTGTAACCAACCGTATCGGGAATGTTGATCACGGTAGCGCCAGCATCGATTGCGGTCTGAACTGCTTCCGCTAAGAAGTCAAGCTCTGTTCGTGTCGCATCTTCTGGTGAAAATTGAACGATATCGAAAAACTTTTTAGCATAAGTCACATGTTCAGTAATACTGGCGATGACTTCTTCCTTGGTCATATGTAGCTTATCTTCACGATGGATCGGGCTAGTAGCGATAAAAACGTGGATCTGTTTGATCCGCGCATTTTTCGTCGCTTGAACGCAGGCATCGATATCAGCCTTTTTACAACGCGCCAAACCAGTGATCATTGTGTGGGTCACCGCTTCGGAAACAGCTTTACACGCCGCAAAATCTTCCGGTGAAGCAATCGGGAAGCCTGCTTCAATAACATCAACGCCCCACTTTTCTAATTGTTTTGCAATCGTTACTTTTTGTTCAATACTAAAATTAACGCCGATCGTCTGTTCACCATCACGTAAGGTTGTGTCGAAGAATTGAATTTTTTTCATTTTTAATACGCTCCTCATTTTAGGTTTGATTTCATAAACGTGTTTGAAAAAGCAGCTTCCTGCGCCTAGCTACGTAAGTCAAACGCATCACTGCGTGCTGCTTATTGTCTTACTAAACTAGTGCTCAGAAGCTAAGCGCTTTTTCAAACACTCTCAGCAAAAAAATTAGCACCCTATCTCGGTTAAGAAATAGGGTGCTAAGCTAAATTGCTGCCTTGCGTTGAGCCCTACTTCTCTAAAACGAATAGGACTCAACACTTATATGTGTAGAGTCCTGTCTAGAGGAGGAGGGCAAAGAATAAGGAGTTGTTCGATTGATTATTTAATTGTTTCGTCATAACGATCAACTCCCTTTCAAATTGTTTTTAGTAAATTGATTTGCTTGATTTGATGTCCTTATCCTAACAATTTATTTTTTTAATGTCAACACTAATTTTAATTTAATTTTCATCTTTAACTCATCACCTACTCATGATATGCTAAATATTTCAAATGCATAAAAGTTATACACTGGAGTGAAAAAAGTACCCAGCAATATGGTATGATTTGGGTAGCGCTTGAATAACTTTACATTAAAGCAATCAAAAAACAACTAATGAATCATCAACGTCGGGCACAGACATCATTGCCTAGCTAATAAATTAACTTTAATTGTGAAATAGGGCCATGTTTCTTGCGGTGACCGAAACGGGTTGAGTTGAGGAAACGCAGTTGCGGACTGTGCAACTACGCTCCTTAATCTTTGCCACAAGAATGGTCACCGCATGCGACTTAGACTTGCCGTATTTTGGCGTAGTCTAATCGACATCGGGAAGTCAAAACTGTTTAGCAAATAAGTTCTAATAATGAATATCTGCCAAACAATATATTTAAAAACGAGTAACAGTGTAACATCTAAAATTTATTAGTGTATTTGGCTAATAAATTAACCTTAATTGTGAAATAGGAGAATTGAATATGGAAACACTTTATCGTAGTACGCGGGATGCAGCCGCCAAAGCAGTTACTGCTTCGCAAGCAATTTTACAAGGACTCACCCCTGATGGTGGCCTCTACGTCCCAGTTGAAATGCCACAACTAAACTTAGATTTTGCAAAATTAAGCACCGCTTCTTATCAAGAAGTTGCCTATACTGTCATGCAGGCTTTTTTCAGCGATTTTACGGAAGAGGAGCTGCGCGATTGTATCAACCAAGCTTATGATAAAAAATTCGACACGCCGGCGATCGCGCCGTTGCGCCAATCTCAGGACGGCTATTTTCTAGAATTGTTTCATGGGCCAACCATTGCTTTTAAAGATATGGCGTTATCGCTGCTGCCTTACTTGATGACCACTGCTGCTAAGAAAAATCACGTCGATAAGGATATTGTGATCCTTACCGCAACTTCCGGCGACACAGGTAAAGCGGCGATGGCCGGCTTTGCGGATGTTCCGGGAACGAAAATCATCGTGTTCTATCCACGTGATGGGGTCAGCCCAATTCAGAAACAACAAATGATTACGCAAACTGGTGAAAACACGGCGGTAGTTGCGTTGACCGGTAATTTCGACCAGGCGCAAACGCAAGTCAAAGCTATCTTCAATGATCAAGCGTTCCGTCAAGAATTGGCGCGCAATCATTATCAATTCTCATCAGCTAATTCGATCAATATCGGCCGCTTAGTGCCACAAATCGCTTATTATATTTATACTTACGCTCAGTTATTGAATCAAAAGGCGATCAACTTAGGCGACAAGATCAATATCAGTGTACCAACTGGTAATTTTGGTAATATTTTAGCAGCTTACTACGCAAAATTGTTGGGCTTACCAGTTAATAAACTGATCTGTGCCTCTAACCGCAATAACGTTTTGACTGACTTCTTCCATACTGGTAGTTATAACCGCAATCGTGAATTTTATGTCACCTCATCACCATCGATGGATATTTTAGTCTCCAGCAACTTAGAACGGTTATTGTTCCGCCTGACCGGCCATAATAGTGGCGAAACCAAGCGTTTGATGGATACACTGAGTACCAGTGGGCATTATGAGATCAACGAAGCAATGCGCGCTGAACTCAATGACTTTTACGCCGGGTATGCCGACGAAGCTGCCACCACTAAAGAGATCAATCGGATTTTTCGGGAAAATCAATATACGATCGACCCACACACAGCGGTTGCTTCCGCCGTTGCCCGCCAGTATCGTGCTGAAACTGGTGACAAAACATTGACCGTTACCGTTTCGACTGCTAGTCCGTTTAAATTTCCGAATACCGTGCTCGCTGCCTTAGCTGGTGAGCGCGAATCTACTGACGGTATTTTAGCCGATCAGCGCTTGGCCGATTTCATTAATTTACCGCTACCAAATGCAGTCAGCGAATTGATTGGCGCACCAGTTTTACACAAACGTGAAACCACGCCAGAACAAATGCGCAGTATCATCGCCGATATCTTAAAATTACACGCTTAACAAAACTAGAGCAGTCGTGCCCCCCTAACTCAGGTGGTACGGCTGCTTTTCTTTATCTTTACTTAAGCCCTTAAGTCTTTTCTAAGCAAATCGCTACAAATTGATCACACTTTTTTAGGGTTACTTTAAGCCAGTGTCGATAAACTGTATTTATCAACTAAAGCAAGTCAGGTTTTAATTTGACGTACTTTACCACAAAATAGACGCAACAGCTATTCGCGGTTTTCACTAAGAAACGATCAATTTAAATAAAGGGATGAACAATTATGATTCTTGATTACGATAAAAAAATGTGCAACATTATCACTGCTCAATTAGTCAGCGTAACCTATCCGCAGATCGTCGCTAAGGCAGAAAACGGTGAGCTTTTAACCATTAAGACTTCCAAAAAACAGCGTGAGGACCCGTTATTCTGGGCCGCGCTTAAAAACATATTGTCCGCTGGCTTGTGGATTCCTGTGGGCCGCCACTTCCACCAACTACTGTCCTTTGATTGGATGGTACCAGGTGCAGCGACCGTTTAGTGAAGGGAGATGTTAGCTATGTTGAGAACACTTGGAATCATTGTCGTAGCCCTGCTCACTCCTATTCTACTTGGCCAAGCCAGTGTACTCTGGATCAACCGCCAATCCAAAAATTCATCACTATTCCATAACAAAGAACCGGCGAAACCCAATGCTAAAGAAAATCATTGAACAATATGATTCAAGCGACCTGTTAGCTAGTAACTATCACGGTCACTTATATACATAAAAAGGCACTAGTAAATGGCAACAGATCGTCATTTTACTAGTGTCTTTTTGATATATCAGATTATGCAGTTGGTTGTTCATCATTAGCTGTTTGTTTTTGTGTCTTTAACTGCACCAAATCATTATAAAATGCCGCATACGTTGCTGACTGATAAGGTGCGATCCACAAGAACCCAATACCTAAGGTGAGTACTCCCAAAATATCCCAGCCTAGGAAACTCAGCATTAAAATAAAGTAATCCATTTTATGTCCATACATTAACTCGCGACTGCGCGTGATCGCTGCCAGTGGTGTTGCCGGCTTGCTTCCGGCCAATCGCTCATCTTGATAAATAAGGTACGCTTGACTGTAAGCAAAGGCCTTGATGATTCCAGGAATTAGAAACAGCAGCGACCATAACGTGGTATAAACATAGATCCCAATCGCCAAAACTAGTAGCGGCACAAACCAGCCAGCGTCAAAAGTGAAAAAAGGATCCCGAAATGGTCTAATTTTACGCTGTGGATCACGTAGCCAACGTAAGTACGTCAGCGAAACCCCCACTGCCGCTAAAGTCGCAACGATTCGGCTTAACACTTGGAATAACCACGCCAATATACTGACATCATCCCGCAACATACCTGTCCAAACAATCACAAACCACAAAATAAACGTCAAAATATTTGGTATTAAATTTAGTAAAATTGCGGTGCCCCAATGACCACGCAATAAAGCTTTTGCCTCAGCCTTTAATTCGGCTCGAGTTTTCGTCATGTTTTTCGCTCCTCGTTTTATATTCTCAGCAAGAAACCCAAGCCTGCAATTTCTTTTTAATGTCTAGAATATCGCTGACACATAAAATAATTTCTAAACACACTTTACAGTATAACTGAAAAATTAAATTGGGGGAAATAGTCAGTGTCTGCAGATTGTTATGGGCTACATAAACAATTGACCTCTGTTACCGCTAATGGTCCTGATAGGAATGTTTTACGGCGCACATGTTCTTCACTGCTTTTAGTTAGCCAATATCTTTCGACCATAGGTAGCTGCGTTTAACGCACAGCCCAAACGTGGTTAGTAGTCGCGCTGCTGGTACTTGTTACAACTAAATTAAACTGCCTACCTAGTAGGTATTTCCATGAAAACTGCGTATAATAAAGTATAACTACTCAAAAGGAAGGTGTTACTTTCATGAAAATGAGCAAACGAACTGCCGCCGAATTAGTGGCCCCCATGTTAGTGGCTTCAAGTGTCTTCGGCGCTAGTTTGCGGCTGTTCAACTATGCGTTCAAGCGCGTCGATTATGTGCCAGAAACTTCGGCTGAAAAGCAAAAATATGCCGATGCTTACTGGCAATATATGGACTGGTACAAACAGGTAAACAAGGCAACCTGGCAGCTGCACCCAAATGATGCTGCCAATCATTTAGTTGCCCATTTCATTCCGGCTGAAAATAGTAAGCGTGTCGTTGTCATTTCTCACGGTTACAAAGGCAACGGTTCAACGATGGCGAACTATGCGCAAATGTTTCATCAACTCGGCTTCAACGTCTTGTTGCCGGATAATCGCAGCCATGGCAGCAGTGCTGGTGAATATATCAACTTCGGCTGGCTCGACCGCGTTGACTACTTAGATTGGTTACAAATGATCATCGAAAAAGTTGGCCCCGAGGCAGAGATCGTCTTATTTGGTGCCAGCATGGGTGGGGCCACGGTGGAAATGATGAGTGGCGAAAAGCTGCCTACCCAAGTTAAAGCCTTGATCGCCGACAGTGGCTACTCCAGTATTGAAGCCGAATTAGCTTATTTACTGAAAAAGCAATTTCATTTACCAAAATATCCGTTTGTTCCCTTGGTTAGCCTAATCAACAAACGACGCTTAGGCTACTATCTAAACGCCGTTCAATCGACGACCCAATTGAAAAAGAATCACTTGCCGATTTTCTTCATCCATGGTGATCACGATAGTTTTGTCCCTAGCGAGATGGCCTTCGATAATTACAGCGCCACCCAAGGTCCCCGCGAATTATGGTTAGTCAAAGATGCGACCCACGTTGAAAGTTTCTGGATCGATCCAGCACGGTATCAACGTCATATTGTTGCTTTTCTAAAAAAATATTTACCTGAGCGCAAATAAAAAGCCGGCTAAGCGATTTAATGCTTAGTCGACTTTTATTTTAGTGATGCACTGCTAGTCGTGTCGTTACCACGCGGTAAACGGCGGCAACAAAAGCAACACCGATCACACGGTCCAAGTAATCCGT
Source organism: Loigolactobacillus coryniformis subsp. coryniformis KCTC 3167 = DSM 20001 (assembly GCF_002706425.1). Lineage (NCBI taxonomy): Bacteria > Bacillati > Bacillota > Bacilli > Lactobacillales > Lactobacillaceae > Loigolactobacillus > Loigolactobacillus coryniformis. Next base: position 236,795 of record NZ_CP017713.1, on the reverse strand, counting down.
ACCAACTTGAACGATGAAGACGGCGGCCGTTTTGCCCAGGCCTAAACCAGCTAAAAGTTGAACCAGTAAGCTGGAGCCCGATGAAGTGATACCGTTAAAAAGTAACACGGTGATCAGTGTGCTGATCAAGGTGCCAGGTAATGAAATCGCCAGTGCGCGCCACCAAACATTTTTGGCTTGTGCTTGTGGCCGATAACGATAAACCAACCCAGCGGTCAAGCCGACGATCAGTTGCACCGGTAAGTAATATAGCGAGAATAGATCGGTGGTCAAACCAGTAACTAAGCTACCCGTTAAGCCGACCAACATCCCAGCCCACGGTCCTAGACATGCGGCCGCTAAAATCGTACCCAACGTATCTAAATATACTGGTAACCGCAGCAACAACGCCAAGTTGCCGCCAACTAGATTCAAAGCCACACACAATGCCAAGAAAACTAGCACCCGTGGTTTCATTTTTCGTGCCATCATTCAGCCTCCGTATAATGTAATTGTCGTAAAATAACACTTAATTCAGGTTCCTGTGCACTTATAACCCGATTCAAGAACAATTGCCAAAAACGAAAAGCTGCGACTTCAGTTAATACTAAACTGTTGGTCGGTCGCTGCCAAAAATTAGCGGTGTCACTGATAGTTTGCCCCAGCGCAATGCCGTCCGTGACTACAGTGGTGTAACTGCTAAAACCGCAACACAAACTAGGATTGATCGCATAGGCTACGGCCAATGGATCATTGATCACGCAACCGATGACTTTTTCTTGCTGCCAATGAAAATCAAAATAAAATTGGGTGATCTGGGCGATAAAACCGCCGACTTTTGGATCTACCCGCTGCGCATAGGCCAACAAACTAGGTGTGAGCACTATTTTACGCGTTACGTCTAAACCGATCATTTTGATCGGCACCGGCATGGTCGCATAAACTTGCTGGGCCGCATCCGGGTCACACCAATAATTATATTCAGCCACTGGTGAACAATTGCCCGGACTGTGAAAGCTGCCACCCATTGACACAAACTCAGCCACATGTTGCCAAGCAGTTAGATCCTGCTGCAACGCCAACGCAATATTGGTCAGTGGGCCTAACGCGATCACAGTCACATCATGATTTGCCTGTAACGTGTGATTCAGGAAACTAACTGCACCCATGTGCGGCCGCACTTCAGTGACGTTGGCTAGCGCCGATTCGCCTAGTCCATCCATACCATGGGTGTCTTGCGCGCTAACATAGTCGCGCTTTAGTGGTTGCGTAGCGCCCATGTAAACGGGAATATCCAAACGTTGCGCCCGCTGCAAGATTTTCAGCGCATTTTCAGCACCGAGACCAGTGGGCACATTACCACAAACAATCGTGATCCCAATAACATCGAATTCCGGTGACGCCAACGCTAACATCAGCGCCAAACTATCATCGATGCCAGGATCACAGTCAATAATAACTTTTTTCGCATTCATTCTCCAACCTCTTTCTTCAATTGAGATACTTGGTTTTTTATCCTGGGAAGTTCACGAACCAGACCAGACTGACGCCTGTTTTTATAAATGCACAGTTTTAGTATACAAGTTAGCCGTAGCTTTGCCTAGCGCAGGTTGCCCCAAACAAAACTTTAAAAATAAACTATAAAAAACATATTTACGTTTGCCAACCACTTAAAACTGCTAAACTAAGTCTATTTAGAAGGGATCAAATTAATGCTCACACAGTTTATGGCGGCATTTTTAGCTATCTGTTTGCCGCTGATCGGCTATCTATTTTTACTACCTTTTTTATTCGTATTGGTGCTTACTTACCTCAATCGCAACTCTAAACAGATGTTAGTCAATCAATTCGGCCTGCAAGCCCAAGTTTATTTAGGCGGTCTAGGCATTGTTTTGCATGAAACTAGCCATCTGCTAACAGCGTTACTTTTTCACCATAAAATTATCGATTATAGATTATTAGTGCTACCCTGGCACCTCAATGCAAATTCGACCGAGCAAGCGCTTGGTTACGTCAAACACGCTGCAACTAAAAGATTTTGGCCTACAATGGGTAATTTATTTATCGGTATCGCGCCTATTTTCGGTTGCACCGCAGCGATGTACCTTAGCACCTACCTGTTATTACCAGTGACTTATCAGCGTCTAGAAACTTTTGTCACTAATCCCAGCGGCGACGCATTGCAATGGCTACTAGGTAGCTTTTCGCTTAGTTCGTTACCCTTACTGCTGATTTGGTTAGCGTTAATAACCAATATCACTTTAGGCGGTTTTGATTTAAGCCCAGCCGATTTCAAAAACTCAGCCACTGGCGTATTAACGACGCTGCTGTTAGTACTGGTCATTAGTGGTTTGATTGCGATTTTAGGTTTAAGCGACACCGCGGCCAAGCTGATCGAACATGCTGGCTTAATGATCGTCAGTTGGTTGATCATGTCTGTGATCATTAGCCTATTGCTAAATGGCCTACTACGAGTATTACGGCTGGTACATTAGCTGCTCCAACTAAAAAGTGCTGTGAACGTGTTAAACCACTAAAATGGTTTGACGTTCACAGCATTTTTTTGGTTACAGTTGACCATATTTTGATAAACTTCAATTTCTCGTTCCACATGAAACAAATTCTATCAAAAAAATCAACCCATTTAGGTGTAAATTTGTTCCCAAATTGCAAGAACAAATTAGCCACACGATAAATCCTATTAAATCAGTATTTTCATTAATATTCATATTTTATGGACTTAACTTAACCGGCGGAAGCAGCGGAGAAAAGCTCTTTGGGTGTTTGATAGCCAGTTTGCCGGCGCGGTAAATTGTTTAGCTTTGACTCAACTGCTTGGATATCATGAGGACCCAAAATATCCATGGATAGACCCTTGGGTACATCGCGGCGGATCATTCGATTATGCGCTTCGTTAGTCCCACGCTCAGAGGAACGATATGGATGGGCATAATAAAGGTCAGCGACACCGGTAAGTACAGCGCCAACTTCCGAGAACTCAGCGCCATTATCGGCAGTAACTGACTTCATGATTGATCCGTATTCTTGACAGATCTTGGCCAGCTCATAGTTGACTGAATCGGCATCACGACCATCGATCAAACGTAGAATTTGGCAGCGGGATTGACGCTCGATCAGCGTTAAGATCACACTCTCTTGACCGTTGCGCTTGCCCACCACGGTGTCCAATTCGAAATGGCCGAACTCTTGGCGCTGGTCGATACTTTTAGGCCGTTCATCAATACTCCGTCCGGCCAGACGCTTGTGCTTGATCGAGTGATGATGTTTAGCACGGTGGCGCGTTTTTTCGAGTAGATCAAGATTACGGACTTCAAGTAACTGGGCATCAATATAGTGGTATAGCGTCTTGGTCGAGACCATCTCCTCAGGTTGATATAAGCCTTCAAGTTTGGCCCGTCCTACTGCTGCATCAGGCGACCAACCATCTTGACGCAAATGAGTCGTAAAATAGTCGATAAAATCAGCGACACCGACGAGTTTCAAAGGTCGATGACAGTGGGCTCGATTAGCTTCGTACTTAGCTTGTGCTGTTTCTGGTGAGTATACAGCGTAATATTGGCGTTGACTATTCACTTTTTTTACTTGGTCGATCTCGCCGCGGCACAATTCATTATTGATTGTTTGATGACAAACATTAAGCGCTCTGGCAATTGCACGATTGGAATAGCCTTGGCTGTGCAGCGTAGCAATTCTGCCTCGTTCAAACGAAGTTAGGTGCTGACCTTTTTTTCTGACTGTGGTATTCTGTTCTTGCATCAAGACAATAACCTCTTTCATTGTTTGTGTAGGAACATCAATGATAACAGAGATTTGTCTGGGTGTTTTTTATTTTATCAATTAGCTAAAAGTATTTGGCTAACTTGATTATAAAACGCGCGGTGTAAATTTGTTAGAATACGTATTAGAGGTGACCTAATGTCTTTATTAGCCATTATTACTGGTATTTTAACACTAGTCAATTACGCTTTTCTAACTGGACAGATTTATCCTGTATTTATCGGCGTCTTTTTGCAAGCGGTTTTAACAATTGTTACTTTCATGACAGCCCTAGCCTATCGCGGCCGACGCCAGCGTCGTGACTACGTACACGGTGGTTATAAAATTTTTACGCTGCGTTTTGGTATCATTATGGTATCTTGCTTAGGCAATCTTGCTGTTCTTATTGTCATATTATTGAATCTATTTGGACGTTTAAATCATTTTTAATTAGGCATTTCACCCATTCACTTTTGTGTAGAAAACGCTTATAGTGGATATAGTTTTTACGGAGAAAGATAGGTGAACCCATCATGGCACATTTTCACATTGATCACGCTGCATTAACTGGTAATCAGGAAAAATCAGCTAAGTCAGCTAAACCAAAGGAAGATTTTCCTAACGTATTTGATTATCCCGATTTTATCGAAATGCGGCCGCAATTGCGCCAAGCGGTACACACAGTCGCGGAAGAATCCTTTGATCAACCAGTACTGCCTGTCAAAATTGAACGCTTAGCAGTGGCACTGGAAGAAGAATTAGAACAAGAAACACGTAAGTATGAGGCACAAAAAGCCGTTTTTACGAATCAAAAGACTGAGTGTAATGACCTGATCCGTTTGTATACGCAAATTTTACAAGTTATCAGTCGTGACCCTGATCCAAATAATACTGATATTGAAGACTTGATCTTTGCGGTTGACCAGACACGGCAGGCCTTGCGTAAACTACCTGAAAAGCCTGGTAAGGGACCTTTATATGATCCTGATAGTGTGCGCGCGATCGAACCAGCAACTTTTTACGATTTTGTAATTCAACGTTTAGCGCACCCCTACTTTATTAGTGATTCGCATGAACTGCACCGCAAGAATTTATCCCCTGAAGGACAGCAATTCGTCGACCGTCTGTCGGCCTATGCATTCCGTGACTGGGATGCTTATTTGACTCATGAATATGATGCCCAGCACATCATTAAAAATGAGAAAAAATTAGAAGACCGCGTTTATTATACGAAATTGGAAGAGATCGAATTGAAGTATGCCGATAAAGCTTATGCACAAGTCTTCGCTGATACCTTTAATGACTTTGCCAAGGTCTTGACGCCGGGCTATCTAAATCATTTTGATATCCATACAACGCCAATTCCGGTTGCGAATGCTGTTTTGCGGCACCATTTGTCGGCTATCGTCCATCAACATTTTTTGGTCGACGATAAGGGCTATGAGCACGTGATGGATGAACCCATCAAGCAGATCAAGACTAAATACGCATTTTATCTAAATAATTTCTCTTAGACAACGTGCCAAATGCCTTTAACCTCAATGAAAGTAAGTGATCCCGCGTGAATCTTAGCGCAGAACCTGGTAGTCCTGAATTTGAAAATGCTATTTTTATTTTAAAGCAACCAATTACAGCCAAAACTGCACCGTTATTGGTTTTCCACGATAACGTCGTGCCTGAACCGATGGACGCAGAAGCGTGGGCCATGCCTGCTTATCTCAGCGATGATTTTAATTTGTTTTTTGTTTTCGCGCAAAACATGGGCACCAATTGGTCTGCCACTTTCGCTCAAGTCACGATCGAAAACGGCAATCAAATCACCAGCATGTCCAACGTTGTGCCTACGGGTACGGGATTTAACGCGCTTGCTCGCGTTGATCGGCACGCTGCTATTGAATTACTCGCCTATTTTGAAACCCTTGCTGCCAGTAATTTAGGGCATTGGGAAATGGGTGCTTAAATAAAGTAGCGACAATAATGTTACTGAAATGCTTATGTATAAAAATAACGGTGCGGTAAAATCGGCTCTTTGTCAAATCCTGTTGATGAATAGCTTTTACAGAGTTGAAAGTCATGCGACTTTCAACTCTGTTTTTTCATTGGTTTTGTTCTCATTTGCCGTAACTTAATACGTGAAATCATATGATGGTAATTACGGAATCCAAATGCTGTACGTTGAATTTGTTTAATCATTCGATTCATGCCTTCGACTGGGCCATTCGTATAGTCCGATTCACTGGCGTTGAGTACAACCACTAAGTTCTTTTTGAACGTTTGAAACACTGCTTTCATGTAGGGACTTATATTTTGATTTGTATATAGATCTTCCACAAGCTTGTCTTTGTCTTGATTCTTAAGGTTTTCCATGATGCTTTGCATCGACTCGTACGATGCTTTAAGTTCTTCGTTAATTGTCAGTCCTTGTTCTACACGTTCTAGTTGTGTGAGTTGTTTTCGCAGGTGTCGGTCATAAAAGACATGTTCCTCATCTAGATTTCCGGCATACTTCAAATAAAGCCGCCAGGCGAACTTTAACGTGCGATATTCATAGGATCTTTTATTGTACTTTTTCATGGTTTGCACCCGAGTTTGATTAAAAGCCCGAGTCATCATTGCAACGATGTGAAAGCGGTCGATCACAATTTTTGCCTGCGGAAACATTGCCTTGGCAATGTCTTGATAGTAACTATTTAGATCTACGGTAACTGTTTTGACACGTGCTCGAACACTTGCTGGAAATTGTTTAAAATAATCAGTAATACTTTGCTTGAATCGGTCTGGCAGAATTTGTTGAATTTCATGCTCACCAGCGCCATTAATACAGATGAAATGGAGCCGACCACCAATTCCTCTAAATTCATCCATGGCGAGATGAACCGGTAGATAGTTAAGATTTCTGCGAAATAAGTCATCATAGTTGTCTAAGTAACGACAGACAGTGCTAGCTGATATGCCGGCATCGATCGCAATGCTAGCTTGAGTGCGGTCGTCTTGTAGACTCATAAACACTTTCTGACGCGTGGCTCGGGAGATACAACAGTACTTGTCTACCACATCAGAAGTAGCCATAAACGACGCTTTACAATTACGACAAATGACGCGTTCTTTATGGAGTTCTAAATAAACTGGTTCACTCGCATTCGCTGCCAGATAGGTCACGCGTGATACGTAGTGTCCATTATGACTTAGCTCGCAAAAGCCACAGTTAGCGCAATGTTTCTGGTCGAACTTAACCGTGGCTATATATACTTTTGCGCGCTTAGCTTTAATCACTTGATAGTTATATTTGTAAAAAACTACATTTGGGTCTTTAATACTGAGCGCAAATTTTATATTATTATCTACAGGGTCCATAAGTTTTCACGTCCTTTAAAAATGATGCTGTAGTGGGTGGATTTTTTAGGTGCGAGGCTTATGGGCCTTTTTTATTTTGCACTAAAAAATCCTGCTAATAGATTACCATGTTAAGTAAGCTATCAACAGGAAAAAGTATAGAACCGTAAAATCTAATTAGATTCTGCTGCACCGTTATTTTTACGCTAATTTTTCCGTTCACACAGTGACTTTAAAATCGACAAACATCTGTTAGCAAACTGACCCACATCATTTCTTCAAAGTACTCATATCTATAACGAACCGATAGTGAACATCACTATTCAGAATGCGTTCATATGCGGCTGGTACATCATCAATACCGATCATTTCTATTTTAGGATGAACATCATTTTCCGCTGCAAAATTTAACATTTCTTGCGTCAACGCGATCCCGCCAACATTCGATACGATTAACGTATTCTGCCGATTAAACATCGCTTGTAAACTAAATTCTTGGTTTTCGATAGGCAAGCCAACACTGCAAGCAATGCCTTTAACGCTCAATAATTTAAAATACTCATTCCAGTCTAGCTTAACCGCAACTGTACTAAGAAGAAAATCAAATTGACCATCCAAGCGAGTGAAATCTTCTGGCGTTTTTAGTATCTCATACGCTTTAGCGCCAAATTCTTTTGCTTCGTTGGCTTTTGATTCTGAGTGTCCAATCACTGTAACCTCCGCACCCATCTTATTAGCAAACTGGGTAGCGATATGACCTAATCCGCCTAAACCAACAATCGCCACTTTAGATCCTTTCTTTATACCATAACGTTTTAAAGGATTATATGTTGTGATACCAGCACAAAGTAACGGGCTAGCTTCAGCTAAATCTAGCTTATCGGGAATTGATAAAACAAAGCGATCTTTAACAATGATAGATTGAGAGTAGCCGCCTTCTGATTGATTACCAGCATAATCATCGCCAACAAATACAGAAATAACGCCCTTTTCACAGAATTGTTCTTCGCCGGCTTGGCAATATTTACATTTGCCGCACGAATCAACAAAACAACCTACACCTACTCGATCGCCAACATTAAACTTATGAACGTTTTGGCCAATAGCACTAACGATTCCCGATATTTCGTGCCCTGGCACAATTGGGCGCTTAAAGATACTATCAATTCCTTCAACGATTGAGATATCTGAGTGACAAATTCCACAATATTTAATGTCAATTGCCACATCATCTGGTCGTAATGCTCTTCTTTTGATTATAGTATGATGAAAAGTTTTGAAATCAGATCAAGTTGCTTCCAGCGCTGCTACTTTAGTTTCAGGCATAAACATTTCTCCTTCTGTAGTTAAATAACATTTATACATATATTGTAAGCCACAACTTTGACCCAACAACATACTTATTTGTTATGGTTATCTATTACAATTATGCATAGCTAGAGATACGCATAATTTAAATATCAACGTTACTTTCAGCAAATCATGCGAAATACACCACACTATAAATTTGCTAAACTCCTCGCCCAACTGCCACTGCCAAATCGATAAATGCCTTTTCCTGCTTCGTCAGCAGGCGGTCACGTTTATAAGCGATCACTGTTTCGCTTTGTAACTCCGTGGTCGCTAATTGATAAGTTGCTAATGCTGCTGTTGCTGGATGACTCTGCCAAACCGAGTACGGTACAAACGTTGCGGCAGTGAAGTTGTGCTGCACCAATTTGATCCCCGTATCCAAACTGGCCGTGCGTAAAACGATTTGTGGATCAATATTATTTTTGGCTAAATATTCTGCGATCAAACGTTGAAAGCCTGAATTTTCGTTTTCCAAAATTAATGGCTGCCGGTCAATTAAATCGCGGCAATCATTGATCACCGTCACTGCCTTGGTGGGCTTACGGTATGCCGGGTGGCTAGGTGGTACCAGCAAATAAATCGGCTCGCGCTCAAACAATTGATAGTGAATTTTATGATTATCCACTGGTAAAACGCCGATATATAAATCTAAATTGTCATTAGCCAGTTCATTTTCTACTTCACTGCTAGGATATTCGACCAAACGCAACTCCACATTGGGGTAAGTAGCGTGGTACTGCGGTAATAGTTGGGGCAAGATCTGCGCCCCTAATGACTGGGTCACACCGATCGTCAAACGCCCGTGCCCTGCTTCATTTAGCGTGGCCAGGCCATGATACAGTGAATCATATTGAGCAGTAATATGCTGTAGTCGTTGTAAATAATATTCGCCCGCATAAGTCAATTGCAGTGGATGATGGCGCCGTTCGATCAAGCGCGTTTCCAAATGATTTTCCCGTTGCTGAATAATTTTGCTGACGGCTGGTTGAGTCATAAATAATGCCTCAGCGGCTGCAGTAATATTACCCAATTTAGCCACCATCTCTAAAATCGCGATAAACTGTTTATCTTTTGCTAATGGTGTCATGCCCGTTCACCTCATTCCACTAGATAAATTCATTATATGCCAAAAATAGCATAACTTTAACACAAAATAATTATTTCACAATTTATTGAAATGGACTAGTATAGAAAATGAAGGTTAATTTAATCCTAATGATCTTCAAAAAAGATATTACTTTCCGTGCATGAAAACACGTTATATCGTTTATAGAATATATTACAAAGCCATGTTTTTGATAAGCGTGATTGCCGCCACCAGTAAGGTCAGCGTCCATAACATCAGAAATCTTTGGCTCAAAAATCACTATCAAAGAGGGTTATTCAATGAAATTTATTGGTATCGTTGGTACAAATGCGGACTATTCAACCAATCGTATTTTGCTCCAATACATGCAAAAACACTTCGGTGCGCAGCACGCGATCGAAATTTGTGAAATTAATCAATTACCATTATTCAATGAAAATATCGTCACGCCAACACCTGGCAGCGTGGCTCAATTAGCCGCAAAAATTGACGCTGCTGATGGCGTGATCATCGCCACTCCGGAATATGATCATTCTATTCCAGCAGCCCTTAAAAGTGCGATCGAGTGGCTGTCTTGCAAGGTGCACCCACTGACCCATAAACCAGTCATGATCGTCGGTGCCTCGTATGGTCCTCAAGGCACTTCACGGGCGCAGCAACATTTGCGTCAAATTTTAGATTCACCTGGTGTCGGTGCGATCGTCTTACCTGGCAATGAATTCTTACTGGGTCACGTTAAGGAAGCCTTTGACGGCGACCAACAGTTAAAAGACGCCCAAACGATCAGCTTTTTAGAAGAATGTTTCACGCATTATCTTGATTTTGCTCGTGTGATCAATCACACATATCGAAAGGAAGCCCCAAAATTGGCTGCAAAAACAACTTGGAATGGTGCCTATGATGTCATCGTTATTGGTTTCGGTGCTGCTGGTGCAACTGCCGCCCGCTTTGCCGCTGATAACGGTGCGAAAGTCTTATTGACCGATGCCGCTCCAGAAGGTCACGAAGGCGGCAATGTCCGCTACGCTGGCCAAGTCGTTGCTACTGGCTCCGACTACGACAAAATGCTGGCTTACTATAAAGCCATGCTCGGTCCAATTGATTTAGATTCTGACTTATTGCAGACCTACGTTCACGGTATGGTCAATATGCGCCAATACTTCCGCGATTACCTCGATGTTGAACCAGTTAGCTACAACGACACCTACAAAAATGGTTCTCGTGGCGAAGTAGCTAAAGGCTTAGCGCCTGAATATCCGGAATATGAAGGTGCCGATACATTTGATCTAACCACCGTGCACGAAGGTTTCTTCGACGCTGCTTTATGGAAAAACTTACGCCAACACGTTGTTGACCGCAACCAAAATATCGATGTTTGGTTAGCTTCTCCAGCGCAACATTTGATTCAAGATCCAACTACAAAAGCAATCATTGGGGTCACGATCAAGCGTAACGGTCAAAGCGTCAACATACAGGCTAAAAACGGGGTCGTCTTGGCTTGCGGCGGTTTTGAAACTGACAAGCAAGCAATCCAAGATTATTTAGGCGCCCCACATTTGGCACCGATCGGCACTTTGTATAACCAAGGCGACGGCATTAAAATGGCCGAAGAAATTGGCGCTGACATGTGGCATATGAAGAGTTATGAAGGTTTAGGCCTGCTTTCCGGTATGACGTTTGCCACCCATCCCGGCGAACGAGGCAAATTAATTTTAGCGCCTTGGCCTGATCTGTACACCGGCAGTATTTTTGTGGTCGGTGACGATGGTAGTCGTTACTTCCGTGAAGATGAAGCCAACCGCCACGGTCGCTTGTATGATCACGGTACTTGGCGGATCCCAACAGCGCAAGATCATCCTTATTTGATTTTCGATCAAAAACAATATGATCAATTTAAGGCCGCAAAACAATTACCTGATCCTGATTTCTTCAGTCGTGTGATCAAAGCAGATAGCTTGGCTGATTTAGCGGCGCAAACGCAATTGAACCCTGACGTTTTACAACAAACCGTGACTGAATTTAATAGTTTTGCCAAAAATGGTGTTGACTACAGTCAGCATCGTGATGCTGCAACGATGCGGGCTTTCGCTGCTGGTCCATACTATGCTGTTAAATTAGAATCCGGCATGTTGAACACTCAAGGCGGTCCACGGCGCAACGCAAAAGCAGAAATCTTAAACACAAAGCAACAACCAATTCCGCATTTATACGGTGCTGGTGAACTTGGTGGCGCCAACGCTAACCAATACGCCGGTGGCAGTAACTTAGCCGAATGCTTGATCTTCGGTAAAATTGCCGGTGAAAATGCCGCAAAAGCCAAAGGTGAAACGACGGTTGCGCCAGTAACAACAACCGCTAACGTCGATCTTGGCGGCAATGATTTAAGCAGTGAGGATTCATTAGCTGGTATCAGTGTCGGCCCCAACCAATATTTAGGTGTCAGTGAAGCCGGTATTGGTGGCCAAGTGGTTGTTCGTGTCACTTACGCTGACGATAAGATCCAAGCAGTTGAAGTCGTTAAACAAAGTGAAAGTGAAGATGTCGGCAAAGCAGCAGTCGAACAATTACCAGCTAAAATGGTTGCAGCCAATAGCTACGATGTTGATGCGGTTTCTGGTGCCTCAGCTTCCAGCAACGCGATCAAGAGCGCCGTTAAAAATGCCTTAGCTAAAACCGTCCACGCATAAACAATGCAACCAATTAAGAAAAGTTATTTTGCGCTCGGCACCTTGATCAACTTAACTGTTTTTGCGCCGGCAACGGTAGCTGATATTGAAGCGGCTTACCATTTGATCCAACATTATGAAGATGTGCTGACCGTTAATCGGCCACAGTCAGAAGTAATGACGATCAATCATGCCGCCGGTCGGCACGCAGTTCAAGTTTCAACGTTGACCTATCAATTGGTCAAAACAGCGGTCAAGGTCAGTCAACAAGCTTTAGGCTTCAATGCCGCCATCGGTCCGCTAGTTAAATTATGGCACATCGGTTTTAGCGATGCCCGTAAACCTAGTCCAGAAGCGATTGCCGCTAAATTGCCATTGATCGATCCGCAACAAATCGTACTAAATGATCAGCAGCAAAGCGTTTGGCTGCGGCAACCCGGTATGGAACTTGACCTCGGTGCCATCGCCAAAGGCTATATTGCCGATGCGATCCGTACATTATGGCAGCAACGAGGCGTGGCTGAAGGGATTATCGATCTCGGTGGCAATATTCTATTAGTTGGCCAGCAGCAGTGGCGCGTTGGCATTCAATCGCCACAACAGCAACGTGGCCATGTGATCCTACGCTTAACCACTGGGGCCGCGGCGGTGGTCACTTCCGGTATTTATGAGCGTCATCTGCAAATTGACGGTCACGATTATCATCATATGTTCGACAGTCAAACTGGCTACCCGATCGCCAATAATTTAGCTAGCGTGACCATCATTGCCCCAGACTCACTGACCGCTGATATTTGGACGACAATCGCCTTTTACCAAGGCTTAAGCAGTACTAAATTGATCGCACAACAGCCGAATTTAGCCGCTATTTACGTGACTAAAAATCAGCAGATCTATTTAACCGCTGGCTTGCGCGCTAAAGTTGAACTGTTGGATACAACGTATCAAATTAAATAAATGCATTAAAAAGTCCAAGAAAACACTTTTCTTGGCCTTTTGCTTACGCGTAAAATTGGGTAAAGACTGAATCGAGATCGGCGGCCGCACTGGCTAGAACTTGCTTGACCGGTAAAGTAGCGGTGCCTTGGGCGCGGGCAATGTAGAATTGATCAAAACCCATGATTTCTTCGAACATCTTCTGTAAATAAAACCGCGAGAATTCCAGTGACGTGTAACGATCATCATTCGTGTAAATTGAGCCGCTAGCTTGCAATAACAGTACTTTATAATCATCAGTCATTAAGCCGACTGACCCATCGTCAGTGTACTTAAACGTTTCCCGCGCAATCAAAATATTGTCGAGATAATCTTTTAAACGTGAGGTGACGTTAAAATTATGCAGCGGTGACACGATCACAATACGGTGATGGGCCTTAAATTGCGCTAATAATGCGGTCGAGGTTTGCGCTAATGCGACTTCTTCTGATGATAAGGTAGCACCTTGCTCCCAAACCTTGAGTAACTGTGCTGCTTCGATCCGCGGAATTTGTGTATCGTATAAATTTAAAATCGTCGCTGTGCTTTCTGGAAATTGTGCCGCAAATTTAGTCAAGAACATTTCCTGTAGCTTAGTTGAAAAATGGGCTTTATTAGTTAAATCTGGTTGTGCATTAATAATTAATGTTTGCATGTTAGCACTCCTCTTCATTTGTTACAATGAGTATAAATATAAAAGGCGCCAAAACATGGCACCTTTAAATCGAGGAGTTAGCCATGAAAAAATCGGAACGGTTAAATCAAGAACTTATTTTTCTCAGCGCTAAGCATGTCTTTCAATTACACGATCTAATGACCAAATTTAATATTTCCAAACGAACTGCTTTACGTGATATCGCCGAACTGGAAACTTTAGGTCTACCATTTTACGTGGAAAATGGTCGGCATGGTGGCTACCACTTGATCAGTCAGAAATTATTAACGCCGATTTATTTTAATGAAGAAGAGATCCGCGCCATCTTTTTTGCCTTAGAGGCGTTGAATTCACTCTCAAGTACCCCTTGTGAGAAATCATATCCACAGATCCGGCAAAAATTATTGGCGACGATGCCGGTGGCACAACAAGCTGATATCACTAAAGTACTCGACGTGATTCATTATTATAATGTGGCGCCGATCAATACACCGGCGAACTTGGCATCGATCACACAAGCAATTTTGGAAAATAAAATCGTTACTGTGACTTATACGCAATATACGCCGGAAACAACGCAGCTACAGATCTATGAACTCTTTTATCGCAATGGAATTTGGTTCTGCAGTGCCTACGATCTTCAGAAAAAACATTGGGGTACGTATCGCTGCGACTACATGACTGAATTGGCAATTGATCATGCCCATACCGCCGCCTACTCTCAGGCTGAATTAAGTCAGTTACAACGAGATTACGAACAGCACTATCACGATATTCCATTTAAATGCCGCTTGACCGCCTTCGGCAAGGAACTCTTTTTAAAAAATAATTATCCGAACATGACCTTAGAAACGATTGATCAGGTCCCGTATATCACCGGCAGCTATAATCAAGAAGAACTGGCCTACATGACCCACTATCTGATCACCTTTGGCGAGCACGTCACTATCGAATATCCAGAACAACTCAAAAACAGCTATTTGCAGCAATTACAAACAATGATTGCACGCTATCAATAAAAAAACGCACTGACATAACCGCGTCAGTGCGTTAAAACTTATTTGAGTAAATATTTAGCATCGTATTCTGGATCCTGTGAGGTCAAAATTTTCGGACCATCATCGGTGATCACTAACGTATGTTCATATTGGCAGCTAAGTGAGCCGTCCTCAGTGGTCACGGTCCAACCATCGGGCGCAGAGCTATCGCAGCGCCAGTCACCAACGTTAACCATTGGTTCGATGGTGATCGTCATGCCGGCCCGTAAACGCAAGCCTTTGCCTGCTTTACCATAACCGGGAACATCTTGTGATTCGTGCATCGTTGGTTGAATGCCGTGCCCTACGTATTCACGCACATCGCCGTAACCCTGCTCATCTTCAACATAAGTTTGGATCGCATGGCCAATATCGCCGACGCGATTGCCGACGACGGCTTGATCGATTCCGAGGTAAAGTGCCTTTTTCGTAACTGCCATCAAATGTTTGACTTCATCACTGACTTCGCCGACCGCGTAGGCCCAGCAGGAATCTGACATATAGCCATCGACAGAAACGACGGTATCAACTTTAACTAAGTCGCCGTCTTTCAACAGGACATCCTTGCGCGGAAAACCGTGACAAACTTCATTATTGATGCTGACACAAGTGGCGTATTCGTAGCCTTCAAAACCCTTTTCCTCTGGTTTAGCGTTATTTTCAGCCAAATAACGTAGCGCGAATTTTTCAATATCCCAGCTAGAAATACCCGGCTTGATAATTTTGCGTAGGCCAAGGTGCATCCCCGCCAAAACGGCACCTGATTTTTGCATCCCACGAATTTCGCGAGCTGATTTTAATGTAATGAGTGACATTGCGTAAGTTCCTCCTAATTTAGGTCCAAAAATAGTTTATACTGTATGGTCGCCTATTAACTGATCATGTTCTATTATAGCCGTTTTTGTGGCTGTGGTGGCCCATCAAGAAAAACATTACGTTTTCTGCAGTCAACTGAAAATTTGGGCCACGATCGCCGCAATATGGATGGCCGCCGGATCTAACAATGGTAATGCCACATCCGTTGTTTTTAATAATAAAGGTAATTCGGTGCAACCAAGAACAACGCCATCGATCTGCTGCTCGAACTGCAATTGCTTAATAATGGCTAAAAAATCCTGTCGTGTCGCTGGTTTAACAATTCCGTTTTCCAGCTCAGTTACGATTTTATGGTGAATAAATTGTTGCTGCTGTGAATTTGGCGTGATCACTTCAATGCCAGCGTCACGAAAGGCGCGTTTAAAAAAGTCGTGTTGCATCGTGAATTCAGTTCCCAGTAAACCAAGTTTTTTCAGACCTAATTTTTGCGCGTGTTGGCAGCTGGCCGTTACCATGCTTAGCAGCGGTACCGGCTGCTGAATTTGCTCAAACACGATATGCGGTGTAATCCCACACATGACCACAAAATCAGCGCCAGCGGCAGCCAATTGCTGGGCAGCCTGGGATAAATAATTGGCCACCGCAGTGTAATCTTCTTTTTCTAGCCAGGCAAACATTTGGTACATATTCACACTGTTGATCATTAATTCTGGTAATGTCGTTTGATTGCCTTGATGTTGTTGAAACTGACTAATAATTGCGCGATAATACATCATCGTTGCTTCCGGGCCTAAGCCACCAATAATGCCGACTTTTTGCATTTGCTCACGGTCTTTCATTAAAGTTAATAACACTAAGTGTAGAATAATAATTTAGCTTAGGCAATAGCGGCATTTGTGTTTAGCCAGTTAATTTTCTACAATAAACGCAAGGAGGTGACGGCCGTGCGCCGGGCAACGATTATTTTAACTATGTTGATCACAGGCTGCTTGTTGGCTTTAGGTTTAACAACCACACAAGCCGCTGACCACGATTTAACTAACAATACTAAGCCGAGTTTTTGGGTGCTGTCGGACCCACATTTTATTGCGCCCAGCTTACACGACCAGCAGGCGGCTTTTAAGCAGATCACCCAGACCGCAGCTGGCAAAGACTTGACCGACCAGCCAGTTGCCTTGCATGCCTTAGTCCAAACGGCTTTAAAAAAGCGGCCAACGGCAGTGATCATCACTGGCGACGTAACGTTTAACGGTGAATTAGCCAGTGCAAAAAGTTTAGCCCGCCGGCTGCGGCCACTGCAAAAAGCTGGCATTCACCTGCTGATCATCCCCGGTAATCATGATATTAATGGCGGTTGGGCGCGCAAATTTTCCGGCAAGCAGCAAAGCCCCACTCCCCAGATCAGTCCCAGCGCTTGGCGCCAGATTTTTGCTGACGGTTATCAAAATGCTTGCGCCGTCGATAATGATTCACTGAGCTACGCGGTTAATTTGAATAAACGTTACCGGCTATTATTGTTGGACGATAATACTTATCCAACCCACACCTCAACTGACGCGCCGAATACGGGTGGAAAATTGAAACAGAGTACGCTGCTGTGGCTCGAAGGTCAACTACATAGCGCTAAAGCCGCTGGCCAGCAAACGCTGGTGTTCACACACCACAATCTTTATGCCCATTCAATGATGAAGCAAGGTTGGGTCCTGGATAATGCCGCTGCGTTGCGGCACATCCTGAATCGGTATCATGTGCCAGTCTTATTTTCTGGCCACATTCACGCGCAAGATATTATGGCTGCGCCGAAGCAAAAGCACGCCACAATTGAGATCGTTAGCGGTAGCTTTTCTATGACTCCGGCCAGTTATGGCGTGGTAACATCGACGCCACACCAACTACACTACCAAACACGGCAACTCAAGCTGACGCCTTACCTGACCGCCAAACAGCGCCAGCAGCCGTCATTGGTTCACTATCAACGCCACTTGAAAAAGTTGTTCCAGCAAATGAATGACAACATGGTAGCGCAGCACATCAACGCCAATCATAGGCTAACTAAGCAGCAAGCAAATGTCGAAATTAATTTCTTGATCAATGCCAATTGGCGCTTCGAAACCGGCAATGACTTTATGACGGCCCCACAATTAGCGAAACTGAAGCAAACGTCAGGCTACAAATTGGCGGCCCATGATTCACAGTTAAGCGGCCCCTTAGGCACATTAAATGGTGATCATAATTTGCCGGATCACCATTTGACATTGCGCTATTAAAAAAATCACTTGGTAGTCAGTTGCACTACCAAGTGATTTTTAGCAATTACGCCATGACTTTTTCAGCTTTAACGCTGGTTCTAACCAAATAGTCAAAAGCGCTTAAGGCTGCGGTTGCACCGGCGCCCATCGCAATGATGATCTGCTTGTAAGCCGAATCAGTGCAGTCGCCGGCGGCAAAAATACCGTCAACATTGGTTGCTTGGCGTGCATCCGTAACGATTTCATGATGCGCGTTGACTTCGATCGGCGCAGTGACCCAGTCCGTATTTGGTACTAACCCAATTTGCACGAAGACCCCTTCTAGATCCAAATGATGTTCCGTTTGGGTGGCACGATCCGTATAAGTTAGACCGTTAACCCGGCCCGCACCAGTGATTTCTTTGGTGGCGGCGTTGGTGAGCAGCGTAATGTTAGTTGCCGCATTGGCTTTAGCCTGCAAAACGCTATCCGCGCCTAGTTCAGGTGCAAATTCAAGCACGGTCACATGCTGACAAATGCCAGCCAAATCAATGGCTGCCTCAATGCCAGAATTACCGCCGCCGATCACGGCAACCTCTTTACCGGCATATAATGGACCATCACAATGTGGGCAGTAGGCGACGCCTTTGTTTTTAAATTCAGCTTCGCCGGGAACGCCAATAGTCTTCCATTGCGCACCAGTTGCGATGATCGCTGTTTTAGCTTTAAGCACATCGCCAGCGGCTAAAGTCAATTCGACCACATCATTTTTGACGATCTGTTCAACCCGTTGGCCTGTCAGTACTTTGACGCCGTACTTTTCAACTTGCGCTTGAATATTGGCCATCAGCTGCTCACCTTCAACATAGTCGGTACCAGCTAAGTTTTCGATACCCAACGTATCCAGTGGTTGGCCGCCAAAATGATCGGCTACAATTGCTGTCGAGATCCCTTTACGTGCGGCATAAATTGCTGCACTGCCAGCTGCTGGGCCAGCACCAACGATCACGACATCAAATTGTTGGTCAGTCCAATCACTAGCAACATGCTGCGGTGCAGCGCCAGCAGCTTTATCAACTAGTTCTTCCAACGTTGCTCGGCCATTATGCCATTCTTCACCATTTAAAAAGACCGTCGGCACAGCCAAGATATTCTTTTCCGTGGCTTCATCCTGATACATGCCACCTTCGATCATCGTATGACTGACGTGTGGATTGAGCACGCTCATAATATTCAGCGCTTGTACCACATCGGGACAATTATGGCAGCTTAGACTGGCAAAAGTTTCAAAATGTAAATCCGTGTTAATAGCGGTGATCCGCTGTTTCGTCGCCGCACTAATTTTTGGTGCGTGACCGGAAACCTGAAGTAACGCCAGCACAAATGACGTGAATTCGTGTCCTAATGGTACCCCAGCAAATTCAATCCCGCTGCTAGCTTGACCCGCTTGATCAAGCGCAAAACTTGGTTGTCGTTTTAGTTTGCCACTGACAACGGTGATCCGTGGCGTCAACGCTGCGACTTCATTTACAAAGTCACTGACTTTTTGCGAACGCTGATCGGTCCCTAGATCGGTGGTGATCACCACATCATGCTCTAATAATTTTAAGTAACCAACCAGTTGTTGCTTAACTGTTGCATCAATTGCCATCGCTGTAAAACCTCCTTGAAGATTTACTTCTATCGAAAAAGGCCGAACTCGCGGCCTTTTAACATGCTTTACTCTAAAACGTAATTAACAAAGCAACTTCTTTCAGCTAACGACGCTAAATTTTACCGACAAGATCCAAGCCAGGCGTCAGTGTGGCTTCGTCTTCTTTCCACTTAGCTGGGCAAACTTCACCCGGATGCGCGGCCACATATTGGCCAGCCTTGATCCGATTCAAATATTCACCAGCGTTACGGCCGATACCATCAGCGTTGATCTCCATGGCTTGAACGACACCTTCAGGATCAAGAATGAACGTCCCCCGTTGAGCAAGGCCTTGTTCTTCATCTAAAACATCGAATAAGCGGATGATTTTCTGTGATGGATCGCCGATCATAGTGTATTCGACTTTACCAACTGCTTCGGAATCATCGTGCCACGCTTTATGTACAAAGTGTGTATCCGCGGAAACGGAATAAACTTCAACACCCAATGATTGTAACTGTGCGTAATTATCTTGAAGATCTTCTAATTCAGTCGGACAAACAAATGAGAAATCCGCTGGATAAAACATGATAATACTCCAATGACCGAGTAAATCTTTATCTGAAACGTCAACAAACTCACCTTGCCGATATGCATGTGCGTTAAATTCGCCAACTTTTTTTCCAACTAATGACAAAATATGGTAGCCTCCTAAAATTTAATTGCCTGCAACCTTTATTCTAAATGATAATCATTCTAAGTCAAGTCTAAATCTAAAATAGAAACGATTAATTTGTATTCGGTTACTAAAAAATAGCGACCACCAACTTAACTGTTTGCAGATAACAAACAGAAAGTCGGCGATCGCTATTTTAGCGGTGACCGTCCTAAATGTGATTAAATCTGTGGCCGGCGTCGATACACGATGAAACGACGGTAAACGTATTGCCATGGTAAGGCCAACGCGTGAACCAAGCGCGTATACGGGAAGGCGCCAAAAATCATAAAGCCGAAGATAACGTGCATCTTGAACATTAGTGGCACTTGCAGCATCAAGCGGAAATCAGGATGGAACATGAAGATCTGCCGCGCCCAAATTGCCAAGGACGTCCGATAATTAAAATCAGGATTGATCGGCCCCGCAACAAAGGAAGATAGCATCCCCAGTGTGATCTCCACGGTCAATGCGACGATCACCACTAGATCACCCGTTGAGCTAGCGTGGAACACCCGGTGATCATGAAAGCGACGGAAACAAAGGATATATACCCCGACCGTGGCCAAGATCCCGAAGAAAGCACCGGCTGGCATGGCGATAATGTGATGATAAAATTCATCGCTGATCCCCAGTGCGTCCGTCCAGGCTTTTGGGATCAACACGCCGATAATATGGCCAAAAAATACACCGATAATGCCGACGTGAAACATAATACTACCGATCATCAAGGTCTTTTTTTCCAACAGTTCACTGGATTTGGCAGTAACGGTTGGGTGGAAAAAGGCAAAGCGGATGATCGTGCCGAAGAAAAATGATCCCAGCATGAGATACGGATAAATACTCCACAAGAAAAATTGAAACGGATGGCTCGCGATCATCTATGACACCTCCTGTTGTGCGCCGATGCAGGATTTAAATTCTTGCCGCAGTAAGCGAATCAATTCGAGATAGGCTTCGCCAGCATATTCGGCTTCATTTTTCAGTAAATTGTAAGTGCCGTCTTCAATGACTTGGAACACAAGCCCAATATCTTGTTGCCGTTCATCTTGATCCCAATTACCATAGGTCAAAAATTCCAGCATCAATGGAAAATAATCAGCTAGCTCGTCACCCTCAACGGAGACGCCAAACATTTCGTACAACATTTTTAATTTTGCTAACAGTTGCCCGCGTTCCCGAGAGTCTTGGTAGCGATAATAGCTTAAATATAGCGTAAAACGCTTATTCAGGTCAAAAAGATTTGAATATTCTTGTTGCAGGTCAAACAATGACTTTTGTTGTAATTGTTTGATCCAAGCGACTAACGCTGCTTTATTAGGTGTTTCCGGATAGTCGCGGGCAAAGTCAGCGACCAACGTTGGCTGCAATAATTCGTCGCTGGGGTAATCTAACCAGTGCGAAAAATAGACGAAGCCGGGCCGCATTTGGTCCACGCGTTCAATATTAATCACGCCAGATCCCCCCATAGAATGTTTCGGCATAGATTTCTGCCGTTGACTTGCCGGCCTCAGCCTTGCGGAACATACTGCTATGTTGCGGTGCTAAGCTGCAACCTTGGCATTCGTCATAACCTAATGTCCCTTGTTCATCATAACCATCTTCAACTTGTTCTTTATGGTTAGTTGGAATGACAAACCGATCCTCGTATTTGGCAATTGCGAGTAAGCGATATAAAGAAGTCGCACTACGTTCAGTTAGATCAACGCGACCTAATTTTTCCGTGTCGAAATCTTTACCGCTAGTCCGTGCCCGCATGTAAAGCCGCATCATCGCTAATTTGTATAGCGCTGCTTTGATGGCTTCCGTGTTGCCGCCAGTCAATAGGCTAGCTAAATAATCAACAGGAATACGCATTTCATCGATCCCTGGGAAAATCATTTCTGGGTTATTGATCGAATCGCGGCCTTCAAAGTAGTTCATGATTGGTGACAAAGGCGGCACGTACCAAACCATTGGCATTGTCCGATATTCGGGATGCAATGGGAAGGCAATTTTTTCCGTAACGGCCATCCGGTAAATCGGTGAATTCTGGGCAGCGGTAATCATTTCATCGCTAATGCCGTCAGCATAGGCTTGTTCGATCACTGCTGGATCGTTAGGGTCCAAGAATAAGCTCAGTTGGCTTTCGTACAGTTTAGAATCATCGGGTTCTTCGGCTGCTTCCGCAACGCGATCAGCGTCATACAACATCACGCCAATGTAACGAATCCGGCCGACACAAGTTTCAGCACAAACTGTTGGCATGCCTTCTTCGATCCGTGGATAACAGAAGGTACATTTTTCAGCTTTATTCGTCCGCCAGTTGAAGTAAACTTTCTTATATGGGCAGCCAGTCATGCAGAAACGCCAGCCACGACAGCGTTCTTGATCGACTAACACGATACCATCTTCGTCACGCTTGTACATAGCACCAGATGGGCATGAAGCGACACAAGGTGCATTTAAGCAATGCTCACATAGCCGTGGTAGATACATCATGAAGGCTTGTTCAAAATTAGCCTTGATATCCGTTTCAATTTTTGCCATATTCGGATCTTGTTGCAAGTATTCCGGCGAACCTGCTAAATCGTCGTCCCAGTTGGGGCCAGTTTTAAGATCCATATATTCGCCGGTGATCTGTGACTTTGCCCGCGCAACTGGCTGATGTTTCTTTTCTGGGCCAAAAAGCGTTTGGTAGTCATAAGTCCACGGTTCATAGTAATCATCAAGCTCTGGCATGTCAGGATTGTAAAAAATCTTACCTAAAGCAATCTTGTTAAGTTTGTTGCCGGCCTTCAGTTGTAGCTTGCCTTTGCTATTAAGTTCCCAGCCACCGTGATAATGGCTTTCGTCTTCCCAACGTTTCGGGTAGCCGACCCCGGGCTTAGTTTCAACGTTGTTAAACCACATGTATTCTGCGCCGGGACGGTTGGTCCAAGTGTTTTTACACGTGACCGAACACGTATGACAGCCGATACATTTATCTAAGTTTAAGACCATACCGATCTGTGCTTTAATCCTCATTCCAGTTCACCTTCTTTAATTTTCTGACTTTAACGTACAAATCACGCTGATTACCGATCGGACCATAGTAGTTGAAGCCGTAACTTAATTGCGCGTAGCCCCCAACCATTTGCGTCGGTTTGATGTGGATCTGGGTTGGCGCATTATGGCTACCACCACGGTTACCCGTGATCGTCGATAATGGTTCCTGGATTTCCATATCTTGAGCATGGTACATATACATCGAGCCTTCCGGCATCCGGTGACTGACCACTGCCCGTGCAGTAACGACCCCATTACGGTTGTAAAGTTCCAACCAATCGTTGTCCTTGATACCAATTTTATCGGCGTCTAGTGGGCTGAGCCAAACGTTCGGGCCGCCCCGGAACAAGGTCAGCATTTCCAAATTATCATAGTACATCGTGTGAATGTTCCACTTACCATGCGGTGTCATATAACGCAACGTCAATTCATCAGCTTCCGGTGTGATCTTCGTATCCTTAGGTCCCATCACCGTCGGCGGCAGCGTTGGCTTGTAAGTGGCTAATTCTTCACCGTATTCTTGGAACGTTTCGTGATCAAGATAGAATTGTTGCCGCCCAGTTAAGGTACGGAACGGTACTAAGCGCTCAACATTCAAGGTAAATGGTGAATAGCGATCACCATCATGCTTCGAGCTACTAAAGACAGGCGTTGGGATCGCCTCGCGTGGTTCGGTGGTGATCGCCTTAAAGGTGATCTTTTCCTCGGCACGGCCAGCGCTGATATCTTGTAGCTTACGTCCAGTTTTACTTTCAGCATCCGCCCACGCCCGTTGTGCTACGTGACCATTGGTGGCACTGGAAAGTAGTAAGACCGCTTCAGCGACTTTCTTATCTTGGTCTAATTTTGGACAATCGACATTGATGCCGTCGTCCCAAACTGAATTACGATCACGTAACTCAGCGTATTCTGGCTTAACGCTGTATGAATAGCCAGTCGCACCGACGTTACCATCAGCGTGTGGCCCTAGCGCAACATACTTCGAATAAACTTGGGTATAATCGCGCTTAACTAAGGACAAGCTTGGCATCGTTTTGCCCGGAATTGGTTCAACTTCGCCGTACTTCCAATCCTTGATCTCACCTAATGGTTGGGAAATCTCTGCCTTAGAATCATGTCCTAACGGCTGTGTCTTCAAGTCATAAACTGGTTCCGGCATGTATTTGGCTGCCATCGTCGAGAATTTTCGTGCCAGCGCCGCAAAGGTTTGCCAGTCACTCTTAGATTCCCATAGTGGGCTGACCGCCGCATTAAACGGATGGATAAAGGGATGCATATCGGTGGACGATAGATCTTCCTTTTCGTACCAAGTTGCCGCTGGCAAAACCACGTCAGCGTATAGCGGCGTGGTTACCATCCGGAAGTCTAAGGAAACCAACAGGTCGAGCTTACCTTCAATGGTTTCATCATTCCATTTCATTTCTGTCGGCTTAAAGTTATCGTTACTCTTAGCCAATAAACCATTTTCCGCACCGAGTAAGTGTTTCATGAAATATTCTTGGCCTTTACCGGAAGAAGCAAATAAGTTGGAGCGCCAAACAAACATTGCTTTCGGCTGATTCTGTGGCGCATCGGGATCTTCAGCGGCAAAATGCAAGTCGCCAGACTTCAGATCACGGACCACCTTTTGACTGAGCTCACCGATGTCAGTGGTTTTGTACTGTTCAGTAAAGTTCAGCGAATTACGATCGAATTGCGGATAACCCGGCAGCCAGCCTAGGCGGATCGCCATTTGGTTGTAGTCCGCGGGATGATCGTAACTGTGCTTCACTTTTTTGACCGGTGACTTCAGCGCCCGATTGTCTAATTCATCGTACTTCCATTGATCACTGGCAAAATAGAAGAAGGACGTGCCGTTTTGTTGGCGCGCACCACCAGGTTGCCAGTCATTGGCAAAGGCGATCGTTGCCCAACCTTCAGCTGGCCGCAACTTTTCTTGACCAACATAATGGGCCCAGCCACCACCGGAAACACCTTCACAGCCGCATAATAGCAGCATATTGATGATCGTCCGGTAATTCATATCGCTGTTGAACCAGTGATTGATCCCAGCGCCCATGATCACCATTGATTTACCACCAGTATCGATGGCGTTTTGGGCAAATTCACGGGCGATCTGCACGACTAAGCTCTGTTTAACGCCGGTAACTTGTTCTTGCCACGCTGGCGTGTAAATGCTGGCGGCATCATCGTAACCTTGCGCCGCTAAATCATCATTGGCGGTGCGCTTGATACCGTATTGACTCATCATTAGATCATAAACAGTAGTGACTAATTTCTGCTGTCCATTGGCTAAAGTAATTGAACGAACCGGTAAATGCCGAACTAAAACAGCGTTGCCTTGCCGATCAAATACTGGGAAATCAACAACGACATTCTCACTGTCAGCACCGACACTTAATTCAGGATCGATCGGATTGCCAGCGTCATCCTGCAGCGTCAGATTCCACTGCCGATTATCTTCCCACCGTTGACCGACCGTGCCGTTTGGTACCACGATCTGCTGGGTATTTTGATCCCAGACCACTGGCTTCCATTCAGCGTTAGCCACCTTGTCACTAGATAAATCACTGATCCGCACAAAGCGCCCCGATGTAAAGTGATGATCATTAGCCGCACTCGGGTCTAAGAAAACTAAGAATGGCAGATCGGTAAATTGTTTCGCATAATTGATAAATTGCGATTCCTGCCGTTTTTGATAGTATTCATTTAAAATGACGTGGGTCATCCCTTGAGCTAAAGCAGCATCGGTCCCTGGATGTGGCGCCAACCAGTTATCGGCAAATTTAACATTTTCCGCATAATCTGGGCTGACGGCAACGATCTTAGCCCCGTGATAGCGCGCTTCAGTCATAAAATGCGCATCCGGCGTCCGGGTCAACGGCACATTAGAACCCCACATCATAATATATTGGCTGTTGTACCAATCACTGGATTCAGGAACGTCGGTTTGTTCACCCCAAACTTGTGGTGACGCCGGTGGTAGATCCGCGTACCAATCATAGAAACTCAACATTTCCGAGCCAAGCAAGGAAAGGAAACGTGCGCCGGAAGCATAACTGATCATTGACATCGCGGGGATCGGTGAAAAACCGGCGATCCGATCAGGGCCATATTTTTTCAATGTATAGATCAGCATCGTTGAGATCAATTCCAGTGCTTCATCCCAATGCACCCGAACTAAGCCACCATGACCGCGGGCACTCTTGTAGTAATGTGTCTTTTCTTTGTCTTCAACAATACTCGCCCAAGCAGCAATTGGATCTGCCGCGTTTTGCTTAGCTTCAGTCCATAATTGCCACAACTTGCCACGAATGTAAGGATATTTGATCCGTACCGGACTATATTCATACCACGAAAAACTAGCGCCACGTGGGCAGCCCCGCGGTTCAAATTCCGGCATGTTTGGCCCACACGATGGGTAATCAGTCGCTTGATGTTCCCACGTAATGATGCCTTGCTTCACATAAACGTTCCAACTACACGAGCCAGTACAATTGACACCATGAGTCGTTCGAACAACTTTATCGTGGGCCCAACGCTGCTTATACAGTTTTTCCCAGCGGCGATTATTTTCTTCCAGCTGCGTAAAACTGCCGTTAAATTTCTCGACTTGCTTAAAAAAGCGAGATTTCACGATTATTCACGTCCCTTCCAGAACTAAAGTATTGAAAAAAGCGCTTAGATTATAGAACGTATCGCCTAGCTAGTTGTTTGGCTAATACGGCGATAGGTCATTTTGCTTTTTTCAACACGTTTCCACATTGAATATTTTTTAACTACCTTAATACCAAATATAATCACAAACGCGAGCTAACTTCTCCGGCAAAAGTTGCGCACAAAAGTAAGACTTTTCCCTAATATTCACAATATCATTTACAATGCTATACTGCGATTAGGGAATTGCCCGAATTTTATGAAAAATACAGAAATTTTTGTTAAAAATAAGAGTATTCAACTAGTGGTTTTTTGTTTTTGCTCAAGGATTAGTTAGCAGTTATTTCAATGCATTTTGTCTATGCACACGGAGGTGAGCGTCATCGAACGTTATGATCGGCAAATGCGCGTCAAACAAATTGGCGCCGCTGGTCAAGCTAAAATCAACGCTAGCACGATTCTGATCGTCGGCTGTGGCGCCTTAGGAACTTATGCAGCTGAACAGTTGGTGCGCGCCGGTGTCGGTACACTCTATTTAGTGGATCCTGATACCGTCAGTGAAACTAACCTACAGCGCCAAAGTCTTTTCACAGAAGCTGATGCCACTAATGAACTGTTTAAAGTCGATGCAGCAGCAGCTAAATTACGCCAGATCAATCACAACGTCACCATTGATGTTTTTCCGGTGGAACTGCGCCCCGAATTACTGGCGCAAATGCAGCCGTTGACGTTGGCCTTAGACTGTAGTGATAATTTTAGTGTCCGTGACCTGCTTAATCGCTTGGCACTCAATCAGCACTTTCCCTTCGTTTTTGCAGCTTGTGCCGGCGTTTCCGGCCAATTAATGCTGGTTGATCCTACTGCTGGTCCGTGCCTTGAGTGTGCCTTTCCCGATATCACCAAGTTAAAAGAGCGCGACTGCGACATTCTCGGCGTCGCTACACCGCTGATTCCGCTGGTTTCCAGCATCCAAGTTTCGTTGGCGTTGCGCTATGTTGTCAGCGGCGCTGGTGCCTTGGATCAATTGACGACGGTTAGCTGTTGGCCACCAGCGCAGCAGCACTTTAAAGTGAAAAAACGCGCTGACTGCCCAGTTTGCCAGCACAAACAGGTACCGATCACGTTAAATGATAAAACGTTGTTGCGCCGCTTATGTGGCAGCAATGCTTGGTCAGTTTATTTACCGCAAACACGTAGTATTGCTGAGGTAGCCGCCACTTTAGCCGCTAAACATGTCGCTTATCGCGTTACACCAAGCATGATCACCTTTAAGTGGCACGACGCACCGGCTAGCTACTTTAAAACCGGTAAAGTGCAACTTTATAAACTAAATGAGCAACAAGCACAGCAGCATTACCGTGCGCTGTGGCAGCTACTCAAAGCGCCGCGACAGAAAGAAGGTCAGCCATAATGACAACGGCAGCAATTTTAACGGTCAGTGATACGCGTAATTTAGATAATGATAAAAGTGGTCAAACGATCGCCACTGCGCTGGGTACCGCTGAGATCACCGTTACCCAGCGCTTAGTGGTGCCTGATGATATCGTGGCGATCCAAAGCGCATTTTTACAATTAGAATTAACGGAACCTGACATGATCATCACCAATGGTGGCACGGGTATCGCTCAACGCGATGTCACTTTTGATGCTTTAGAACCTTTATTGCCCGTAACGATCCCTGGTTTTGGCGAACATTTCCGGCAGATCAGTTTTACTGAGATCGGCACGCGCGCCTTGGCTTCACGGGCGCTAGCCGGTTTTAATGTTCGCGATCAACTTTGTTTTGTGCTGCCTGGTTCGACCAATGCCTGCCAAACCGCGTTACAGCAGTTGATCTTACCTGAATGGCAACATTTGTTATTTGAAAGACGAAAGTAGGTAACTTGTATGTTAGAACGTCGTAAACCAATTACATTAGAAGAAGCACAAGCAAAATTAGCCGCATTAAAATTACCCCAACAGGTAGAAACGATTCCGGTGGCTGACGCTAATCATCGCGTTTTAGCCGAAGATGCCGTAGCTGCGTATGATTATCCCAATTTCCGTCGTTCTGGTTATGACGGCTACGCCATTCGTGCTGCCGATGACCATGATTTCCCGAAAAATTTCCATGTGGTCGGCGAAATTCAAGCCGGCGCTACCTTTGATCATGATCTAGGTGAAAATGAAACCGCACGGATCATGACTGGTGCCTTTGTTCCCGATAACGCAGCTAAAGTCATTATGTTAGAGCAAACGCGGTCGGTACCTGAACAACCTGATCAGGTGAAAATTATGGTCAGCCAAGACCGCGACAACATTACCCCCGCCGGTTCCGAATTTAAACAAGGGGCACTGCTGATCGCTGCTGGCACCGAATTGAATCCTGGTGGGCTCAGTCTGCTAACCGCCTTTGGTACCACTGAAGTCAAGGTTTACCGGCAACCACGCGTTGCCATCATCACGACTGGCACTGAATTACTAAATCCTGGCGACACCCCACAGCCAGGTAAGATTTTTAATAGTAATGGGCCTTTGATCGCTAATCTAGTCGCAGAAAGCGGCGCGATCGTCACTGAAACCGTTCAATTAGTCGATGATTATAAATTATTACAAACCAATTTAGAACGACTTAAGCAAACCAACGACCTAGTTATCACTGATGGTGGCGTTTCGGTCGGCGATTTTGACTATTTAGCTACTACCGCCCGCAATTCAGAGCAGTTATTATTTAACAAGTTAAAAATGCGGCCTGGCAGTGTTACGACCGCTTTTGTTGATGACAATACCTTGATCATCGCCTTATCTGGTAATCCGGGGGCTTGCTACACCGGCTTTTACTTATTTGCTGAACCAATTTTACGGCGCTTTGTTGCTCAGCCATCACATTGTCAGAAAGTGACCGCAAACTTAGCCCGCATTTATCCTAAAACTAACGGTTACGATAAAATTTTGCGCGGTACCTATCAGTTAAACGACGGTCGTTATCAAGTTCAGCTAAATGGCAGCGATGTATCCGGCTCACTGGGCAATCTGCAATCGACTACTTGCCTCTTCAAGATACCGCATAGTCATGAACCACTACCCTTAAATGCCGAGGTGGAAACATGGTTGCTCCCCTTCAAATAGTTGGCTTTAAGAAAAGCGGTAAAACCACGGCGATCAACGATTTTCTAGCCGTTCTAAAGCGACAGCACCAGCCAGTGTGCGTGTTAAAGCATGACGCGCATAATGCACAAATGGATCAAGCTGGAACTGATACCGCTCGTTTCACTGCTGCTGGCGCGCAAACCGTTTTATTGGCAACCGATCAGGCAACGATGGTACAACAGCAGATCACTCGGCCGCCAACTGCGGCGCAATTGATCGCCACTTACGCCCAGCCCGAGCAATTTTGTCTACTGGAAGGCTTCAAGGCGGCAGCCTACCCTAAGCTCGTGTTAGTACGGCCTGGCGAACGGCCGATCGACTTTGAGCAATTAAGCCACATTACGGCATACGCTAGCTTGCATACCCCAGAGTTCAGTACCTGTTTAGATTTCAGCACTAGCGTACAACGCCAAGCTTGGTTTACGACCTATTTGCAGAAAGAAGGATTTTAATGGCTGAATTAACTCATTTCAATGATCAAAATCGTGCACGGATGGTCGATGTCACCGCCAAAAAAGTAACTGCACGGATTGCCAAAGCAACCGGCCAAATCACGATGCATCCGGAAACATTAGCGCGTATTCATGCTGGTACAATGAAAAAAGGCGACGTCCTCGCTGTCGCCCAAGTTGCCGGTATTATGGCGGCCAAACAGACGAGTAATTTAGTTCCGATGTGCCATTTGATTCCTTTAACTGGCGTCGACATTCACTTTAGCGATAACGATCAAGATACGATCACTGCAGTGGTCACCGTCAAAACCAAACACGTCACCGGCGTTGAGATCGAGGCGCTGACGGCTTGCCAGATCAGCCTACTGACGATCTACGATATGTGTAAAGCCATCGACCGCGGCATGGTGATCAATGACGTCCATTTGCTGGAAAAAGATGGCGGTAAAAGCGGCCATTTCACTTACGATGCCGCAAAATAAGCCGACGGGAATCGTATTAGCTGGCGGTCATTCGCGCCGCTTTGGGCGTGATAAAGCCTTGGCCGTCTTACCGGAGCAAACACAACCAAATGTGGTTTTAGCTGTACACAAATTGTTGCCGCTAACGACCCAAATTTATGTTGCTGCCAACACCCAAAATGCCGCTGCGCTAACCACCCTATTTATCGACTTACCGCAGGTACATATTTGTGTGGATCACGCTGATTTTACTGATTGTGGTCCACTTGGTGGTTTATACGCCGCGACTGCAGCACAACCACGGTGCCATGACTATTTACTGCTTGCCACCGATTATCCTTATTTGACCAGTGAATTGCTGCTAACCTTGGCCCAGCAGCCGCGTAGCTATCTTGCAACTACAGCGCAAGCACATTACGCTTTGGCCCATTTTTACACTGATCATGCTACCGTACGTCAATTTTTAGCCAGTGGCCAACGCCGCTTGCAAACTTTTATCGTTAACGTGGCCCAATGCCAGCCCGTAATGGTCGCCGTTGATCTGGCGTTACAGAATTTAAATTATAGGAAGTGAACCCATGCTACAAAAAAACGAGATGTCCGACGCTGATTTCCAAAAATTATTAAAGATTGCCTTAATGGATCTACGGATTCACCGGACACTGTTAGAAAATGAAATTGCTGACCAACGTGCTGATCTGCGCACACTAGAACAAGATGAAGCGATCGAGAACCTAGAACAGCAAATTCGGCCGATTCGTGAAGATTACGATCACTATAAACAATTTTTAACAGAAGATATTTAACATAATTTATAAATTTAACCGTTTTTTTTAGACATATATGTAATTAAAATCTAATTCTAGCGTAAAATCATGACCAGACTATGCTATACTCAGAGAGGAGTGACATTGATTATGGGTGACGAGAAGATCGCCAAAAATATCGCTTACCATGATTTAGTCCAGTTGATCTATCAACAAGAGGACTTCGAGTTTGTTGGCGTTGCTTTACAAGATAATACCAGCTGGCGTAAAATTCATTGGCGCTATGCAGCTGGCAATACCAGCCAGCGTTTCCGCAAAATTATCTTGCGTAGCGGAATTGGGATTGCTGGTTTAGTGATCCGCACAGGTGAGCCCTTTGCAGAAAATGACCTAGCACACCATCAATATGCGGGTTACATGTCGCAGCCGATCACGATGATCGAGCACTTAACCAGTGCGGTGGCGATACCTATTTTTGATCAAGATCGGCTTATTATCGGCGTTTTACTCGCTGGTTATCGACACCAACAAAAAGTCACTGCTCACTCCGGTCACGTGTTGCAGGAATATTTACAGCGATTCCAGTAAATCACGATCCATCACGTGACAAGGATCTCCTTGTCACTTTTTTTATTACTATATAACCAAAAAGCTTGCCTCTTAAGCTAATACTTGGCTATTCTATTCATATACACGGCATAATTGTTCGCAATCTAATGAACCACAACCTGTATAAGTTAAAAGTAGCTGTAAGCGCTTCTACAATCTGTTATTATTATATTGGTTAAGTTGCCGTAAACTTAACAAAGTTTATCCATAGAAGTAGGTGAATCACATGTTAGAATCTGTCAGTTGGGTCGAAAAAAATTTCAATGAAACGCCAGATGCGGTTTTCATTTTTCGTGATGATCAACTGCTAGTTAGCAATCATGCCGCGCAAACGCTGCAAGCTGACTACGCGCTGAGCACCGCTTATATTACTAAGTTAATGAACAGTGTCGTCAAACAACAAAAGTCACGCACCAATGATTGTTTTAACTGTGTCGTTTTGGATATGGCGAAGACGGCAATTCCGTTCACTTTACCAGTCAAAGGTGCGCACTCGCTCTCCTTTTTCCTGGTTTATTCTGAATTAGATGCCGCACAAAACGTTTATTCACTAACTTTGAAGAGTAGCGACTTAATGCAACGTGTCGATCAATTGGCACAACAGCGTAAACTCGTTCAATACGTCAATCGCGCCCACGAAGAGGAACGTAAACGATTGTCACAGGATCTGCATGACAGCATCGCGCAAGGGGTCTATTCATCGATCATGGGCGTACGCCATCTGGAATCAACCGTGAATAATGCCGATCCAGAGGCTTTTGCTCGCCAAACTAAATTGATCGAAAGTCAGCTTTACGCCACCTTGCAAGAAATCAAAGGGATGGCACTAGATATTCGGCCATCAGTGTTAGATAGTTTTGGACTGATGGCTGCGTTGAAAGCATTAGCTAAACGTTTAGAGGAAAATACCGGCATTGATATTATCGTGGTTACCCGGGATGCAGAAGAGCTGAAATTATCCGAGGATGTCCAAACTGTACTCTATCGCATCGCACAAGAAGCGATGACCAACGCGATCAAACACGCGGAGGCTAACGAAATCAACTTATTTTTAGTGGCGCATGAACACGAGATCAGTTTAGAGATCATTGATGATGGTACTGGCTTCGATGTTAAACAACACGTTAGTTTTAATGGTCACTCACTGGGGCTGATCAATATGAACGAGCGCGTCAAGTCATTGCACGGTACTTTCCAAATCAAGTCGGAGCCAGGTAGTGGGACTACGGTTACCGCCACCTTCCCGATCGCTTAAGTGATATTTGCAAAATACTGCTAAGTTAGTTTTTACTATTTACTTAGTGTAAACGTGATTGAAAAAGCATTGTCACTCGTTTTTGGTTGAACTAGAGGGAGCCGTTTTGGCGGTGCAAAAAGCGACAGGTAGTTGCAAAGTTCGTAAGGCAAACCATTTTGATTATTGTCAAAAGCCGTCCGGCTCCAATCGCAGATCATTCCATAAGCTAAGCACTTTTTCAACACACTCTAATACTATAGACAGGGAGGGACCGCGCTTGTATAAAGTCTTGATTGCCGATGACCACGCCATCGTGCGCAGCGGCCTGTCATTCCTCATTAATCAGCAACCTAATTTTCACGTTGTGGCGCAAGCAGCCAGCGGCAACGAAGCTTATTTTGAAGTTGAGCGCGCTGGTGTCGACTTGATCGTCCTTGACTTAAATATGCCGCCTGGCGAAAATGGTCTGATCACGACTAAGCGGATCCATGACCGTTTTCCTAAAGTCGGTATCGTTATTTTATCGATGCACGAAGAACAGGATTATATCGATCGTGCCATGCAAAATGGTGCTGACTCTTACGTGCTAAAGAGTTCACCGGATACTGAATTACTCAGTGCTCTGCAGGCGGTGGCTAATCACCGGACGTATGTCGATCAGAATATTATCTTAACTAAAACGGATGTCGCTGAGATCAATTCAAACGATAACGATGTTAACTTGAAAATTGAGGGATATGCAGACCTTTCTAGCCGTGAACGCGAAGTTTTACCATTGATCGCGTTAGGCTATTCAAATAAAGAAATTGCCAAAAAATTATATATTTCGATCAAAACGGTCGAAGCACATAAAGCCAGCATTAACCGTAAGCTTGGTTTTAAAAACCGGGTTGATCTAGTTCATTATGCCTTACACCATGGGTTGATCGACTTTTGAGGTAAAACCCTAATGGTGTTAGTTTCGTGAAATTATTATCATAGGAGTTATTAACTATATACTGCGGTATATAGCTTTTTATATAAAGGTTGTGTTTGAAAAATACGCCAACATTAGTACTCACCGCTGATTCGACCTAAACATAGTCAGCCAGTGCGTAAAATCTAGCACTTTTCCAAACACACTTTAGGTTCTGGAGGATATACTTTGAAAGTTTTAGGTATCTTAGGCGCACATAAAAAGGATGGCTTTACCGGTCAATATTTAGCTGCCATCGCTAAAGGATTACCCGCAAATATTGACTACGAATTACTTTACTTAGCTGAATACACGATCAAGCCCGACACTGGTCAGCCAAATCCGGTTTTAGATCAATTGGAGAAAAAGCTGCAAGAAAGTGATATCTGGATCATGGCGACACCCACTTATTGGGGCACCCTTTCTGGACTTATGAAAAACTTTTTAGATTGTATGCGGCCGCGGATGGTACGAATGACAAAAGCTGCCGATACACTACCGGCGCAGTTTAAGGACAAACATTATTTGTCACTGACGACCTGCTTTCAATCAAGTCTGGAAAATTTCTTCGTCGGTATCACTGATGACACTTTTAAAACGATCGATCGTGCGCTAACCGGCGCTGGTTTGATCAAAGTCACTGAAATCGTCGGTACTGGTACTTGGGGCACCAAACAACCTGATCCCGCTAAGTTAGCACTTTGTGAACATTGGGGCGCTAAATTAGCCACTAAACAAAAGAAGGACGACAACACCGTGAAACGATACATACAATTATTCTGCATGATTGCCGTAATGGCACTTATAACTATGGGCTTGCAACAATTGATTTTTGGCGTTTTTGCCACCGGTAAGTTTTGGATGACTTACGCTACTTTTGTGATTATTTTCTACGTCTTATTGGCAAGTATCTTACATTTCTTCACCTTTTTACGCCATCGCAGACGCTAAAGTTGAAGTAGTTTTAAAACACCACTAATGCCAGGCCTTGACCTCAAAATAATTACTATAGAAAGTAGGAATACTTATGGCCCATAATGTTAGCCGCACAGAAGAATTGATTGGCATTTTAACCGATGTTTCCAACCACCGCTTCCGGGAAGCCCGGAGCATCAATCCTGAATCAATGCTTTACCAAACAACTTACTATGCCGTCCAAGAAAAGTTACTAGCTGACGCTTCAGTTGAAGACCCAACTAACAAACCAGTCGCTAGCATTGATTTACGCAACGCCAGTTTGACACCTGCAGGTGAAGAATTTTTGGCCGCGCACAAAAATTAACGATTAAGCAGACACTCACATCATGCACCCACAAAGGAATGAGTAGATGGACATTCAAAATAAACTTAACGCAAAATATGAAAATACACCGATTTATACTTCCGGCTTTTATGCAGATCCGGAAGACCCTTTGAAAAATCGATCAACTCTGCTGACAACTTTAAAATCTTTTACCGAAAATCAGGATGCAGCGACACCATTTGCTTTGCAGATCATGGCCACTAATTCTGAGTTGACGATCGCACCATTAGGGTTACTCGACTTACAGGAATTACGTGATTACACGGCAAAAAAACGCCAAACAGAAGGCTTAATTGCCGGTGAGGATACCTTTGAGCTGCCATTAGTGGTACAATTTGAAGCGCATACTGAAAAGGCTAGTGTCGAGCGTGAGTTGGTCACCACCACCGATGAGCTATTCAGCGACTTCACCCCTGCTTTTGATAAAATCTGGGCCCAAGTTAAGATCTATTTAGCGAAAAACCAGGCTTTATTAGAAGAAATGGTGGCTGATCTGATCACCGACAGTCAAAAGATCGCACCAAAATTTGTTGGTCAACTGACCGAAATGTCAGCGGCAGAACGTGAAAAAACGATTGGTTTCAAGTTACCTGATACTGAATTAGAACAATTCAGTCGTTATTTATCTGATAATCATGAAGTCAAAGCAGTAATTTCCTCTGCTGCCGCCTTTGCCACGCACGAAATTGTTGGCGAACAACTATTTGGTCAAGCCATGAATGATCGTATTTTACGGAATACTTTTTTCTGGGATCTTGACAATACTTTTCATGAAATTTTCTACTATTTCTTACGTAAATACGCAGCAGCTAATTCAAAATTAGCCAAACATCTGAACCACATCAAAGGTGGCTTGCTTTCAACTATGCGCAAAGACGCGTGGGATAAATCTAGCGAGTTGGCCACTGATGCCAAAACGACTCAAAAAGATCTCGAGCGCATGTTTACCGCTGTTTTCATGCCTTTGACTGAACAGTTGACTGCCGAGATCGCCAAATTTAATCACTAGAACAAGAGGTAGCCTATGACGCTTCAAATTTGGGATGACTTCCCCTACATTCAAGAAAAATTAACCCCGCTGACGCCTTATTTACTTGAGGCAGCACGGATCAAACAGCCTGCCGTCAATGAGCGAGTGCAAGCCTTGATCCACAACGGGGGTAAATTAGTCCGCGCCGGGCTATTTTATTTATTTAGCGAATTCGGTACGACACCTGATCAAGCACGACTAAAAGCTGGTGCCGCTGCAATTGAATTACTCCATTTAGCCACTTTGATCCACGACGACGTGATCGATCAAGCCGCTGAACGGCGCCACACCGCTACCGTCCAAACTAGCGTCGGTAACCGCAACGCCGTTTACGCGGGTGATCTGCTGTTCACCTTGTACTTTGATCAAGTATTGCGTTCGGCAGAAACATTTGCTGATATCGATACTAACGTTAAAGCGATGCATGGTATTTTGACCGGCGAACTTGATCAATATAATCTCAATTACCAACTCAACGAAACGGTCGACCAATATTTACGCGAGATCGAAGGTAAAACGGCTAAACTTTTTGCGCTAGCCTGTGCGCAAGGCGCTAAATTAGCTCACGCCGATGAGATCATTGTGGAAACTGGCGAACAAATTGGCCGCTCCTTAGGCTTAGCTTACCAGATCTTAGACGACATTCTAGATTACACCGGCACCCAAGACAGCATCCGCAAACCGATTTTGCAGGATATTCAAAATGGCATCTATACCTTGCCATTATTATTCACATTAGAAGCACAACCAACGGCGACACGGGCGTTTCTTAGCAAGAAAGCCCGCCTGACGACAGCTGAATTACAAGAGTTACAACAACTTGTGATCAACAGCGGTGGCGTCACCCAGGCTCAAACAATGGCGAACGAATTGACTGATCAAGCTTTGATCGATATTCAGACCCTACCAGATTCTCGTGCCCGTAATGACTTAGAAAAATTGACCCGGCGTTTGTTGAAGCGCCAAAAATAAAAGCTGCTCGCAAATTTATGCGAACAGCTTTTTTGATTATAGTCGTTTTTCGCCGTCTAACTTTTGAATTTCTGTGATATCTTGTGAAACCTCTAAACAACCGAGATAGGTGCCCTTCGTATCATGAACCGCAAAATAACGGATATAGACTTTTTTAGTACCGTGTAAATCGATCCAGAAATCGGCGTGATCTTGCGCGCCACTACGGAAATCATCGAGGATCTTCTGCACTTTATCCATGCTCTTAGGTGGATGGCAGTTGACCACCGCACGGCCGATCACCGCACGCGTCCGGGGGAAGATCCGTTCACCATTGTCAGAGAACCAGCGTACGATATCGTTGGCATCAACAAAAGTAACATCTACCGGTAAAACACTGAACAAGCCAGTTAATTGGTTTAAATCAAGGTCACCAGTCGGCATCACGATCGTGGCGTGATTGTCCGCGCCAATTTCTAAATGTGATTCCGTGATCCGCGGCCGTCGCTTGCTAGCCGGCTTAGCTGCTTCATCAGCCAACATTTGCTTAACAAATTCTGGCATTTCTTTCTTCGCAGCCGGTTGTTTGCTGATATTGACGTTGATCTGCGCACGCGCGTCTTCTTTGGCTGGCTGCTCGGCTTGAACTTGACCCATTTCGGCACGTAAATGCAATGGCAGGGCATTGATTGCCGCCGGATCATCTTTTTTCGCCTTTAAATCATCTGGAATCACTGGTGCCGCATCTGATTCTGGTTCAGCAATATGCTGCTTATTGGCGAGATCCTGTTCGTCAGCCATCGACTGCGCCATCGCATTTAATTCTTGCGCCATTTTAGATGGCTTGCGTTTTGCTGCTTCAGCGTAATCCCGCTCTGACGGTTGCCATGGTAACGGCTCAGGAATCAGCGTGTAGCCAATATCGCCACTTTCACTTTGGATCAACGCCCAATCATCTGGCGTAAATACTTCGGAAACCATTGGCAACAAAATCTGTTCTTCCTTGAAGATCATTTCTTCAATATCTTTGCGTGCCTTTTCAATAGCAGCTTCGATATCGTATTTAGGTGGCGTTGGCTCAGTGTTGACCAAGCGCAAAGCATCCTTGATCCAACCACGAATATCATCATCCACGCCCCACATCACTTTAGGCGGTGCAGTGATCCCATAGCGGTCCATGATCGGAAAAATCAGATTTTCTTTACGCTGATAGTGTTTGTCGATCGTCAAAAGGTCGCTTAACGCCGTTTTCATCCGTTGTAAATAACTTTGATCTTGCGCTGAAGGCGTTGCATCATTGCTGGACTGCTGCCATTTCTTTAAAACTGGCAATAATTCATCATCCAATAATGACGTGATCACGGTGTTCTCCAATTTGATCACTGCGACTGGATGACCGGGTACTTCTTCCACACTGTCACCAGAACCAGGATTGATCGACCCTTTAAAAACCGCGGCGTGCACATTACATAGTCGCTGGATTTCCATCGGATTCAAACCACTGCCGATCAATTCACGTTCCGCTGAAGTGATCTCGGAAACATCGACACTGGAAAAGGTGCTATCGAAGATTCGTTTAGCTTCGTCAAAACTACCGCCTTCATGGAGCATCTTTAAAATTTCAACGATTTTTTTCTGACGATAAACGCTATTATGTTCAATTTCCGGCATCATTGATCACCTCAAATCCTTTAGCTTCCAGCTTAGCAACGATCTGCGCCAACGGCACCTTTTTCATCGCTGCACCTTTGGGGATCGTCATGAAGCGCCCCATCGTGTTAAGAATTGCCGGATTTTTAATATCTTTTAAACCAATTTCATATAATACATCGGCCACTTCTGGGTGTGCCGTTACTAATTCATAAACTGATTGTTGCAGATCAAGTGTCGCCATGTGTCGATCCCCTTTCAAAACGGTGGTTAATTTAACGTGTGCCAAAAAGCGCTTCGACTTTATGTACTGGCATTGACACACCACGCGGTCAACAATTACTGCCGGACCGCGTCTTTCAAAACTAGCTTTATTATAACAGGTAACCACGGTAATGAGAACGATTCTCAATAAAAATTAGGGTCAGCCCTTAGAAAAACGTGGCGAATCGTTCCACACAGACGAACACTGCCAGTCGTGGTAACATTAAATTATTATCTGGCAAAATGGAGGGAGCTACATGCACGAAATTTTATTGTCACCAGCTGAATTACGTTTTTCCTTGCTGATTCTTTATTTTTTTGCTTACGCCTTGGTGGGCTGGCTATGGGAAAGTGCCTACGTCAGTGTGCGTAAAAAGCATCTGACCAACTCAGGCTTTTTGATTGGCCCAATCATCCCAGTTTACGGCTTCAGTATGCTGGCTGTACTGCTAATCCTTGAACCATTTAAAAATAACATCGGCCTACTTTTCATCACTGGCGCCCTGTTGATCACGTTGATCGAATACGTCACCAGCTGGTTGATGGAAAAACTTTTTCAAGCACGCTGGTGGGATTACAGCACGCTACCACTGAATCTAAATGGCCGCGTGGCGCTACCGATCTCGCTTTTTTGGGGTTTTGGTGTGGTGGTGATCGTCAAGCTGGTCCACCCGTTTGTCAGCCATATTATTTTAGGTTTACCTAGTGTTACGGCGATCGCCACTAGCGTCGTATTGACTGATCTGCTAATGTTTGACTTGGGCTTTACGGTTGCCAACGTGATTGGTTTTGGCGCGGCCACCCAACGGATTGGCAACACCGTGGAAACGTTGAAAGCTGAGCTGAAAAATCAGGTTACAACTGATACCAAGTTAAGCAGGCCACTTGCTTGGTTTGAAAATTTCCGTACGAATATTAAGTTGATCGACCAACAGCCCAAACTGAACTACGTACAACGCCGCTTGCTTCGGGCATTCCCGAATATTAAATTCAAACGTACCACCACATCGCCAACCGATATAACGCGCATTGTTGATTTCTTACGTAAAAAGCGGCGCTGAGACGATTTTAAAACGGGGTTGTGACATCATTGTCCAACTCCTTCTTTGTACTTCCGAACGATGTAGCTAAAACATGTGATATAAGGCAACTTTTGCTGCTTACCAGGTTTTAACTTGATGGCTTTCACCTTGCTATGTTTCTTACGGCAAGGTTTTTGCCCCAAGAATGGTCAATGGCCGAAACGTCAAAGATTTTCAGTATGAAAATCAACTGCTACTGTGGCGTAGTCGTTGCGTCGTGCCTTATACACACGCTCGTTTTTTATTTGCCAAAATCAGCTTTGAAGCCCCAAAACCTTTTGCCTTTAAATGTTTGCTGCTTTAAAGCGCCCGTAGCAGTATAGGCCTTACCGTACTTGCTGGTGGCATTAAAGGAAATCGTGTCGCCTTGTAACAATTTGCGAATTTCTTCCGCACTAAACTTATGGCCGCCCCAAGTTGAATTGAATTCCACCGTCTGGCCATCACGATACTGTCCTTGTGTTTTAGGCTTAGTTTTGTATTTTTTAGTGGTACGCGCTTTGGATTGTTGGCCGACAAATTGGGCCAGCTCCTGACTATTTCTTAAGATCAGCGGTAAATCGTGGGCGATAACTTTGGTGGCTGAATTGACCACGACCGCCGGGGCTTCATTTAATTTACCAACAGCATCCATATGATCAAAAAGCTGCTTTGTAATTTGCGGTGAGCCGATCCAAGTCTCCCGCACTAAAATCGCTGCGATCGTCCCTGGTTGCGTCAAAGTATAAAAACCGCGCTTTTCGTTGATAAAGGCGTTTTTGCCGCTGGTCAACTGCGCTTGGACACTCAACCGCGTCGCACCAGTACCAATATTATGCTTTTCCAAAAACTTGCCGATCCAATCAGCGCTAGGCCGTGTCGGTTTAGGATTAGCGCCTTGGTACATAAAGGGTGCTGCCTCAGGGCCAACTGTTTGATTAGCTAGCTGGCTTTCCGGTACCCCTTTTTCAGCATCATCAAAGATCGCCTTGTAGTTCAATTTTACGGGCACATTGAAACCCGTTTTAAATGCCGGATACAACTGCAATTCGGCGGTAATGCGATCGAATTCGTAATCTTCACCTAAAATAGCTAAATAGTTGGCAGCTAACGTTTTGTAAATGGCTTGAGCGCTGGGGCCATATTTAGCTAATTCAGCCAATGACTGCGGCACCTTGACGCCAGGACGGTTAGCACCATGGGCGGCCGAACTAGCGCGATGCTTGCTGCGTAACGTTCGATGAGTCAGCAATTGTGGGTCCACACCGATCACGGCAGCAATGCGGTCGGCCACAGGCAAAAGTTCGTTGTACTGTTCTTGTGTGATTTTCCGATCTTCCGTCCGCGGATAGGAGACGATCTCCGCCTCGTA
This sequence comes from Loigolactobacillus coryniformis subsp. coryniformis KCTC 3167 = DSM 20001, assembly GCF_002706425.1. Lineage (NCBI taxonomy): Bacteria > Bacillati > Bacillota > Bacilli > Lactobacillales > Lactobacillaceae > Loigolactobacillus > Loigolactobacillus coryniformis. Next base: position 194,616 of record NZ_CP017713.1, on the reverse strand, counting down.
CATTTTCTGATAAGTCGCCAACACTTCCTTAGGGTTAAAGCCTTGCCGCGCTAAAAGTGAGCCTAATTTAGCTAAATCAAGTAAAGCGCCAGGCGCCTGAGTTTTATGTACCCGTTTAAGCTTAATCACTGGACTTTTGGTATAGCGGGCTACATCTGCCTGGCCGCTTTTTTCATCAGCAAAGCGCGCGGCTTGTTTTTGTGCTTCGGTTTTAAGTTCACGAGCAAAAATATGTCCCGCCGGATCCTTAAACTTAGTTTCAAAATACGGCGTTTTGACGTAATTATCGATCAATTGTTGTTGCTGCCAAATTTTTAAAACGATCACTGATTTTAAGCGGCCTTGATTGATCACCTTGACCCGATAACCGGCCTGCCGTGCGGCGTAGGTCGAGATCCGCGTCAATTGCATCGACAAAAAATCCCACTTGCTGCGCGCATCTGACTTCAGATATTCTCCCTGCTTAAATTGATCCGTGATCTCAACCATTTGTCGTATGGCTTGATTTAACGATTTAGGAGTTTCATCGGCGAAACGAATGCGATACACTGGCCCGTGCCATTTGATCGCATTGATGATCTCCCAGCCCAATAAATCGCCTTCACCTGAAGGATCATTATCCGTCGCCATTAAAATCGCCTTAGCGTTGGCTGCTTCTGCTTTAATGGCAGTCACATCAGCGCGGGTCGACTTGGACTTTTTCGTGTAGGCATTATAAGCTTTCGCATAGGTTTTCGCCCAGGAAAAATCATCCTGATTCCAGGGCATCGTCTGCATATCCGTCCACGAACTATAGCGCTGTTTATCTGCTTCTGTAGTTACCATTTTTTCAGGATCTTTAAATTCCATTAAGTGTCCGTGAGCGTGAACAATTTTATATGTCTTCCCGACTACACTGCCAGTCATCCCACCAAACGCTTTGGCCATGTGCTTAGCAGCGCTGGATTTTTCGGCTAAAATTAACATATCGATCATTGAGTTACCATCCTTTATATCCACTATGCGAACATATTTTCTACTTGATTAATTCTATACTATTTAGGCCAAAAAAACACCAAGCTAGGCGAATCCGCCTTAGCTTGGTGTAACGATAAAATAATTATTGGACAATGTGCGAGCCACCACGAATAAATTCGCGATACAGGACGAACCAGCAAATAACCGCAAATACGGCTAAAAGCCAGAAGCCCCACGTATAACTGCCCGTCATTTGTTTTAAACTACCTAATAAAATTGGTGGGAAGTAGCCCCCCAGACCGCCGATGGCACCAACAAAGCCAGTAACGGCACCGGTGTTACCTTTAGAGACGTACGGCACCATTTTGAAAATGATCCCGTTACCTAAACCAGCGACCACACCAATCAATACTAAGCCAGTGACAAATGGTCCAATGCCGCTAAGCGTTAATCCCATTTCAATGGCAAAAACGCCAATGCCGATCAAAACCCATTGTAGCAACTGCATCGGCCGTAAATGATCGGACAACATCCCACCGACGGGACGAACAAAGGTACACAGCGCACCAAACGCTGCCGCCCACATGCCGGCATTAACGGGGTTCATTTGGAACAAACTATCCAATAATGTTGGCGTTAAATTACTAAACGACATAAACAAGCCGAAAGTCAGCGCATAAAATAAGGATAAGTACCAAGTATTGGCGTCTTTCGCTACTGCTAAAGAACCTTTTAACGTTTTAGTTTTATCGACTGGCATTTCTTTACAAAGTACGATGAACAAAACGATCAGTACCAACAATAAACCGATCAGCACGTTATAAACCATACTGAAGTTCCATTTTGCGGCAATCCGCGGTAACGTCAATGCAGAGATTGCATTACCGATGTTACCGAGACTAGCGATCCCCAAAACCAAACCTTGGCGCTCTGGTGGGAACCAAACCGACACGTATGAAATTCCGACAGCAAACGAGGTCCCACTCATTCCTAATAATAAAGCAACAAATAATAGCATGCCAAATGAATGTACCCGCGGTACTAAGAACAATGGAATCAAAACAAAAATCATCAAGGCAATGTACACTTTTTTACCACCATAACGATCACTGAGAATCCCCACTGGAATCCGCATGATCGATCCGAGTAATACCGGGGTAGCTAATAATAATGTCCGTTGTGACATGGATAAGCCCAATGTTTCTTGAATCTGTGCTGCTAATGGCGCAAAACTTGACCAAGCCATAAAACAGCCCGCCATGGCCAAAGTACCCATGATCAAAGCTATTATCGCGCTAGACTTGGAACTTGCTTCTTTTTGCATCGCTCTCAACCTCCAATTTGACTCATATGACGCCATGTCGGGGCTTTGTTGACCACCTTATCCGCATCCGCCATCGCCATTTCATGGTTAAGCGGCTTATTATCTAAGGCTTTTTGGATCAAGCGTTGAAATTCCTCCTTATCCGGAATAGCTTGGCGAATATTGATCTCTTCGTCCCAGTATAGGCAAGCTTTTACATAACCATCTGGTGTGATCCGCAAACGATTGCAGGTCTCACAGAATTTATTACTAATAGGGTGGATCAAACCAAAACTCCCTACAGCGTCCTTGATTTGGAAATTTTCCGACGGGCCATTACCCGTTAACTCAATTGGTTCATACTCTAGCCCATTTTCCGCACAAACATCGAAGACGCTCTTCAAACCAACGTATTCTTTTTGCCATGTTTTTAGCGGATTGCCGATCGGCATGAACTCGATGAAGCGAATATTTACGTTGTGTGTCCGGGTATAGTTCAAAAAGTCGATGATCTCATCATCATTTTGTCCCTTGATCACCACGACGTTTAATTTGATCATAAAACCAAGTTCAGCGGCGACTTCGATGCCTTTAAGCACCTGCTTAATGTTACCACCACGGGTGATTTTTTTGTAACGATCCGCATCGAAGGTGTCTAAACTAATATTTAGCCGTTGCAAACCCGCTTCCTTTAAGGCTGCAGCTTTGCGCGGTAAATACAGTCCATTCGTTGTAGCCGAAATATCGTCAATGCCAGGAATCTCATGAACACGGCGGACAATATCGACAACATCACTGCGTAACAAAGGTTCCCCGCCAGTAAAACGAACTTTAGAAATACCCATTTCGGAAAAGTTTTCTACCATTTGGACGATCTCGTCTTGCGATAGAACACGCTCCGTCGGGAAAAACGGTAGTCCTTCTTTTGGCATACAATAGACGCAACGCAACGGACAGCGATCAGTGATCGAGATCCGAATATAATTATGCAAGCGATCATAGCGGTCGTATAATTGTTTCATGAAAAGTTCCTCCCATACCCTATTATGCTGCCACGTTAAACACGTGACTATATCTGACTAATCAAGCAGAGTTCAGCAAATATTTCTGAACACTGTTAATTTAGCCTACATGTGGTTGGAAAATCAGTTTTTCCAACCCACTCTAACCACCACTGACTGGTGGAATTAAGGCAATCTCAGTAACCTCGTCAGGGGCAAAACGCTCCTCACTGACAAACGTTTGGTTGATGGCAACCAGGCAATCGGCTAAAACAGCGGCTGTTTGTGGAAATTGTTCCTGCAAAGCAGCCTTGACTGCAGCGGCTGTGATTGGTGCCGTAAGTGACAATTGAACTTCAGTTTGGCCAATTTGCTCAGCTAAAATCGCGAATAACTTGACGTTGAACATCATTGCGGACCTCCCCAGCGCACTTTGTCGGTATCAAATTCTTTCTTCCAAATCGGCACTTGCTTCTTCACAGTATCGATCAGGTACTCACACCACTTAAAGGCTTCACCGCGATGGGCTGCTGCCACACCAACAAAAACAGCTTCTTCAGTTAGCGCTAGATGACCCACTCGGTGAACGATCACCACGTTGGCGCCTTTAGCTTCGATCGCCACGGCTAACTTAGTCATTTCTTTGATGGCCATTTCTGTATAGGCACTGTATTCAAGCGACTGCGTTTCCACATCATCGGTCCACTGACGTACCGTACCCACAAAGGTCACGATACCGCCAAATTGTGGCGCTTTTAATTTTTCATACAGCGCTTGAACATCTAATGGTTGCGCTGCGATGGCAACATAATGCACGGCGTTTCCCTCACTTCTACCATTCCAAAGAATGTGCGAATTTTATCATTTGTTGCCTTCAGTATGGCAGACGCTTACACGAATTTAAATTAGTCAATTCCCTAATAAGCGTGAAAAACGCCACATGCTATAATTGAAACGAGCAGATAAAGATATTCTGCAAATTTTTTCTACCATAGAAGGCCGGTGGCTCACATTCAAAAAAAACATCAACTCAGCAATCGGCAATTGATCGGCGGTAGTAGTTTATTGTTGCTGGTAGTCGCGCTGGTTGCGCTTAGCGTTGGCCGCTACCCCTTGTCAGCCACAACGATCACCCGTTTTCTATTGCATCCACTGCATTTGGCACCGGCGCTAAGTGCCACTGACCAACAAATTATTTTCGAATTAAGATTACCGCGCATTATTGCCGCAGCAGTGATCGGTGCGGCGTTGGCAATTTCTGGGACCGCCTTTCAAGCTATTTTTCATAATCCACTAGTTTCACCGGACTTACTAGGCGTGTCCAATGGGGCTGCCGCTGGTGCCGCGTTGGCGATTATTTTAGGCGCACATACAGCCGGTATTCAGTTTAGCGCCTTTATCGGGGGACTATTGGCAGTGACTGCAGCGATCACGATCCAGCGTTTATTACACACGCGCGGTAGTTTGACCTTAGTGCTAGCTGGGATTATCATCAGCGGTTTTATGCAAGCAATCATCGGGCTATTAAAATACGTTGCCGATCCTGATCAGCAACTACCGAGTATTACTTATTGGCAACTAGGCAGTCTGGAAAAAGTCACCTTGACCAATCTTGGACTTAATTTACCGACTTTACTCTTAGCTGGAATCGTGCTTTATGCGTTACGCTGGCGTTTGAATTTACTCAGCTTGAATCCGCTGGAAGCCACCACTTTAGGCGCTAATTTACGCTTAGAACAAGGCATCGTCATTTTATGCGCAACGATTTTAACTGCCAGTGCAGTTTGCCTCAGTGGCACGATCGGCTGGATCGGCTTAGTCATTCCCCATGCCGCGCGTTTAGTATCAGGCCAAAACAATGCCAAATCCTTGCCGCTCGCTGCTATTTTCGGCGCTATTTTCCTATTGTTGTTGGACAGTTTAGCACGCACCGTCAGCGCCGGTGAGATTCCGTTAGGTATTCTGACTGGTTTCATCGGTACCCCACTGTTCGTCTGGCTTTTGCTAAAGAAACGAGTGACCTTATCATGACTGAATTAACAGCGCAGAATCTCAGTTTTGCTTACCAAGCGACGCCACTGTTTAGCGGGATCAATTTTCACCTTAAAAGTGGTCAAATTCACTGTATCCTAGGGCCTAACGGTGTCGGCAAGTCCACATTGCTCAACTGCTTAGCCGGTGCTTACCAACCGACTGACGGCCAGATCAAGTTGGATCAGCACGCACTAACTTCGCTTACACCGACTCAGCGCGCCCGTAAAATCGCCTACGTGCCGCAAATGAGTAGTGAACGTACGCCTGTCTCATTTAGTTTACGCGACTATGTTTTATTAGGCCGCGCACCTTATCTCGGTTTGCTCGCTGCTCCCAGCAAAAAAGACATTGCCAAAGCTGATCAGCTGCTGGACCGTTTTGGCCTAAGCGAGCGCGCTGATAACAGTTATTCGGCGGTCAGCGGTGGCCAGCAGCAACTCGCTAGTATTGTCCGTGCGTTGCTGCAGGAACCGGCATTAATCATTTTTGATGAGCCCACCTCTGCCTTAGATGTCGCCAATCAAGTGCGCGTACTCAAATTGATTCGCCAACTTGCTCACGCTGGTTACGGCATTGTTTTGACCACTCACGACCCTAACCAAGCGCTTTTACTTAATGACCAAGTTAGTACTCTAGCGCAAAATGGCCAGTGGCACAGCGGTACAGCAGCCGAACTTTTAACCAGTGACCACCTAAGCCAAGTCTACCAATTACCATTGCGTGTTCTGGAACTACCGGACAGCCACCAAGAAACTTGTATCGTCGATCAAACCACTTTTACCACGATTTAAAAGGAGGATTCTTCGTGAAACTTTGGAAAAAATGTGCTCTAGTTGCTGGTTTACTGGTAGCGACTACGATCATGGCAACACCTAGCCAAACTGCCAGTGCGCGTACGGTAACTGATCTAACCGGCACCAAAGTCACTTTGCCACAAAAAGTGACCCGTGTTGCCGACCTCTGGCACGCCAATAATCAGGTTGTTTTATTGTTAAATGGCCAGAAAAAATTAGTTGCTACCACGGATACGATCAAGCAGATGCCTTGGTTCACCACGGTGTACCCGGGGATCAAAAATGTGACTGCACCGCTAAGCGGCAGTGATCTCCAAACAGAAGAATTACTGAAACAAAAACCAGATGTAGTGCTGACTGCAGATGCCAGCCAAGCGGAACAAGCCAAAAAAGCCGGTATTCCCGCTGTTAACCTGATGTACCAAGATTTTGCCGGCTTAAAAAAATCGGTCAAAGTAACCGCGCAAGTATTAGGCGGTAACGCGCCGACCATCGCCCAAACGTACACTAAGGAACTGAATGGCAATATTAATTACGTGGCGAAACATCTTAAAAAAGGCACGCAAAAGCCTAAGGTCTTGCACATCGTCAACGCCCAAGATCTACTGAAAGTTGACGGGCGCGATACGATCGTCGATGAATGGATCAAATTAAGTGGCGGTCAAAATGCGCTAACGATCAAAGGTAATATGAAAGCAGTGACTGCCGAGCAGATCATTGCGGCTAATCCCGATGTGATCATCGTTGGCAGCACCACTAGCAAAGCGGCGCTAAAAACATTACGGGCGGATTCTCGTTTTGCAAATTTAAAAGCTGTCAAAGCTGGCCGGGTGTATGGTAACCCGCAAGGTACCTTTGCCTGGGATCGCTATAGTGCTGAAGAGGCCTTACAAGTCTTATGGGCGGCGAAAAAATTACATCCCGCTCAATTCAAACAATTAAACATGATCCAAAAAACGCAACAATTTTACGAAAAGTACTATCACTATGACTTAAGTAAAGCGGCAGCCAAACGTATCTTGGCCGGGGAAAAACCAGCTTAGTCAAACAAAAAAGCACGCTCAGTGAGCGTGTTTTTTTAGTGGTACATACTTATTTAAGACTAATTTCTTGAACAACTTCGCCAGCGGTAACTGATCGTGTTTCAACTGTGGTTAATTCAGCTACCACATCCATATTCGTGATGACCACAATAACGGTTGTTTCTTTACCAGCAGCTGTCACTGCTGCTAGATCCATTTTTACAAGTGGTTCACCTGCCGTAACCATTTGACCCTCACTAACATTTAATGAGAATGGTGCGCCATTTAATTCAACTGTGTCCAATCCCAAATGCAACATTAATTCTAGACCAGTAGATGTACTGATCGTTAGCGCATGTTTAGTTGGAAAAATACTTTCAATTTTACCGGTTATTGGTGCAACGATTTCACCAGTATCTGGCTGAACTGCAAAACCATCGCCCATCATTTTTTGTGAGAAAACATCGTCAGCTACTTGTTCTAACGGTATCAGTTTACCAGTTGCTAACGCGTGTAATTCATCTTTTGGACTACTTTTCTTTTTTAAAAAGTTAAACATATCGAACCTCCACTTAGTCAAAATACTTACCGATCACGTCATGTGAGTTGACGATCGGTAAAATACTAGCATGATAATTAGATGCCACATAAGCATAATAAAGTAGATCAACTGCATATAGTTGGGCCAACAAGGAAGTTGTCGCTGCACTACGCGTATTCATATTTTCTTCGCTATCATCATGCAATAGCAGTGTTGTCGCAAGTTTAGCGAGTTTACTTTTAGCCGCATGGGTTAGCACGATCACTGGCACCTGTTGATCTCGTGCCAACTTAGCTAGATTTTGACTATCTTTTTTTTGACCAGAATTAGAAATGAGTACCAAAACCGTTGGTTGTGTTTGTGCAGTTAAACCAGCTGCTAATAAATGTGTATCTAATGATTGAACTACTGATTTACCTACTCGGATAAACTTCTGTTGAAAATCCTGTGCCACTACATTCGAGGCACCTAAACCATAAACAAAAATTGTTGCAGCTGCAGTTAGTTGTTGCACCGCAGTTTGTACTGATGCTTCACTTAAGACCTGATTAGTTTGTGTGATCGTATGACTGACCCGCATAGCAAACTTATTTTTCACAACAGCCAAACTATCTCCAGGATTGATCTCGCTATAAAGCCGCTCATCAATTTCCGTTTCCGCTGAAAGACGCAACTTTAATGCTGGAAAACCACCTTCCGGACAAATATTCTTACTAAAGCGAATGATCGTTGCTGTACTGACGCCAGCTTTTTGCGCAAAAGTCGCCGTATTCATTTCAATCACACTACGAGGATGCTTTAAAATATAAGCCGCTACCTTTGACTCTGATGGTGATAGTTTACTTAATTGACTATGAATTTCAAATAGTATATTTTGCATACATGTCATTCCGTTTCATTTTCTAAATTAACCTTATCATAACGGAATTAGCTATATGTCGCTACCTCATTATGCTTCTTTAGGCAAAGTTGCTTCCTTAGGTACACCAAAGAAGTAAGTTGCGATAAAACCACCAATGTAAGCCGCCAATAAACCTGCAACATAGCCCAACCAGTGACCGTTATTGATCAGTGGAATCAATGCAATACCTGAAGGACCGATAGCAATTGCACCAATATTACCTAACCAACCTACAACAGCCCCACCAATACCACCACCGATACAAGCTGTAATAAATGGTCGACCTAGTGGCAACGTTACCCCATAGATCAATGGTTCGCCAATACCTAAGAAACCAACCGGTAACGCGCCTTTGATCAAATTAGTTAATTCTTTATTTTTACGACAACGAATCCATAAAGCTAGAGCTGCACCAACTTGTCCAGCCCCAGCCATCGCTAAAATCGGCAGTAATGGAGTTGCACCAGTTTTATTGATCATCTCAATATGAATTGGTGTCAAAATTTGATGGAGCCCAAACATAACCATTGGTAAGAAGAATAGTCCAAGAATGAACCCAGAAAAAGCACCGCCAACTTCTAATACCCAATTGATGCCACCAACTAGTGAGTTTGAGATTACCCCCGCAATTGGCATGACTAAGAAAATTGTAAAGACACCGACTACTAAAAGTGAGATTGTTGGTGTTACAATAATATCGATCGAATCCGGAATGATTTTATGCAGTCGTTTTTCAATAATAGCTAGAACCCACACTGCGAAAATAACACCGATCACACCACCTTGGCCTGCTGTCAAAGCTTGGCCATTAAAGATATTATGCAAGGGCGCTTCTGGTGTGATTCCATTCAACAATGTAACGGCACCGATCACGCCACCTAAACCTGGCGTTGCCCCAAACTCATTGGCACTATTGATACCGACATAGATCACTAAATAAGCAAAGACCCCGTTTTTAATAACATTAAGCACCGCTACAAAATCAGTCCAGCTCTTACCAATATCACCGGCAACAAGGAGATTCGACATTATCGCCGCAATCCCGCCAATTAACCCGGCACCAACAAATACTGGAATCAGAGGAATAAAAATATTTGAAATTGATTTTAGAATTCGCTTGATCGGCGTTTGTTTTTGTTTAGCTTTTTGTGCTGCCTTAACTTCTGCTGCACGTGCTTCCACTTTTTCACGATCAGTTAAACCCGCCTCAACACCAGTTGCTTTTGCCGTCGGAAAATCTTCACCTAAGCCCACGCCGACCTGTTCAACCATTGCGGCGGCTACCTTATTCACGGTTCCTGGTCCCACAACAACTTGTAACGTATCTTCTTCCACAACACCCATAACACCGTCAATTGCCTTTAAGCCAGCCATATCAACCTTCGACGTGTCTTTGATCGTCATCCGCACACGAGTCATACAATGAATCAACTTGGAAACATTTTCTGGTCCACCAACATTTTGATAAATCTCACGCGCAAGTCGCGTTACCTTATCTTCAGCCATAATAATAACCTCCCTATAAAACTAAATTGTTTTTCCAACAAAACCATTAGCTTGAAGTAAACGTTGCTCAGCCTCGTGCTTAGGTAAATCAGTCAATACCATAACGATCGCTAACTTCACATTTTGATCAGCAGCATAGAACGCTTGCTCAGCAACTTCTGCCGAACATTCAGTTGCTTGGCAGATAATTCGTTTAGCACGGGCTACCAACTTTTCATTAGTCGGCTTAACATCGACCATTAAGTTTTTGTAGACTTTACCGATGCCGATCATGGCGGTAGTTGATAACATGTTTAGGACTAACTTCTGTGCGGTTCCTGCCTTTAATCTAGTTGAACCAGTTAGAATTTCTGGACCAACTTCTACTTCGATCTTAATTGCAGCGTGTTGACTAATAACCGCATCACGATTACAAGCCAAGCTGACCGTACCGGCACCAATTGACTGAGCGTAATCTAAGCCACCGATCACATATGGCGTACGGCCACTCGCAGCAATACCAACCACCGTATCTTTAGCCGATAGGTTGCGTTCTTTTAAATCATCAATAGCCAACGTCAACGAATCTTCAGCGCCTTCAACCGCAACTGTCATCGCCTGCATGCCACCAGCAATCAAACCCTGTACCATTTCTGGTTCTGTACCAAATGTCGGCACACATTCGGCAGCATCCAACACACCCAGACGTCCGCTAGTGCCAGCGCCAATATAAAATAATCGCCCCCCTTGTTGAAAACTACGAATAATTTGTTGCACAGCTTGTTCGATCTCAGTAAGCGAATGCGCAATCTTTTGTGGCACCGATTGATCTTCCTGATTCATATCACTTAATATTTGGTGAATCGATTCCTCATCTAAATGCATTGTTTTTGTATTCCGTGTTTCTGTTGCTAAACTTTCCAAGTTGACCATTACTGTTCCTCCTCATGAATATTTTCCTTAATAAAACGAATTGTTTGTTTAGGTCGTACTAAAGCTAACAAAGTTTGACTATGAGCTGCCACATGGCCAATAACATTTACGCGCTGATCTGCAGTTAAATTTGTACGACAAATCTGTAGTTCACCCATATAACGCCCGTACCGCTCATTATCTTGTGTAATTGTTCCTAAACAACGTTCTACAGTATTATCTGAATGAATAACGCGAGTTCCGAGCTGCACACGTCCTTCAATCAAACGCACAACTTGTGCCGCAATATCGGGACGACTGTGCCAATCCTGCCGATACAAAAAGTGATGTGTTGTCGTTATCGGCAACACAAGTGCCCGTTGCTCAAAGTAGGCGCTAATTTGTTGCTGACCCAAAACTGATAATTCAGGATCACCAATATAAACATTATCCGTATGCCATTTTTTTAATAAATCTACAATAGCTATTAAAGGATGACGTTGTCGATCACATTCCAAAGTTGGTAAACCAGTATATATTGGTCCACGTTTACCTGCATCACCAGCCACAAAAGCCATTGTCCGCAAGCCTTGTTGCTGTAGCCATTCATTTTTTTCACTTAACCAAATCGCACTTAAGCCGGTTTCAGGACGTGGATAATAATTATGCCAAGCTTCCAAATTAGAAAAATCAGCTTGGAACTGACGTAATTGTACTAATTCATCTACGGTGATCGTGCTGGCATTTAACATCACTTTAGTTTGCTGCGATAGTTGAGCAATCTGCCGCAATGAAAAGCCATCGTCGATGCGAAGCCCGATATTTTTAAATACAGTTGCTGATAATAAATCATCATAGCTTAAATGTAATCGTCCAAGACCTTGTAGTGATAAATCACACGTTAATTCTAGATTCAATGTTTTACACCATTGAACTAAGCGTTGAAAACGTGTCATTACTAACTTAGGATCATCCTCTGGGATATGTAATGACGTAAAAACACCTGTAAAACCATGATTTTGCATAGAAGCTAAATATTGATACTGGTTATCAGTTAATTCCTCTGCTAAATATACTGAAAAGCCTAACATAATCTATCCACCGCCTTGTTAACCGTTTTCACAAAAATAAGTATAGCCTGTTTGTAATTTAATTACAAGCATATAATTTAAAAAATACTATTATTGTAATTTAATTACAATAATAGTATTAAAAAAAGGCATTCCGCCTTCTTGTTGTTATTAAATAAAGTTCACTATTCAAAACTCAGGAACAAAAAACACATAAACTAAAATCAAACGCCGCTTACTGTGTTCGGACAAATTCATCGATCATATGCGCAATGACGAGTTGCCCGGCATCATTGGGATGCAGACTATCAATACTATATTGTGCCGCCATAACCGGATCGGCAAAGTTCAGCCAACTTCGATACAAACTTAAATGCGGCACACTATAAGCCGCAGTCACTGCGGCGATAGCTTCCTCGTAAGCAGCCTGTTGCAAGCCTAACTGATTCGTCGTTGGAAAAAAATCATGGCCAATCTTAACGTGGGAAACAAAGTAAACCGCCATTTGCGGATGGGCCTGCAGTACGCGACGCAATAATTGATCTAACGCACCATAAAAAGTGACGTTATCACTATTACCTAACTGACCTAGCGGCTGACTCATCCCAAAATCGTTGATCCCACCATAAATCGTTAGTCGATCACAATCAGCTGGTATCAAGCGGCAGCTTTGCGCCATTGATGCATAATCAGCGTTGATCGTTGCGCCAGAAACCGCCAGTAAACTAACTTGGTTAGGCTGCCACCAATCTTTTAACCAGTCGTGGTACCACTTTTTCACTAATTGGTTGCTGGGGTCAGTGATGCTGTCGCCCATGGCACAATAATGCTGAAGCGTCATCGACTTACAGCGCGTCTTCGGCGATTTGGTCGAGCACAGTTTTTGAAGGAATAAAGAACAGGGCGCCAGTGATCGGTGTGCTGAAATCTAATAACCGATCACTTTTGGTAAACATGCTGGTCAGCATGCGTTTGGTGATCGCCCACTCGCGGGCATAGCCGATAAAATAGGTCCCGGTGACACCTTGATCAGAATACGGCACGTTCATCCGAACGATTTTGTGTTCGACGCCATTTTCATTATCTTGCGCAACAACATTATGGGCATTCTCTGCCTTTTCATCGTCAGCTAATTCCAAATCAGAATATTTCCGGCGACCGATGGCTTTTTCCTGCTCTTCAGTTTTCAGTGCTTTCCAAGCTTCCATATTATGGATATATTTTTGGGCAAAGGCGTACGAGCCGTTAATGAATTTGGGATCTTCATCACCGATCAGCGCATAGTCAGCCCCTTCGACCGCCGCTGGATTTTCAGTGCCATCGACAAACCCGATGATCGCGCGACCTTCAAAATAACGGAAGCCGTGGGTTTCATCCAGCACGGTCGTAGCAGCCTGAATAAAACTGCTAAATTGATCCATCACTTCATACGTGATCGCTTCATTATGCGCACGGACATGGAAAAACAAGTCGCCACCAGTTGCGGGTGCGGTATATTTAGGTCCTTCGATCGTAGTGAATTCTTCTAGTTCTTGCGGCCGTGGTGCCTCAGGGAATAAATAAGTCCAGGCCGGCGCACTAAAACCAAAAGTCACGCTCAAACGACCATCTGGATAACGAACATTCATACTATTGATCACTGACTGCATATTGGCGGCTAGATCCTGCACAGCGGCTAACTCTTGTACCTGATCCTCTCGTTTCAATAACAGGGTTTGAAAAATAACACTTTCACCAGCATCTTTATATACAGCTTGCGCATCGCGAACATCAATTGGCATTAATAGTCCTTCTTTCCTATAACGGTTATCTATTTAGATTGATTCTAATATAGTCATTATACGTGAAGTCGCTAATTTTGTAAAAACAATTCGCTTATACAACACAAATAGACGTACCTCAGATTGGCACGCCTATTTCATTTACCGCCGTTGCATGATCAACGCCGCAGTTTCCTCGACTGAGCGTTCAGTCGTATCGATCGGCGTGATCTGCAATTTGGTAAAAATTGCCGCTGCGTAATCGAGTTCCTTTTCGATCGAAGCAACGTCAGTATAATAATTATCAGCGGTTAACCCTAGCGCCGCCATTCGTGTCTGACGAACCTTTTGTAGCCGTTGCGGACTGATCGTCAAACCGACAATTTTTTCCTTAGGCAATTGATACACCGCTTCATCCAGCGGATTATCGGGTAATAACGGAATATTAGCGACCTTCAAGCGCTGTTCCGCTAAATAAAGACTAACGGGGGTTTTGGACGTCCGCGACACGCCTAGGATCAATAGATCAGCTTTAGCCAGCGTCTGTAAATTCTGCCCGTCATCATGCGCCACGGCAAAATCCAGCGCCGCCACTTTTTTGAAATAATCGCCATTGATCGTATGCAGCATCCCCGGCTGCGCTAATGGCGCGGTACCCGTTTGCGTCGTGAGCACTTGCATTAATGGCGACATATAGTCGACCAACTGCAACTGATGCTGCGCGGCAAAATCAGTCGCCCAAGTCGCTAATTTTGCGGTAACAAAAGTTGTCGCAACCACCGCTTGTTCTGCGACAGCATCCTGCATGATCGGCGCTAATTCATCGACTGTTGTCACAAACGGATACGTGCGGATCGTTGGCTTCAGTTGCGGATACTGCAGCAATGTCGCCTGCACTACGCGCTGTGCCGTCTCCCCAACGGCATCCGAAATAATGTAAATAATCACAACGCCACTTCCTCTACTTCACTTTTAAGGTAGCTAATTAGCAAAGTGCGCTAATTAACCTTGATGTTACGGACGATGGCCATTCTTGTGGCAGAGACCTCACCGCAAGAAACATGGCTCTACTTCACTTTTAAGGTAGTTAATTAGCAAAGTGCGCTAATTAACCTTGATGTTACGGACGATAGCCATTCTTGTGGCAGAGACCTCACCGCAAGAAACATGGCTCTACTTCACTTTTAAGGTTAAATCAAAGCCGTTCCTGTTCGAATTTTAAGCCTTGCTCCACAAAATAGGCCATTAAGCGTGTTTTGGTGAGCTTGCCGACAACTTTTTGCGTTCCTTCGGCTAGCACTGGCAGCGAATCGACCTGGTGCTCCTTTAATAAATAGCCGGCGTCAAGGATCCGCACATTGGGTGTGGTCGTGACTACGTTTGGCATCCGCGTCATGATCAATGAGGCGTAATTCTGCCGCAGATCACCACCGTTTATTGTGCTGCGTAGTAAGTCCTTACGCGAGATCACGCCCAGCAGCTGCTGTTGTTCATCCGCTACGTATAGCGAGCCCACATCATTCATGAACAGATTAGTCACTGCATCCTGCACCGTGGTCGTCGGCTTGATCAACACCGGCGCCAACATGATCGTCGCAATTGGCGCTTCATACAAGGCCTCAAATGACAGATTAGCCACCTGTTGGCCTGCGTAAAAATAGCCCACTTTTGGTTTGGCATCTAGCATGCCCGTCATTGTTAAAATTGATAGATCATTACGCAATGTTGGCCGCGTTAAATTCAGGTGAGCAGCAATCTTTGCCCCACTGATTGGTTGTTCGCGTTTTACGATCGCTATAATTTCTCGTTGTCGCTTAGTAAACTCCACGGCCAGCGCCATCCTTCATCTCATAATTAAGCTTAGCATATTTGAAAAAGTGCTAAGACACACTTTAGTATAGCTGATTTTTAATGTGCCTGCACGGCAACTTTGCTGGCCTGATAGTTGCGCTGTAACGCTGATTGAGCACTAGCGAGGATCGCACTTGGGACGCGGAAGGGCGAAACGGATACATAATCGATACCGATTTCAGCAAAATAACGAATCGATGCTGGATCGCCACCGAGTTCACCACAAACACCGATCGGCAGCGAGCGGCGTTCATAGCGGCCTTTATCGACGGCCATTTTCATCAATTTACCCACGCCTTCAACGTCCAAGGTTTTAAATGGGTCAGCCTTTAAGATACCTTGATCCAAATACGTTGGTAAAAAGCTACCGATATCATCACGTGAATAACCGAATGTTAATTGCGTCAAATCGTTGGTGCCAAAACTGAAGAAGTCGGCGGCTTGAGCCAATTGGTCGGCGATCAGGCATGCCCGTGGCATTTCGATCATGATCCCAATTTGATAATGCAGCGGGGTGTGCGCAGCCGCTAACAAATCGTTTATTTTTGCCACTAAACGCGCTTTGAGCCACTGTAATTCAGGCAACGTATCAATCAGCGGTAACATAATGTGTGGCTTAACTGGCACGCCTTCTTTTTTTAGCCGTAACGCCGCATGAATGATCGCCGTGACTTGCATTTCGTAAATATCGGGGTACGTTACTGCTAAGCGGCAGCCGCGATGACCTAACATCGGATTAGCTTCATGTAAAACAGCCACCCGTTTTGCTAATGCCGTAACTGGCATATCCAGTGCTGCCGCCACCCGCGCCATTTCTTTAGCGTCGTGTGGTAAAAACTCATGCAATGGTGGATCTAATAGGCGGATCGTCACGGTTTTACCTTGGGCCAAGCGATAAAGTTGATAGAAGTCCTCGGTCTGCAATTCTTGTAACTCAGCTAATGGTTCCACACGATCAAGCGCCGTACCCGCAATGATCAAGCGCCGCATCTTCAGTAACCGGTCTGTTTTAAAAAACATATGCTCCGTACGTGTCAAGCCGATTCCTTTAGCACCAAAATTAAGTGCTTGGACAAAATCATTCGGCGTGTCCGCATTGGCGTAAACATCTAGTTGGCCTGCTTCCTGCGCCCACGACAATAAAATCTGTAAATTTTGATCTTGCGTCGCTTGTGTGGCTTCTAGGTGCCCTTGATAGAGCTGTCCCGAAGCACCATCGACTGATAATTCACTGCCCGCTGGGAAAACTTTTCCGTTGATCGTGACCTGCTGCTTTTCTTGATCGACCACCAAGTTCTCGCAACCGACGACGCCGCACTTACCCATCCCACGGGCAACAACGGCTGCATGAGAGGTCATGCCCCCGCGCGAAGTGACGATTGCTTCACTGACGACCATCCCTTCAATATCTTCTGGTGACGTATCTTGCCGAACTAAAATGACCTGTTCACCAGCTTCATGTGCCGCTTTAGCACTAGACGCCGTGAAATAAATCTTGCCACTGGCCGCGCCAGGACTAGCGGGTAAGCCCTTAGTCAACGGAGTGTGTGCAGCTAACGTTGCAGCGGCAAATTCAGGATGCAATAAATTGCTGACCTGTTCCGGATCGATTCGAAGCAAAGCAGCGTTGCGCTCGATCAAACCTTCGTTAACTTGATCCACTGCAATCTTAACTGCCGCTTTGGCCGTCCGTTTACCATTACGAGTCTGTAAGAAATATAACTTGCCGTGTTCCAAGGTAAATTCCACATCCTGCATATCGCGGTAATGCTTTTCCAATTTCGCAACAGCGGTCAAAAATTGTTGATAGGCTTGCGGCGCCATTTTTTCCATCGCTGGTAACCCTTGCGGCGTGCGCACACCAGAAACGACATCTTCACCCTGTGCATTTTGTAAGAATTCACCAAAAATTTTCTTCTCCCCAGTAACTGGATCACGGGTAAAGGCTACGCCAGTACCGCTGTCAGCACCACTATTGCCGAAAACCATCGCTTGCACATTGACCGCAGTACCGATCGTGTTATCAATATGATGCAGTTCGCGATAAACTTGCGCCCGTGGATTTTGCCACGAGGTGAAGACGGCCGCTACCGCTAATTCTAGCTGTTCTTGCGGTGATTGTGGGAACGTCCCATGGCCAGATTCCAAGTACAGATCCTGAAATCTAGCTGCAATCGCCTTTAGATCACCAGCGGTCAAATCCAGATCATTGTGGTAGCCGTTGCGCCGCTTATAACTAGTTAATACGCTTTCAAAAGTTTGTTCCGGCATCCCATAAACCACGTTACCAAACATTTGTAATAACCGCCGGTAGCAGTCCCAAGCAAAGCGTTCATTATGTGTTTGTTCCGCCAAACCGAGCACCGTTTGATCATTTAAGCCGAGATTTAAAATGGTATCCATCATCCCTGGCATCGAGATCGCCGCACCACTGCGGACCGAAACCAATAACGGTGTCTGCATTGAATCGAACTTTTTATCAGTGAGTGCTTCTAAACGCGTTAACGCTTGCGCTATTTCAGCACGTAATTCATCAGATAGTTGATTTTGATTTTTTTCGTAATCGTGACATGCAACTGTCGAAATGGTAAAGCCCTGCGGCACTGGCAGACCTAAGTGCGTCATTTCTGCTAAATTAGCACCCTTACCGCCAAGGAGTGCGCGCATATCCCGTCGACCTTCATTGAAGAAATAGATTTGTTGCATACTGATAGCCACCTTTTTATTTTATTAGTACGTCATTAAATATATATGACATACTAATAAAATGCAAGCCTTTTCTATTTTAAAAAATTAACGCCGCCCCTGAAGTTGTCGTTGTCGAATTTTTGTTTTAAACTGAAGAGTGGCTGAAATCGCAGTAAAAAATAGCCGCACCTATTTGCCTAACCAGCCGAGAAACAAAAAACGGAGGCCCTTCATGGAACCTTATTTCAACAAAATGACACAAAACGGTTATGACCAAATCGCCGCCGAAATCGCGCAATTACAACAGGAAAAGCCACAGCGGATCAAAGTTTTACAAGCGGCCCGCGCATTAGGCGATCTCTCGGAAAATGCGGAATACAGCTCGGCTAAACGCGACCTACGCCATTTGGAAAGCCGCCTGCGCTATTTGAATAAACAATTACAATACGCGCAGATCATCGCGCCTAAAACTGATGGCACCGTCGACATCGGCAACACAGTCACGCTGGAATTTCTTGATGACCACGATCAAGTCGCTTATCAGCTAGTGGGGAAAGAAGAAGTCGATGTGACTGCCGGTAAAATTTCCACCGCCTCACCGCTAGGCCAAGCGTTACGCGGTCAAAAAGCGAATGTGGTGATCACGGTCACAGCCCCGGAGGCAACTTATCAAGTTAAAATTTTGACGGTCGCCTAAATTTGATCTAACATCATTCATCCGCGACATAATGTCGTGCTAAACTGACGAAACATCACTTTAGACTGACGAAAGATCACCTGCAACTGACAAAACATCACTTTAGACTGACGAAAGATCACCTGCAACTGACAAAACATCACTTTAGACTGATGTTTCGTCAGTTACGCCTTAATAAAATAACTAGCTGCATTAAAAAAATTCCTGCTATAAACGTTGATAACTCAATGTTTCATAACAGGAATTTATTTTTTTTGAAAAAGAGCGAGACAAAAGCGCCTGCTCAAACGTATATATAAGTGAAGTATAAAATAAATGATTGTTTTAAAACCCTATTATTTAAAAAAATAACCAATGGCTAAACTAATTTTGTGCAATGATCTAATTGGTGTTAAGCTAGACCGCACTTTTAAATCAACTTATTCCGATACCAACGACCGCCATGAAAGCGCAGCTGGAATACGATCGCGCGGATCGCCCACTCGGAGGACATCACAACGAAGATCCCGAAAATACCGTAACCGAGCACGATCCCAATTAAGTAGCCAAAACCGATGCGGAAGCTCCACATTGAGATCAGTGAAACTACCGTCGTAAATCTGGCGTCGCCAGCAGCTCGTAACGCGGACGGCAACACGAAGCTGGAACTCCAAAATAGCGCGTGCATCACGATCACCACTAGATAAATATGAAAAATGATCGGAATCGTGGCTGGCGCTGGCGCAAATAGCCGCATCCCGATCGAAAAGAACGGTAATAAGCCCAGATCGACTGCTAAAAAGGCCAGCGTACCTAAACCAAGAAACGATTTGGTCAGTTTTTTAGCATCACCGATATTGTTGCGGCCGATGCACTGCCCAACGATCGGTACCAACGCCACACTCAGCGCATTAGGAATGATCTCCGACAATTGGATCCATGAGCTAGCGATCGCGTTAGCGGCGATCATCGCCGTACCTAGTGTCACGATCATCATCTGCATAATGATCTTGCCCCCGTTAAAGAAAGTTGATTCCGCGGCGAACGGTACACTGACTTTTAAAACCCGTTTGGTCAGGCCCAAATCAACGTGACGTAGCGTTTTAAAGTTTAGGCCAAAGTGCGCCCGATTGCGGTATAACGTCCAAATCGCCAATACCGCAATGCTGTAGCGGGAGATATTTAACGACAAGGTCAAGCCGAATACCCCCAAGTGCATGAACGTCACAGATAAAAAATTGAACAGCAAGTAGATCGTGTTCATCAACAATGACAACTGCAGGGAAACTTTAGTGCGGCCAATACCACGCAAACAGCCGTTGACCCCTTCAATGGTTGATTCACCAACATAACTAAATAAAATACCAATCATGTAGATCCGTGCACCGTGAATAACCGCCGGCGATGCAGCACCGAATAGCAACGCCAAAATTGGGCTATGTAGCAACATGAATAAAATCGCCGCCGTGGTCGCCACTAGTACAGTTGCGTAGACACCACCGTTGACCATTTTACAGATCATTTTATAATTTTTCTGACCATAATATTGGGCAATCAGCACTGTGCCGCCAAGGGCGATCGAGGTAAATAATTGCACCAATAAAGCGTTCAAGCTGCCGACGATATTAACGGCACTGATCGCCGCCGCGCCGGACGAACTGATCATCGCCGTGTTGATGAAGTTAAAGCCGATCAGGAAAAATTGATCGACCACCACCGGCAATAGCAACGAAAACACGTCACGATAGGACATGCCTTCACCGGAAAAGAATCGTGCCAAAATATCTTTAAATTTAGTTTTAATCCCGAATTATTCATACGAGGTTTAATATCGGCATACCGCACAATTTTGGACCAATTCTCGTGCTGCTATGGTGTAGTCAAACCAAGATGTACTGTTTTTGCTAAAGGCTACCAAATTATGGGGCTGGATAAATTTTTGATCCTCAATTTTGAGCATACTTGCCCCTTGGCCGAACCGACTTTTTTTGATTTATTGCACCAGTTTAGCCCCACTGTAGCGCTTGGATTCGAGCTAACAGTTGATAAAACAAATCCTGATAGACGTGGTGGCGGCTTAATTTTAGATAAAGTTGCCGGCCGCTGGTCACCAGCTTACCCGCTACTTTAAACAGCCATAAGCGCAAGGTTGTAACCTGTAATCGCTGATGTTGTACAGGCAACAATTGGCGCATCAAGCTGACTAAATTATAAGCGAGGACACTGAGCATCATGCGGGCATAATTTGGTATAAATTGCGAGCTAGTCATTTTATCCAGGTAAAAGCCAGCCTTGGCTTCCTTGATATAATTTTCCATTTGGCCCCGTTGATGATAGGCTTGAAACGCATCTTCGGCGACAAAACTCGTTAAATTGGACACAAGGTATTCATGTTGAAATAACAATTCACCAGCTGGTCGAGTTGATTTAATATAGATCTGGCGCGGCTTAGGCCATGATCGGGCTTGATAAGACGCGCGATAATAATGGACCTCGGTCTCAGTCCAATTCTGCTCATCACTGATCTGAACAAAACGTTCAGCCAGTTGGTTCAGCCGCCGATTGGCTTTCAGGCGGATCAAGTAAAAAGTGTCGTTGGCTTCACAAGTTTCGTATAATTCTGGAGTCGCAAAGCCACTATCCCCGCGGACCAAGATATCAGCGTTCGGTTTGACTTGATGATAGTGCTGTAGTAGTGGTGTGATAAAGGGGGCAATATCCGTACTGGTATAAACATTACCTGGGCGCAATTGAGCCTTTAAACAGTGGCCCGTTTGCCCGTCAAAAGCGACCAGCGGATGGTAACCCGTGGTACCGTAATGCGCATTAAAGGCCGTTTTTTCCTGATGACCATGAGTATCGGCGTGAGTCGAGTCAATATCGAGGATCAGCTGTTGTTGCTTGGCGCCAGTCCACGCTTGGTCAAGCAATGCTTGATTCAACGTTTGTAATGAGGTGATGGTCTGCTCGTCACAGCGTTGCCAAAAACGGGATAACGACGGTTGTGAGGCCAATTGCGGTTGTGCCAATAGTAATTTAAATGTGGGGTCATTGCGCAAACTGGTGGCAGCTAGATCGGCCGGGTAACCGGCGATCAACTGCAGCACGACCTGTTCTAGTAGACTAACGTTGCTGTAACGAGCGTAATGGCGCTGGTCATCAAAATGGATTAATTGATACGCTAAGGTCGTGAAATTGAGTTGCGCCATTAATTCTTTGACCAACACTAGCCCAGCATCAGTGGAAAGTTCACCACCAGTGTGCGAAATATGTAATTTAGGATTGAAATTAACTCGTTTTTCCGGTAAAGTTGCCATGAGAAGGACCTCTTTCTTTTGGTGGATAGCTGACTTGTGGTGAATCAACTATACCAAATCGGAGGTTCTTTTTCTGCACTAAAAAGGTGAAAAATAAAAAACACAGTACCGCCCATGATACCGGGGTGACACTGTACTTGGAGAACTTATGGTGAATAATTCAGGTTAATGCTGGTTATCAATGGTGCATCCCCTTACTCACACTTTACCGCACAGCCAATTTTTCAACCTAATCATTACTATAGTTGAACGTCAGCGAAAAAAATAGCGCTAAACGCAAACTTTTTGCAAAACTTGACCCTTATCAATTCCTGCACACCCCCTAGCGCTTATAGTAGAGTCATCAAGTTGAAACAAGGTGTGTCCGGAAATCACCACTAAGTTAATTTTTATAATTAGTTTAGTAGAAACGTGGTTGAAAAAGCAGCTTCCTGCGCCTAGCTACACTGGTCAAACGCATCACTTCGTGCTGCTATTGCCCAGTTAGGCTAGTGCTCAGAATCTAACCGCTTTTCCGAACACACTCTCAATTAAAAGGAGTGCGGGAAAATGAAATTTCAAAACTGGATTCAAAATCACATCAACCAAATCACGTTACTGTCCGCCGTCTTGATCGTCTTAGGCTACGCCGGTAAATTTGCTGGCAGCCTACTCACTTACAACATTGTGTTGGCCGTTGCTTCGATCATCGCCGCTGTGCCGATCATGATCCACGCCTACCAAGCCTTACGGGCAAAAGTCATCAGTATTGAATTGTTAGTCAGTATCGCCGTGATCGGTGCCTTCATCATTGGTGAATACAATGAATCCGCGATCGTGACCTTCTTATTCTTGTTCGGTAGTTACTTAGAAGCACGGACCTTATCCAAAACCCGTGAATCGATCAAATCACTAACAGAAATGGCACCGACCACCGCCACATTGGTCCACGACGATGGTACCACTGAAGAAGTTGACGTAGATGACGTCGAAGAAGACGATATCGTTTTAGTCAAAACTGGTGCCTCGATTCCAGTCGATGGTGTGATCGTTGATGGCCACGGCTATACCGACGAATCCGCCGTAACTGGTGAATCACGGGAAATCACTAAACAGGTTGACGACAACGTCTTCTCCGGCACCATGCTCAGCGACGGCTATTTAAAAGTGCGCGCCACTAAAGTCGGCGATGACACCACTTTTGCTAAGATCATCGAATTAGTTGAAGACGCCCAAGACACTAAGTCCCACGCTGAAAAGTTTATCGATCGTTTCGCCCAATATTACACCCCAGCCGTTTTGATCATTGCCCTGTTAGTCTTCATTTTCTCCCGTGACTTCAAGCTGGCAATCACTGTCTTAGTGCTAGGTTGCCCCGGTGCCTTGGTTATTGGTGCCCCCGTCTCTAACGTTGCCGGTATCGGTAATGGCGCCAAACGTGGTATCTTGATCAAAGGTGGCGACGCGATGGACACCTTCTCAAAAGTCGATACCTTCGTCTTCGATAAAACCGGCACACTGACTAAAGGCAATACTTCCGTCGCCAAAGTCAATAACTACGACTTACCACTCGAACAAGCTTTTGCCTTGACCGCAAAGATCGAAAGCTTATCCGATCATCCTCTAGGCCGCGCCGTTGTCAGTTATGCAGACCAAAACGATTATCACTATCAAGAGCTGACCATCACCGACAATCAAACCATTAAAGGGCAAGGCCTCGTTGCTACCATCGACGGTCATGCGGTTTTAGCCGGTAATCATAAATTACTCGCTGCTAACAATGTTCACTTAAGCGCCAGTCAACAGGAAGATCTCGCTGAATTGAAAACCACAGGCAGCTCGATCGTACTAGTCGCCGTTGACGGCAAACTTGAATTAATGCTCGGCATCGCTGATATCATCCGCCCAGAAGTTGCAGCTGAATTACAACACTTACGGGAAAAAGGCGCTAAACATTTAGTAATGCTGACTGGCGATAACCAGGCCACCGCCGATTACGTCGCTCAACAAGTTGGTATCGACGAAGTGCACGCCGAATTAATGCCAGAACAAAAAGTCGAATTCGTGAAACAATTCCAGCAAGACGGCCGCACCGTTGCTTTTGTCGGCGATGGTATCAATGACAGCCCCTCACTGGCCACTGCAAACATCGGGATCGCCATGGGTAGCGGCACCGACGTTGCCATCGAAACTTCCGACGTTGTCCTAATGCAATCCAGCTTCCACGCTTTAGTTCATGCGTACGGCTTAGCGAAAAAGACCGTCCTTAACACCAAGGAAAACATCGTCATCGCCATCGGCGTCGTTGCTTTCTTACTACTAGGCTTAGTCGCCGGCTTCATCTACATGGCTAGTGGGATGTTCGTCCATGAAATCAGCATCCTCGTCGTGATCTTCAACGCAATGCGTTTGATCAATTACGGCCATGAGAAAGCTGACTCAGCGGCTGAGTTATCGACAGTGAAATAGACAAAAAAGCGCGTGTTGTAGAGATTTCAAGTATCTTACAACACGCGTTTTCACTATCACAATAACTATCTATTCGGTTAATTTCAAAAAAGTAACCAAAACTTGACCACCGTCAATTCCGCTGCCTCCACTCGGCGGTACACTATAACCATCAAGTAAAGTTAAACAAAGGAGTTGCATTCTATATGACTAAAAAAGCAGTTTTACAATTAGGCGCATTAACTTGCCCATCATGCATGCAAAAAATCGAAAATGCTGTCAAGAACCATACTGGTGTTGAAAACGTAAAAGTTTTGTTCAACGCCAGCAAAGTCAAAGCTGACTTCAACGACGAACAAACCAGCGCTGAAGCTCTAGCCGACGTCGTGACTAAACTAGGCTACACCGTAGAAAAAGTTAAAGTTAAGGCTTAATTTTTTCTACGACTAGCACAATAAATAAAAACTTAGCCATTCAAATTTGGAGGAATAAACCTATGAGTAAAGAAGAAATCGAAGCACGTTACCAAACTGAAATCAAACAAGCCGACATTGATCACCACACACCAACTGCCGGTGCAATGACGGGCCATATTTTGGCTAATCTCCACGTAAACAACATCAAGCTTCATCAAACTAGCTGGTTTTTAGATGGTTTTGCCGCTGAAGCATTACGGCCACTTTACACTGAATTGATCAGCGCTGGTCGCAAGAGCTTTGACGCTTTAGCTGAAGTATTGTTGGACGAAAACGAGTTACCACCTTCAACCTTAGCTGAATACACACAATACAGCATGCTTGAAGAAGATGGTCGCAACAAATACCGCAGCAACGCGGAATTAGTGGACATCACGGCGCATGATTACGCAACGCAGAATATGTTTATCGACCGCGCCATTGCCTTAGCCGCTAAGGAAGAACGCCCAGCAATGGCCGCCTTCTTAACTGACTTACGGGGCCAAAATAACCGTGCGATCCGCCGCTTGCAAGCTGTTTTAGGCAAAACAGCTTGGGAAGGCTTAGTTGAAGAAGACGATGACGACGAAGATTAATGGGGATTGAAAAAATAAATATCGTATTTTTCCTATGATCTAAGCACTAAAAAAAGTTTAGCCGACGACGTGTTGGCTAAACTTTTTGTTTACCTTAAATTAGATTGTAGTGCTTTAAGCCATTAACGATACCATCATCCATGTTGCTGGTAGTGACCCAGGCGGCTTTGGCTTTCATTTCTGGAACGGCATTGCCCATGGCGATCGGTGTTTTGACCACGTCGAACATCGGCAAGTCGTTATAAAAATCACCGAAACCGTATGTTGGCACGTGTTCTAAATCGGTGTGGTTCAGTAAATATTCGATTCCTGAACGCTTGGACACCCCATACTTGACCACATCAAGGCCGCGCCAATTATTGCGGTAAAAACTAAACGTCCCATCAAATTGCTTGCGATAGACATCATCCTGCTTATCCGTTTCCTGACTAAATACAAATAACATGTTGACCTTAGTCGTCAAATACGCTTCTGGCGCCACCGTGATCCGTTCTTTTAGTTCATGATAATTGGCTCGCACCAGCTTATTTTCATGGCTGACGACAAACCCATTAGGATTATAGTAAGAAACCGCCAAATTCGTCTTTTGTGCGTATTCAGTAATTGCCGTAATATCAGCCGTTTTCAGATACTCCGTTTTCAGCGGCCGTCCGGCAACTTGAATATAGCTACCATCCGCACAAACACAGGAATCAATTCCCGCCTGCGCCAATGTGTCGGTAATTTCAAATAAACTTCGTCCCGTTGCGATCACCGGTAAGATGTTATTGGCTTTTAACTGTGCGATCGCCTTAATACTGGCCGGCGTCACCTGTTTATCGTTGTCAAATAAAGTCCCATCTAAATCAAAAAAAACAACAGCTTTATACATTCAGAAGTCCTTCCTTTGCGTAAAATGAAAACTATTTATCTACTTTTATTATACTACACACCTTATAGAATGCATTATTTCTGCAGCAACATAGCCAGCTTCAGCGCTGTATTGCGATTGCGGATCGTCACTGCCGAGTATAAGGCCATTGGTAATAATTTGGCGTACAGGCTGCGGGAGTAATTCTGTTTGGCGGGCGCCGTCCAAAATAGCGCGTGCTGGCCGTAGTGAATTTGATCATATGTGGTTATTTTTTGGCGTAGTGATTCCAGCATCGCCGCCGTAAAGGTCGGCAAAAAGAACAATGCATTGTGCCGCAAATCGCCAACCGCGCCCCACCATTCAGGCACTTGCGCCAAGTCAGTCAAGTAAGCTTCCTTTTCAATAACCAGCGCAGCCACCGGAAAATCATACTGGGTCGCTAAAAGCGTGGTCACCGCCGCCTGAACTTCAGCCAGTGCTAATGGGCTATCAACCAGCAAATTGCCACTATCGATATACGAACGTACTTCACTGAAACCCAAATCAGTCAGCTGCTGACGCAATTCAGCCATGACTACTCGATGATTACCGCCAACATTGACGCCACGCAACAAGATCAAATACCGCATACCCGTTCACTCCTTTTTGATAATTTTACCAAACTGACTGGCAAAATTCGCTGATCAGCTTCAAGGCGTATAAAATAATAACTACGCCACAGATTCGGTTGAGCAACAATAGAAATTTAGTCGTGAAACGGTCGCGCAACCAGGCAATTAGTAGCGTCAAACCAGTGAACCAAACAGCCGATGCCGTCATAACGCCAACAATAAAAAAATTGGCTGCTAACGGCGCCAGCGAAGCACGGAACGCCCCTAATAGTAACGTCCCATCCAAAAGTGCTTGCGGATTCAGCCAAGCAATCGCAAAGGCCGCCAGCGTTGCCCGCCAATAACTAAATTGTGTCGGGGCGCTTTTTTTCAGTTGTGGTGCCTGCGCACGCAATAAACTGATGCCAATGTAGAGCACGATCAGGCTGCCAATACCTAATACGACCATTTTCAACCACGGTAACCACGTCAGTAATTTACCGACGCCGTAAAAAGTTGCCAGCGCCAAACTAATATCGAAGAAAGTGACGATCATTGCCACCCGTAACGCCCGCCGCCGTGGTTGGGCTAGGGCCGTATTGATCACAAATAAATTCTGTAGCCCGATCGGCGCAATGTAAGCTAAACCAAATAATAATCCCTGTAAATAATGTGCCATACCAACCAACCTTTACTAATTAAACTTTTATTTTCGCTAATAGGTGGTTATTATAGAGTTAAATTCAAGCGTTGCACCCAACCAAATTCAAAAAAATTTCCCAACCATTACAAAAGAGGCGAACAAACGATGGAAATTAATTGGCAACCCGATCCGCAGGTCACCACACCACTATATCAACAAATCAGCGCTTACTGCCGCCAACAGATCCAACAAGGCAACTGGTTAGTCGGTGAAAAATTACCGGCTCAGCGCCAGTTAGCCGCTCAATTTAACGTTAACCGGAGCACGATCGTCACCGCATTAAACGATCTACAAGCCGATGGCGTTTTAAGCAGTGCGTACGGTGACGGTACCCGCGTTGCCAGTAACACTTGGTCGTTAGCGCTAGATTGGCAGCCCTATTTACACGGGCAATTCAACGCGAATTTACCAACGATCCAAACGATCAATCGACTAGAAGGCGAAAATTACTTACGCTTGAGCACCGGTGAATTAGCGCCAGAATTATTTCCTCAAAAATTGGTGCAAGCTAAATTACAGGCGATCACGCCGCAAATTACGCAGATGAACTATTTGGAACCATTAGGCGCGCTAAATTTACGCCAAGCACTGGCGAAACGGCTACAACGCTGGCACATTGACGTCCAACCGGAAAATATTTTGATCACCACGGGCTCGCTACAGGCGCTGGATTTAATTTCAGTCGCGCTACTTAAACCCGGCGCAACCGTTTATACCGAAGCCGCCACGTATCTGAAGTCATTGCAAGTTTTCCAGTCGGCGGCTGCTACTTTAACCGGCATCCCCCAAGATGACGCTGGCCTCTGTTATTGGCAAATTCCGCCGCACAGCACGACCCAACAATTGCTTTACACGATCCCCAGCTTCCAAAATCCAACTGGCAGCGTGATGTCGCTACAACGCCGCCAGCAACTGCTGCAATTTGCCCAGAAACATCAATTGCCGATCATCGAGGACACCGCCTACCAGGAACTCTGGTTAGAAACTCCACCGCCATTGCCATTAAAAGCACTGGATCGCGCCAACAACGTGTTATATCTAGGTACGATCTCAAAAACACTGGCTCCCGGCTTACGCATAGGTTGGCTAGTCGGCCCCGCTGCAGTCATCCGCCGCTTAAGTGACGTCAAAATGCAAACCGATTATGGTGCAAGTTCACTGGCGCAACAACTGTTAGCGGCGCTACTAACTGATCCAGCTTATGACGCTTACCTGACTGAATTACGTCAGCAACTGCGCCAACGCCGTGACGCTGCCCTCGCTAGTTTGCAAGACTATTTAGCTGACGTTGCCACTTGGCAGATCCCCCGCGGTGGCTTTTATATTTGGCTCAAATTAGCCCCAACGATCAATGTTGAACGGCTATTTCAAGCGGCGCTTAAGCGGCATATTTTGTTTAATCCGGGGACGATTTATGGTACTAACCAGGCGCTACGCCTATCATTTGCTTACGTGGCACCGGCAGAATTTCGCCAGGGAATCGCCGTTCTAGCCCAGTTGATCAAGCGCGCTAGAAAGGACTAAAAAAGGGTTGTGACATAAATAATTTATGTCACAGCTCCTCTTTTGTACTTCCAAATAATATAGTTAAAACGTGTTCCATAAGGCAACTTTTTCCGTTTAGCTACGATCGTCAAATAATCCACTACGTGAATTATTCGCCGCTCTAGGCTAATACTCAAAAGCTGAGCGCCTTATGTCACACTCTCTTTTTGCTGACTTTAGTTTTTAAACGAATGAATTGGTGCCGGAATATGACCACCGCGGGCAATAAAGTCCGCCGACGAGGCAGTATTAACTGGCATCACCGGCGAGCGCCCTAATAAGCCACCAAATTCGACGTTGTCGCCGACCTTAGCGCCAACCGCCGGAATAACCCGGACAGCAGTGGTTTTGTTGTTGATCATGCCGATCGCGGCTTCATCAGCGATCATGGCAGCGATCGTCGTTGCCGGGGTATCCCCCGGAATGGCGATCATATCCAGCCCCACCGAACAAACCGCCGTCATGGCCTCTAACTTCTCCAAATTTAGCGCCCCACTAGTGGCGGCAGCAATCATCCCTTCATCCTCAGAAACAGGGATAAAAGCACCTGATAAGCCGCCAACTTGGTTGCAGGCCATCACACCACCTTTTTTGACTGCATCGTTTAGCATTGCTAGAGCAGCGGTTGTGCCATGCGTACCAACAGTTTCCAAGCCGATCTCTTCGAGGATACGGGCTACCGAGTCGCCAACTTTCGGCGTTGGCGCCAGCGAAAGATCAACGATACCAAACGGCACATCAAGTCGTTCGGCAGCGATATGGCCGACTAATTGGCCGACACGTGTGATCTTAAAGGCGGTTTTCTTGATTGTTTCGGCGACCACGTCAAAGGGTTCGCCTTTAACCTTTTCCAACGCACGCTTGACCACGCCAGGGCCGCTGACGCCAACATTGATCACCACATCCGCTTCACCGACACCATGAAAGGCGCCAGCCATAAAGGGATTGTCTTCCACCGCATTAGCGAAAACGACTAACTTAGCCGGCGCTAGCGGCGAAAGTGCGGCGGCCGCTTTAACCGCTTCGCCCATATCGCGAACAGCGTCCATGTTGATGCCTGATTTACTGGAACCAACGTTGACCGAGCCGCACACAAATTCGGTTTGGCTCAACGCTTGGGGAAGCGAGTGAATTAAAATCTCATCGCCCTTTTGGTACCCTTTTTGCACCAGCGCGGAAAAACCGCCGATAAAGTTAACGCCTACTTTTTTTGCCGCCCGATCCAAAGCTTGTGCAAACGGTAGGTAATCGATGGCCGCCGTGGCGGCACCGATGATACTGATCGGCGTTACCGCGATTCGCTTGTGAATGATTGGCACCCCGTATTCAGCTTCGATGGCAGCCGCTACCTCAACCAAATGTGCCGCTTTGGTAGTGATTTTTTGATAGATTTTATCACAGGCCCGCTCAATATCTGGATCGATACAGTCGAGTAGCGAAATGCCCATCGTGATCGTCCGAATATCTAAATTTTCTTCATCGATCATACGGATCGTTTCTAAGATCTGACTAGTTTCCAAGCTGCGGCACCTCCTTAAATTTTGTACATCGTGTCAAAAATTTCTTCACGTTGGATCCGAATTTGGACGCCTAGTTGCTGTCCCAGTTCATTTAATTGACTGCGGACTTGTTCAAAATCAACGTCAGTGGCGGGTAACTCACACATCAGCATCATGGTAAAACTCCCTTGCATGATCGTCTGGCTCATATCGACGATATTAAACTTCAATTCGGCCAAGGTTTGACTAACTCCGGCAACGATTCCGACCTTATCTCGCCCGACAACGGTTAATACTGCACGCATAAATGACCACCCTTTTTAAATTTGATAAAGTTAATTCTAATCGATTATTCATTAAATTGCCATTTTTATTTAAAAAAAGACAGTGACCTGTAAAAAGGTTCACTGTCTTCAAGTCCTTAATCTTCGTTTTTATCAGCTACAGTATGGAACAAAACATCGATCGGTTGATCGTCATGGATCAATTGAATTGCTTTACCGATCAATTCACCAACCGAAACCACTGCCAATTTGGCAAAATGTTTTTCATCCGGAATATTGATCGAATCGGTGACAACCACTTGTTCAACTGCTGATGCCTGCAGCTTAGCGGTCGCATTGTCGGAAAACACGGCATGGGTTCCAGCAGCATAAACTTTAGTTGCACCAGCGCGCTTCAACGCTTCTGTTGAGCTGATGATTCGATGCCCAGTATCGATCATATCGTCAACCACGATTGCTTTTTTACCCGCCACATCGCCGATAATACTGAGATTTTCGCCGGTTGTCGTTGACTGGCGTCGATCAATGATCGCAATTGGCGCACCGCCTAATAAGGTTGCCATTTGCCGTGCCCGCGCAACGCTACTATGATCCGGTGAAACCACCACCACATCAGTTAAGCCGCACGCTTTGAAATAATTAGCCAACAAAGGGGCTGCCTGTAAATGATCAACTGGAATATCGAAGAAACCCTGTAATTGAGCAGCGTGTAGATCTAAAGCGATCACCCGCGTTGCCCCATCCATTTGTAATAAATTGGCGATCAATTTAGCGGTGATCGGTTCGCGGGAACGTGCTTTACGATCCTGCCGTGAATAGCCGTAATATGGAATCACGACATTAATGAATTTTGCACTAGCACGGCGCAGCGCATCGATCATGATCATAAGTTCCATCAAACTTTTGTTGATTGGATCGGAAATTGACTGAATGACAAACACTTCGTCGCCCCGAATGCTTTCTTCAAGATTGATCTGGATCTCACCATCACTAAATTGCTTAACTGATGTTTTTGCTAATTGAACACCAGTCGCTGCAGCAATCTTATCTGCCAATGGCCGGTTAGCATTTAAAGCGATCAGCTTGAGTTCCGGGTCCAAATTATGTTCTGTCATGCTGGTCCTCCATTTTTTAGGAATTATCTATCAAGAAAATAGTAGCATTTTACACACTAAAAGCAAGTGATTTTAGCAATTAGCGCTAAAATCATTTGCTTTTTTTAGACTTATTTTGTTGAGTTTTCACAACTTTTTTCTTTTTGGCCAAACGATCTAAGCCAAATAACTTAACCACTTGGGCATCGGGGTTGCCAATCGTTCCGCTGCTCATTTTAACTGCTCCAATGACGCCATTTGTGTGTCGGCGGCAGTCGTCACCGCTTGATTAAAGCTAGCGCGCTCCGTATCAGTCAATTGTGCCGCCAATGCTTTACCAATAATTTCAGTTGGCCAAACACAGCTCATTGGATCAGCCGCAAAATGAATCGTCGCCGTACTATCATCAAGTTCAGCGCCAACCGCCTTTTCTAAAGTAAAATCAAAGCCACTATCTAATAACGCACTTTGAATGTATTGAATCTTATATTGATCGGCCGCAAAGCCATCGCGTAGCCCAATTTCTTTAGTTGCTAAATAAAATTTACGCTTATCACTGACCACTTGCGTTTTTTTGGCGATCGTCGTCATCAACTGAATATAGACCACCGCTGCTGCTAGTGCACCGCCATTAAATTCGACATCGCCACTATATTTTTGTTCCTGCGGCTGCTTCTTAAAACTAATCTTCCAACTAGCCTGTTTGATTGCTTGTTCATCCATTAAAAACGCCTCACTAGTCTTTTTCTTTTATTATGTCGTTATGAAAACGGTTTTGCAAGTCTTGCCACGTAATTCGCCAATTCTGTTTTAATGTTAGACAAAATAGTCCATGTTATACTTTTAATAGAACTAAAACGTGCTATTACAAAAGTAATTCCGGCTCGGAGGTGACGATTTTGCAGACGAAAATTGATCTAAAAACTGGCTTGACGACCGCTGAAGTTGAGCAGCGGATCGCTACCGGGCAAAAAAATACACCGCCACCTTCATTGACGCGGAGTACACAACAAATTTTGCGCGATAATACGTTAACGCTGTTTAATCTGATCAACCTCATTTTAGGCGCGTTGATCGTCACTACTGGTAGTTATCGTAATCTACTTTTTCTCGGCGT
The DNA here is from genome assembly GCF_002706425.1 of Loigolactobacillus coryniformis subsp. coryniformis KCTC 3167 = DSM 20001. Taxonomy (NCBI): domain Bacteria; kingdom Bacillati; phylum Bacillota; class Bacilli; order Lactobacillales; family Lactobacillaceae; genus Loigolactobacillus; species Loigolactobacillus coryniformis. The sequence goes on along the minus strand of NZ_CP017713.1, from coordinate 161,141 downwards.
GGCGACCTTTAATACGATAATTGGGATCGTTCAAGAACTGCGCGAGAAGCACAAAATCGATCAGCTTTCACTACTGGCGGAATCGCCACTAACCGTGATCCGGCAGCAGCAAAAACAGGCCATCGTACAGGCTGATATTGTCCGTGATGATATTTTATTTTTATCCCGCGGCGATCAGGTGCCAGCCGATAGCCGTGTACGCCAAACTGATGGCCTCGAAGTCGACGAGTCACAGTTGACTGGCGAAGCCAAACCGATCAATAAAACCGTCGATTCTAAGTTATTATCAGGTAGCTTTATCGTTAGTGGTCAAGCATTAGTTCAAGTCACTGCAGTTGGTCAGCAAAGCTTTGTCGCTAAGTTAGCCCATGCGGCCAAACAGGAAAAAAAGCTGACCAGCGTCCTTTTAGATACGATCAATCGCATCATTAAAGTACTGACCTTTATTATTGTGCCCTTAGGTGTAGCGCTATTCATTTCTGCCTATTGGCAACGGGGCCACCTCAATCATGCTATTTTAGGCACCGCCGCAGCGACGATCGGCATGATTCCTGAAGGCTTGGTTCTTTTGACATCAGTGGCCTTAGCCGTAAGTGCGCTCACCTTAGGCCGCCGGCAAGTCTTAGTCCGCACCTTACCAGCGATCGAAGCACTAGCCCGCGTTGACGTTTTGTGTCTTGATAAAACGGGCACGATCACCAGCGGCGCACTTACCATGAGCGATTTGTTGCCAGTAGCTCCACACACCAAAACGCAGCTGGAACAAGCATTGGCACAAACCGTCAATACATTAAATGAAGATAATCCCACTGCCGCTGCCTTGCAAGCCGCTTTACCGCAACCGGCCACCTGGCAGAAAGTACAAACGATGCCTTTTTCTTCGGCACGTAAATGGAGTGGCGTCACCTTTGCCGAGCAAGGCAGTTTTATTATCGGTGCCCCTGAATATGTCCTGCCCCAACTGACGCCGGCACAACAAGAATTGATCGCTCAACACACAGCAAAAGGAGAACGTGTTTTATGTCTAGCGCGTAGTCAAGCGCGCTTGACCGCTGATTTACCGGCTGCAATTGAATTTTGGGGACTCATTTTGCTACGCGACGAAATCCGACCGACCGCAGTCAAAACGTTCAGCTATTTTGCGACTCAAGATATTGCGATCAAGGTGATTTCCGGTGATAATCCAACAACGGTGGCTAATATTGCCCAACGTGCTGGAATCGCCGATAGTACCCATTTTATCGACATGCACACCCAAGGCGAAACGGCTGACTTCGATCAATTGATTCGTGATTACACGGTTTTTGGTCGGGTATCGCCAACACAAAAGCAACAGCTGATCCGTGCTTATCAAGCTGCTGGCCATACAGTCGCGATGACCGGCGATGGCGTTAATGATGTTTTAGCGTTACGCCAAGCTGACTGCGGCGTGGCTTTGGCCAGTGGCAGCGAAGCACCCAAAAGTGTTGCTGATTTTGTCCTGCTAGACTCTAACTTTGACGCCATGGTGCATGTATTAAACGAAGGTCGCCGCGTGATCAACAACATTGAACAGGTGGCGGCACTATACTTGATCAAAACCATTTACTCCGTGGTGCTGGGCTTCGTTTTTATCTTTCTTAACCAAGATTATCCGTTTGCGCCGATCCAATTAACCCCGATCGCCGCGTTGACGGTGGGAATCCCCTCATTCTTCCTAGCGATGGCGCCAAATTATCAGCGGATCACCGGCTATTTTATGGCGAAAGTCATGCGCACCGCAGTACCCGCTGCAGCGTTGATCGTCAGTTACATTTTATTCGTTCACCTGTTAGGTGGTCAGCTGCAGCTTAACCACGCGCAAACTTCGACCTTAAGCGTGCTGCTAACCGGCACTGTCAGCTTCAGTGCGCTGATTTCGATCACCCGACCGTTTAATCGTTGGAAAAGTCTACTCGTTGGTAGCCTGATCACTGCATTTATTTTAATGTTCCCGCTAGCCGGCCAGTTTTTCTCGTTGATCTCATTGTTCAACTGGTCTCTGGCGTTGATTTACTTGCCACTGATCTGCGCGAGCTACCCGCTGTTTCGCGGTCTACAAGTCTTAATGGAATATTTTGTGATCCAGCGAATTCATTGGCGTTAAAAAAAGTTGCCGTGCGATGCCGGCAACTTTTTTATTATCTATTTTACTGGTTTCATATAAATTACTGATGAGTTTGGTACGCGAATAATGGTAAAGTGCGTCGCCGTACGACCAGCGCGTAGGCCAAGACCGTTTAACCAAGTTTCCTTATACGTAGCTTGTAAAGTGGCCGCAAAGGTCTGTTCGTATTGCTTATCTTTGCGTGCTAATTCTTTACGGGGCCATGGATAATTCGCTGCCGTGAGGTTGATTGGTTTAGCGCCGGCTGCCACCGTCGCATTGTTACTGGTAATTTGGTAACGTGCGCCTTTTACCCAGTACGTGTAATGCTGCTGCGGCTGCTTGCCATTGCCGTTTTCAACCTTAACGTCATAGAACTTCCCGCCGACCTCAGTCATCACTAACGGTTCATAACTGTATTTCAGTGTTACCGCTGATTGATCTTCTAGATCAACGTCGCGGAAGAACGTTAAATAACTGGCCGTTCCCAGCAATAAAGCTGCTACAAGCACCAAGATCGTGGATATGGTGAAGTCTTTACCGCTAAAATTCCGTTGGTGTTTAACTAAACGCCGCAGACGACGGCTACGAATATTGTGGATCGTGTACCAGATAAAGGCCAACACGATCAGCCATAACACAATACCAAGTATGTTCACTAGTGCCACGTTTTTCCCCCCTCGTTACTATAGATCATCTAACTTCGATCATCACCTGATTTAAGTTTACAACATTCAACCTATTTTATCAGCCAAATCAGCAGATCTTAAACTTTGGTAACACCTATGATTATACCGACAGTCGCGGGGAATGACCACCAAAAATATTCAGAGTGCAGTTAGAAAGGCGCCCAGATTATGACGTATAGCTTAGCTAGACGATAAGAGACACACAGTGGCTCGTTCAACTAGCGTTGCTATACCGCCCATAATCTGCTTTTTTAACCACGTTTACGCAGCTAGTTTACAGTATCTAACAGTATATAACAGTATCTATAAGATCATTCATGCAATTCTAGCGGCAAACCATCCGGGTCGAAAAAGAAAGTCATCGCCGCGCCCGTCTCGCTATCTTGGCGGATCGGCTCAGTTTTAATGCCGCGCTGATTTAATTCCGCAACGGTGGCCGCAACGTCGGCAACTTTAAAGGCAATGTGGCGTAACCCTTGCGCTTCCGGGTAACTGATTCGTTGCGGCGCGGCGGCTTTAATAAATAATTCCAATTGCAAATTACCATTGGTAACATCTAACTTAACGTCACCTTTGTCAGCGCGCTTAACTTCGTGCAGCGGGGTAAAACCTAATAGATCGCAGTAAAAATGTTTACTGGCAGTGTAGTCGGAACAGATGATTGCGATATGGTGTAGTTGATTTAATTGCATTAGTCAGTATCCTTTTTTATTTTCATTTTACCACAGCTACTTATGCCGCTGCTGCAACCGCGCCATCTGCCCTTGGAATTCGGCCTGATGATTAAGGATATCGCGATCACCTTTAACAATATAATCGACACTTTCACCGTGCTCGCCTTGATCTAAGCCTAGATCTTCCTCGGCCGCATCCACTCGCATCGGGACGACTAACCGCAATAAACTGATCAAAATGACGCACAACACGGCGACAAAAATAATTGTTGCCACGGTGCCAAATAACTGCGCGCCCAATAATTTAAAGCCGCCACCGTAAAACAAACCATTTTCCGGAATCGTCTCATTGACCGTTTTTGTCGCGAATAACCCAGTCACAATACTGCCCATGATGCCGCTAACGCCGTGACAACCAAAAGCATCCAGCGCATCATCGACACCGATTCGCGGCTTCAATAACGTGATAAAAGTGTAACTAGCCGCCACGGCTAAAATGCCGATCCAAAATGAACCTGCCAACGTGACGTAACCGGCACCAGGCGTAATTCCGACCAAGCCGCACAGTGTCCCCGTACAGACGCCGACCAAGGTCGGTTTACCCACGATCATGATATCTAAAATCATCCATGCAATCATTGAAGTGGCTGTCGCTACCGTTGTCGTCAGCGCTGCTTGCAACGCCACCGAATTCATCGCTAAAGCACTACCGGCATTGAACCCATACCAGCCGATCCACAAAATCGTCGTTCCCAGTAACACCCACGGCAAATTATAATGTTGCAGTTCTTGCCCGTAATTATGCCGCCGGCCCAGAAAAGCAGAGAGTACAAACGCTGTGATCCCAGCATTAATATGCACCACCGTGCCGCCAGCAAAATCGATCATCCCGATATGCGCTAAGAGTCCATTTGCACTCCAAACCATGTGTACCATCGGATAATAAAGCAGTACTGACCACAAAACGATGAACCACAGCAAAAATTTAAACCGAGTCCGACCGACTATCGCACCAACAAACAATGCTGGTGTAATAATCGCAAACATCATTTGAAATAATAAGTACACCCCAGTCGGCAGCCCATTGGCCATCACATGGTTTAAATTAAGATTGGTTAAGAAAAAGTGATGTACGGTACCGATCACACCACCAATATCACCGTTGAACGCTAATTCATAGCCAATCGCGACCCACAATAAAATTGCGATCCCGCAAATGAAGAAAACCGACAACATTGTATTGACTACATTGCGCCGTGAAACTAAGCCACCATAGAAAAAGGCTAAGCCGGGGGTCATGAATAAAACCAAAATGCTGGCGACCAGAATAAAAGCTGTGTTTGCTGTACTCATTAGATCTCCTCCACTTCATTTAAATGCTGAATGAATTTTATGTTAGAAATTATAACATCAAATTAATCTTTTAGTGGCGTTTTTTTAATGTTAGTTCAAATAAAGTGGTGGAAACGCTTTTATCGTGTTGATTGTAAATAAGCACAATCCGGCTTAACAGCGCTGTAAATAGTCATTCGTTCAGTTACGTTTAATGTTAGATTTAATCAATCGAGTAGGAGGTAATTGTAAGTTACCGTCCTCTCACACCACCGTACGTACGGTTCCGTATACGGCGGTTCAATAATTTAAGCACTCTGAATTTGCTGGAGCGTCTGACTCAAGTTAATGAGTCCACGACGTTCCAGCTCTTTGTTAGTTAGGGTACGGCACAGCGTTTTACTATGCGCTGTCCGCCAGTACCCTTTACGCGTGTTAGCGGATAGCTTAGCTTCATCTTTCGTAAATCCTAATCCGCTCAAGTTGTTCTCTCTAGTTTTGGCTTTCTTCCATTGTTTCCAAATGTACTGGCGAATACGTGACCGCAGCCACGCATCTAATTCCGTGATGAACCGCTTCATTCTACCCAAGCTGTAATACTGCAACCAACCGCGCATCTTTTGACGAATCTCTGCCATTATTTGGTCTTCGGATACACCACGATTACGCTTAGTCAGCCGCCTCAATGCTTGTTTAACTCGCTGCTTCGCTGACCACACCGGATAGGGAAAAGCCCTGCCTTTAGTGTGGCCCAACGTAAAACCTAAGAACTTCATTCTGTTGGTGGCGACCACTTGTGTCTTTTCCTGATTGAGCGTGAGTTTTAACTCATGCTCGAGAAAACGAGTCACACTAGCGAGGACTCGTTGGCCCGCGCGTGGACTTTTAACAAAGATATTGCAGTCATCGGCGTAACGGACAAATTCATGACCGCGCCTAGCTAGTTCTTGGTCGAATTCGTTGAGATAAATATTCGCTAACAGTGGCGAGATCGGCCCGCCTTGCGGTGTGCCTTTCTCACTGCGTTCAAACAATTGCCCATTCATGGTGCCACTAGTCAGAAAACGGCGAATGAGCCGTAGTATCCAGCGGTCACTAATTCGCTGCTTGAGAAACTTCATAAGCATGTCATGATTAACCGTATCGAAGTAGGCCTTCAAATCCAGATCAACCACATAGTGATAACCCGCATTATCTAGCTGAACGACCTGTTGAACTGCGTCATGTGCACTGCGTTGGGGTCGAAAACCAAAACTATTGTTGGCGAAGATCTGTTCATATATCGGCGAAAGGACCTGGGCCACGGCCTGCTGGACTAGCCGGTCGATCACGGTCGGAATGCCAAGCTTACGCGTTCCACCGTTGGGCTTTGGAATTGAGACTTGCTTGACTGGTGCCGGTTTATAAGTCCCATTGGCCAATTCTGCGAGTAATTCTTCGCGATGTACTTTCAGGTACGGTTTCAATTCATCAACGGTCATACCGTCAACTCCGGCCGCCCCTTTGTTCCTGACCACACGTTGATAAGCCAAATTCAGGTTGTTGCGGGCCAAAACTAATGCTTGAAACTGAGTGCCACTCATCTTTTCTCCTTCACCGGAGGCGATACTACGCGCCCCAGTTTGTCTTTGGTCTTCCAGACCTATCATCCGCTGGCGGTCAGCTTGTTCTGTTTTCTGCGATTTTCGCATCGTCTTCACTTCCAGTCGCAATATGAGTTATTATTGTTTGGTCCTTCATGGTTACCCACTACTATGACCTCGGCTGACTCCTGTACACTTAACCAGCCATTTCTGACTTGCTTTGAACTCATATTTCCTTGTCATTTGGGTATTCCCTAAGAAAATCAGGATTGTGTGTACAGGTCTCCCCGGGTAAGAACGTCAACTTTCGTACCATGTCACCGTCAGCTTTACTGTCGTAACTTCGGGTAGTATCGGACTTCAGTGTGTTTGGCCACCTTATCCAGTTACTTCCGGCCTTATAGCTGCTTCTTGTTCATCGGTGCAGTACTTTGCTCATCAGGCTTCCTTCAGTCTTCACCTCACGATAAAGGCCTTGCCTTTGGCTAGCGGTTCCGACTACTACGGCCCGCAGTGGACTTTCACCACCTAGTTGACGCCCATGCCGGGCGCACCAAAAAAAGATCGTACCTTGAAGTACGATCCAAACTGTTTTATAACGCCGTATCATTATGGCCCAAGCGCATGACGTCACGCGCGATCATTAATTCTTCATTAGTTGGAATCAATAAGGTGGTCACACTCGCATCAGCTGCACTGATATCACGTTCTTTACCGCGTACGTGGTTCTTTTCTGGATCTAATTTAACCCCGAAATAGTGTAATTGTGCGGCGATGTTTTCGCGCAACTCAATGCCATTCTCGCCACTACCCGCGGTGAACACTAGTGCATCCAGACCGTTCATCGTTGCCACGTAAGAACCAACGTATTTGACAACCCGGTTGATAAAAATAGCTAACGCCTGCTGCGCCAATTTATTAGTCGCGGCAGCTTCTTCCAGGTCACGTTGATCCGGCGACAGCTGCGACAAGCCCAGCAAGCCGGATTTATGATTCAGAATATCGATCATTTCCGCCATATCGGTAATGTTTAATTTACGCATCAAGTAGGGTAACAATGAAACGTCAATGTCACCGGAGCGGGTCGCCATCGTGATCCCAGCCAGTGGCGTGAAACCCATCGACGTATCCACTGCTTGACCGTGATTAAAGGCGGTGATCGATGACCCACTACCTAAATGTAGCGTAATCAGCTTCAATTCGCTTAGCGGCTTGCCTAATAATTCCGCCGCTCGGGCCGCCACATAACGATGACTCGTGCCGTGAGCGCCATATTTACGTGCGCCAAATTTTTGATAGTATTCATAGGGAATACTGTACAAATAGTTTTCTTTCGGCATCCCGGCAAATAATGAAGTATCAAAAACGGCCACTTGAATGACCCGCGGTAATAATTTTTGGAACACACGAATATAATAAGCTTGCGTTGGATTATGTAATGGTGCATATTCGGCCAGCGCTTCAATACGGCTCAGCGTTTGCTCAGTGATAACCACAGAATCCTTAAAATCTTCACCACCAGCAACCACGCGATGGCCGATCCCGGTGATTTCTTCAAAATGATCAATAATACCGAGATCCTTTAATTCTTCTAATAATAACGTTGCTGCCAAATCGTGGGTCTTGATGTCGCGAGTGAGTTTAAACTTTTGCCCGTCACCATATTTTGCGGTGAACACCGAGTCAGCTAAACCCAAGCGATCGATCATCCCCGAAGCCACAACGGTTTCAGCTGGCATCTCAAACAACTTCCATTTAAGTGTTGAGCTGCCGGCGTTGATTGCCAATACTTTTGCCATCCGAATTTCCTCCATCTTCGTGAAACTTGTCGCGCGCGTCTGCGCAGATCATACGCTTAATTCTAAAGGAGTTCCAACTATTTTTCAAGCGCTTACAAAAAGCGCTCGGAAATTTAGCCAGTATACCCCTTTAACTTAGAAACAAACTTCTAAAAAATGCCGCGAAAAAAAGAGCCACAAAAAATACGACTCTTTCCTAAATCTATAGATTCTTATCAATATCAAACGTTAACTTGGACAGATCTAACCCAGCAATGATCAGTTCACCGAAGAAGTCCATCGTCCGCTGGCGCATATCCGCAACCATGGCGTAGTTTTGCTTCGTTAAATAGTCAGTTAATGCCGCACCACTTAACTGCTTTGCCGCGGCATCCGTCGCAGCAATTAAACGCCGTTGTTGTTCGCGGGCATCCTTTAGGTAAGCATTGTTGGCTTCAATGAACTTGCTGTGGTGGCTTTCGACTAAAACAGAAGTCGCACGGTACATCCAGTAAGCACTCTTGAAATCAAATTTCAATGGGGTTTCGCTGTAGCTAGGATCCGTATCGTTGGCGTTACCGTAGAACGGTACGTACGGGGTGAATGCCGGATAACCAAACGCCATCCACATGATCGCCGCTTGTGCTTCTGGTACGTCATTGCGAATTTGCAAAACGTGCGAATTTTGCGTGCGGTTCAAGCCGATCGGCCGGTAACGGTATTTGTCAGCGTCACTGCCATGACCCAACGGATCAAATGGCGTTTCATTATAGTGGGAGCCGAGAATATATTCGATATCTTCGACACCAATTTTGCGGTCAGTATGACAAATAAATGGTAATTCAGAGCTTTCCGGATTTTGTTCGATCTCCGGATTGAAATAACGTTGGGCAAACCAGACCCGCGGTGTATTGTAATGGCGATCTTTTTCCGTGTCTGTGCCAAAAATGTGGCGGAAATTCCAGCCGGTTTTGTCCGGATTCAAATGATGACTTTCAACAAAGTCTTGGATGCCGTCCGCCCACATAAAGTTAGCTGGATCGTTAAAATCGACTTGCTGGATCGCCACCTGATTGGCTGCGACAGCGTAGGCGTCATCAGGGATCCGTTGGGCGACCCACAAATGGCCGGTGACGATCTCCATATACCAAACGTCGTCCTTATCGCTGAACAGCACACTGTTACCAGCCGGTGAGCCGTATTGTTTGATCAGCGCGCCTAAACGCTTAACCCCATCAACGGCGGAATCGATATAAGGCAAAACCATCGTTTGCATCGTATCTTCGTCCATGCCATCAACCACCAAAGGATCATAGGCCAAAGTCCGTTCATTACCATAAGTACTCTCAGTCGCACTCATGGCAACGTTCTTCTCGTTGAAGCCACTTTCGTCGTACACGCCTTCCTTATTCAGGTCAACGTTAGGTACCGCTTGGTAGCGGTAGGCGTCAGCGGGTAATTCGGCTTTGAAGCCATTTAAATAAGACGTCAGCGTCTTTTTCTGGCCTTTGACCGCTGGATGGACCAAGAAACGCTGTGGTGTGTTGGGCAAAAAAGTATCATCGTTACGTGCAATCAGTGTTGAGCCATCTAAGCTCGCGTTTTTACCGACCAAAATCGACGTGCACGCGCGTTCATATTGTGCCATTTAAATATCCCCTCTACTATTACATTGTATTCTTGCCTATTTTACCGCTTTTAGGCAGGGGTGGCAAAAAGCCGACCCCGACAAAGACGAGCCTTATCGAGATCAGCTTTCTACTCATTCACGTATTCTATGGTGTCCGCATTTGCTTATGCCTTACTGTTTTTGAATTGTCTTCCTGCAAAATATATTGACGCATAATATGAACAATTTGGCGGTTTTTTGGTAAATTGGAATGTGTGGTATTTGCCCCGGTCACAATTATTTCTGTATAGCCGGCGACTTGATCTTGAAAAATATACTTACCACTATCAACACTAACGAAGGGAACGATCCCATCACCCTTATAATTTTGAGTTCCTGCAATTGAATAGACTTTCATCTTTTTGGGCAAGTTAGCCTTATGTGCAATCAAATTCTTCAACATCGGCGTTTTTTTTGTTGTATTTCTTTCTAAATTAAATGGTGAGGCGATCGTCATTAACCGATCGACGGTATTGTTTTTAGGCAAATACTTTTCCAAGAAAAAGGTCAGTACTAAGCCACCATTTGAATGACCCATTCCCGAAAAATGGTTGAAATGATAGATCGTAGCTAATTTTCGATAAGCAATGCCGAACCATCGTGCTTGGCGTTCAATATTGGCGTAACCATCACGATTATTCTGAAAACCAACGACAATAAAAGGATGTTTGTCCCCCGGCTGTAAATGACCACTAAATTTCAATTGATCATTCGTTTGGACCGTTACTTTTAAAAGGCTACGCTTAGAACGACCTCTATTTAGTAACGTTACTAACGAATCAAATCGATTTTGATTGGCCGAACTACCAGGCACTAAGAAAATTGGATCCATTGGTGAGCGAAACTGTCTTTGCTGTAAACCAATCGCTTGCTTTTGCCACTGGTAGCCTGACAATCCAACGACCGCCGTAATTAATAAAATTAATGAACTATACAAGATTCTCTTTTTACTCATTTTTCACCAACTTTACTAACTAAGTCATATTTATCATTCAAGGTGACAAACGGTAAATAAATAATTGTGGCAATCAGCAGATTAAGGATGCCGACCAATAGGGATACCCAATTACCACCGGTTGCTAAAAAGCCTTTCAAAAATCCTGGTGTGGTCAGCGGTACTGGATAAACGGCAGTTGGCATCAAATGTAAACTAACAAATAGCCAAGCAACTAAACACGCTACGATCGGGGTCACAATAAAAGGAATCACTAATAGTGGGTTAAATAGAACCGGCAATCCCACAAACATCGGCGAATTCAAATTAAAAAGGACCGGTAAAAAACTTATTTTTGCAGTTTGTTGTACTCGTTGATCACGCGCGCGCCACAAAATAGCAATTAATAGTGCCAGCAGCATGCCGCTACCCCCGACAAAAGCATAGGTATCATAAATAGCATGTAAATTAATGGGGTATGGTATATTGCCTAGGTGATGATACTGTAAAGCGTAATTCAAATTCTGGATTGAAAATACTGCATCATTATATCCATCACCCGAATTAAGCGGCCCTATTATACCGAAAATCATCAATAAATTACTAATTAGAACGATCAAGACCATTAGAAAAATATTGGTTCCCCAGTTAGCAGTGACTTGCGTTAACTTTGACATTAGCATTCCCGTAAAACTATCAGGAATGAATGTATGAAAGCCGGCTGCGGTGGCAGCGCCAATTAAAATTAAAAAGGTCATCGCTAACAGCTGGTGTTTAGGGCAGCGCCCTAGCAACCAGCTAACGAAGAAGCCAACCATAATTGCTGCAAAAACACCGTGCATTGCCAAACCACTAAAATTTAATGTTAACTGCAGCATGCCATGCTTAGTGGCACTCATGAATAGTGATTGATTACCTAGCCACAAAAATGTACCGCTGACAATTCCGGTTAACTGTTCATTTTGCTGCTTCAACTTAGCCGCGTTGGCTGCCACTAAAAAGGCCAACCAAATAACAACTAAATTATTGATTAAAATATCTAGGCTCGACCAGAAATTACTACATTCAGCATAAAATGGTAGCCATTTACTAACCTGATAAAATTGATTAAACACTCCGGTGGGAATAAAAATTATTTTATCAATCAAAGTAATAAATGCACCTACAGCGGCGATTGGAAAGATAGTCGTCAATGACATTAGGATTACTTGATAAAATTTACGTTCACTTAACCACTGACTAAAATTAACCAAGTCATTGGCCCATTGATGTTTTAATCGTAACAAAGTGACCTCCTAAGGTAGCTTGCAACTAAAAGTTATTGATTGATAGCCAATCAGCGTAGCCGTGGCTAGCAGACTGAGCGCCCTTTGAGATACGCTCTAATTAAACAATAAATAATCAAATTTTTGTGCTAAACTTCTGACTCTAAACAATGGTTCTTGATAATTACTGAGTAAAATAACGGCATTTTTACCATTAGGACTGATGTGAATGGAAGATTCAAAACCATATCCGGAACCATTAGCTGATTTGACCTGCTTATGGGTGTAAAAACCAGCTTCATATTTACTATATGAGCCACCTTGATAAAGCTGTTGCAGCAATTGCAATGGAACTATTTTACCAGACACAATTGCGCTTTCAACTCGATAAAGATCACCGACACTCATGTAAACTTGACCGGTGCCCAACTCATCTTGCTCTAATGCTTGATTTCTAACACTAGGCTTGGTATAAATTAGTTTTTGATTCTTACCGATCAGGCCATCGTATCCGGTTGCGGCTATCGTACTGTTAGGTAATTTATAGGCAAAGGCCGTGCGTTGCAAATGGAGCCGTTCAATAATTTGCTCATAAAACAGTTGTTGGTAGCTTTGATGAGTGATTTTTTCTAAAATACCACATAACAAATTAAAATTAATCGCCTGATAATTCCAACGACCGTGCATTACACGAAGATAATGTACCCGTGAAATATCACTCTGAATAATCTGTGTATCTGTTTTGGCTACCATAGGCCCAACTGGACCAGTCATAATCAACCCAGAAGTCATATTTAACATTTGTCGAATTGTAATATTTTGGCTACCAGGAACATTCGGGTAGAACTTATTTAGCCGGTCGGATAATGCTAGTTGACGTTTGGCCACTTGCTGCATGACTAACACACCCGTAATTGATTTTTGAATTGAATCGATCTCATACATTGTGTTAGCTTGATTTTTAATTCGGCTTAAATAGTTAGCGTAGCCGGCATTATAACTAGCTACTTGCTGTCCATTATCATAAATAATGGCCGATCCAGAATAATTATCTTGTTTTAGGGTTTGAACTAGCTTAGTTTGAAACTTAGAATTAATTGCCTGTTTAACTGCGGTATTTTGGTGTGTTGGTTCAACGCTGGCTGCGGCAATTCTATGCGTTGGCGTAACACTTTGGCGCGACCCACTGGCAACAAATCTGATTAAAACCAGCCCCAGCAAAACAAAACCGACAATAAATAAGACTTTGACCATCCGGGATCGATTTAGCAAGGCAAACAGCCCCTTTATTCGATTTTCGTGGCTGTTTGCCACTTTTTAGTGAAGAATCTATTTTGAATATTATAATTTGGTTGCGGTTGTTGCTTGGTTAAGAATGGATCAACGGTTTGATCGACCTTTACCCAGCCGCGCCAGCCTAAATGGATCGTATCTTCCATAAAATACTTTTCGCTACCGTTATTGGTTAAGTCCAACACATTATTAAAACCTTGTTGTCGTAACTGATATTCAATTTTTTGATCAGTTTGTCGGATCATTGGCATAGACAAACCAGTATACTTCGCCCAGCGCGCATTAACCGGTGGAATAATAAACTGAACCTTAACGTGCCATTTAGCAAATTGATTTAGTACAAGTTCAAAATCACTATATTCTGGAGACTGGCGATAATCGAAATTATTCTGCGAATTTTTTAATACTTTGATTCGATCACCACTTAATCGCGTTTTATAAAACGAATTTTTAATGCCTAGTTGATTGCTATTGGTTTCATGGTGCCCCACTTTTATGGCCAGACGATTTAGTTGACTAACTGAATAATGCGGGGGTAAAAATTTTTCACCTTTTTGGACTTCAGCTAGGTTTTTATTCGCTTGAAACCGTGAAAATAATGAATCTTCATTTAATAGAATCGTCTCTTTACCTTGTAGAAAAATTTTTTGAAAATTTGAAATTGGTTTACCATTTACAATATTTTTAAGCGCTGCTGCAGTGACTTGGCTAGCACGGCCTGATGGCATCTGGAGCAAGCGCTTAGCTGTATAACGATCAGCAATATTGTTTTTGGCATTAATAATCCAATCAGTTGTTTGCAAGGGTGAATAATAAAAGTCAAAAGCATCAGGCCGCTGTCCTGACTTAGTAAACCATTGAGGTGAAATAATGAAAACTGCCTTTTTCCCCTCTAACTGACGGCCTAAATTTTGCATTATAAAATAATGAGTCAATGACTGTGACCCCGCGGCACCTAACAGAAATGGTCGGTAAGCTCGGTGGTACTTGGCAGCCAAAACAGCTGGATGAAACGCATCCAGCCGTGATAACTCTGATGAGCCAAAAAAGGGTACATAACCATTTTGCAGTGCCTGCTGTTTAATTTTACGACCCCGAAAAACCTTGGATGATAGTGAAACTGCAGCCTTTTTTTGGGTTTGCGCACTAAAATGACCCAGTCCAAGTGGTAGTGATAAAAATAAAACCAATAAACTAGCAGCAACGATCACCGGTCCAAATATCAACCATAGTTGACTACCCTTAACCTTCATTTCATTGATTCCACCTTCGCAATAACTTTATTAGGCGTATCCCATTCACTGCGATCAAATTCAGATACAGGTACGTCGATCCCAAATTTTTCTTGCAACTCCAATAACATTTCAACTGTTGCCATGGAGTCGATCATCCCGGAATCAAATAAATTATCATCTAAATTATTACTGACATCGGTGCCAGTTAATTCTTTTAAAATAGCGACTACTGCTTGTTTTGTATCCATCTTGATTACCCCTTATTTATATAATTTAATGTGCCTGAAACCAAAGCGTGTTCAAAAAACCTGAAAAAATTAAAAAACTAAAACAAACGACGTTAAACGTGATAAAAATCGCGATACCTTCAGTCAACCGATTATGCGGCAATCGGCGATGTTTTTTCTTAAACGCTAACCAATAATCATTAGTGATGATTGCACTCGCATGGAAAAGCCCATAAACGATATAATACCAGGTCACACCATGCCAAAAGCCCATAATTAAGAAGTTGGCTAGATAAGTGACCTGTGAAATACGAACGCGTTTTTTAAGCAAATGATGTTTCATGATAAAGAACGTTAAACGCATAAAAATAAAATCACGAAACCAAAATGACAACGTCATATGCCAACGATCCCAAAAATCCTTAATATTATGCGCCTTAAAAGGTTGGTTAAAGTTCATCGGTGTTTCAATACCCATCAAGTAACTGGCGGCTACCGCAAATAGGCTGTAACCGGCAAAATCAAAAAATAAATACATACTGTACGTATACATGTAGCCAACTAAGGCTAGTGAAATTCCCGTATGGAAAAATGCGGCCCGGTGCATGATGGCAATATGGGCTATGTGCGGCAACATAACAGTACCAAATAAATAGCTCAGTATAAATTTATATAAGAAACCTAGAAAAATATAGTGCACCGCTTTACCTAACATTTCTAAATAACGTTCCCGATCCGGTATTTTTAAATAATCATGCTGAAAGCGACGATACCGATCAATTGGACCTGATGAAACGGTGGGAAAAAATAGTAAGAACCGAGCAAACATGATCGGATCAAATTTTTTAATGGTCCCATCACGTGTTTCCATAATCATTTGGACTGATTTAAAGGTTAAATAGCTGATTCCTAAAAACCCAACCAAAGACTTCCGGCCCACTTGAACTGCCGGCGTGATTTTGACAATAACCAGTGGCAATATACTTAGTAACACGGCACCAACAAATACCCAGGTCTGGTTGGCCCGCTTTTTATAGCGCACATAGCCATCAACAACTATAAACTGAAAAATAATATAGCCAATTAGCGCTAAGCCTTGTTGCCACTTTGAGCCACCAAAAATCAATAATAAAAATATCCCAGAAATAATCGTTTGATAGGCCACAAACCGCTTACCAAAATATAACCCAATCATCAATGGCAATAGGCTCACTAAGAGCCAAACAAAATACATCGGATTACTATATGGCTGTAAATTAATCATTTGTATTGGCCTCTTTAATCATGGCTTTAACATCAATTTTGCCATTAATAGTCAGTGGCAATGAGGAACGATAGATAAATCGTTGCGGAATCATGTAGGCCATCATTTCCCGCTGCAATTGCTGCTTCAAAATTTTGGTAACTTCAAATGCAGGTCGATCCGTCGCAGTCTGTAAAACAACATAAGCCAACAATGCGGTAACTTTGTGTTGTTGATTATATTTTGGTACGGCCACCGCTTGCTTGATCAGTTTCTGCTGACTTAGATAATGATCAACTTCCTCTAATTCAATTCGGTAACCATTTAATTTAATTTGAAAATCGGTTCTCCCGCGATAAAAAATTAAACCGGACGCAGTCATCGTCACTAAATCGCCGCTACGATAACCTTTTTCAGAAAAAGCTTGTTTGGTTTTTTCTGGTGAATTAAGGTAACCCTTTGAAACACTGGGACCACTAATAATAAGCTCGCCAGATTGCTTTGTCGGTGTTATCGGATCAATTTTAACCGTAGTGTCTGCTTTAGCGTAACCAATGGGCAAGCGTTGGTAATCATTAAGTATCGCAGTCGTAATTTCAATACCAGTCACAGCCACCGTGGTCTCGGTGGGACCATAAGTGTTAAAAATTTTGGCGGCTGGGAAGCGTTGCTTTAATTTAGCAGCGGTCTGATGCGTTAATTCTTCACCACAAAACATAAAATGCGACAATTGGGGATACTTTGCTTGTTTAAAGTTTGGCTCTAACAGGCAAATATCGATCAACGAAGGGGTTGATACCCAGATATTTAAAGATAAACTAGGTAAGGTGGCAAACAAGGTCTTGAAATTATCAGTTATCGCCTTAGGCAACACTTGCAGCTGACCGCCCATGACCAAGGTGGGATAGAGATCCATCACCGATAAATCAAATGAATATGGTGCTTGCGCTAAGCTGGTCGGTTTTTCTGGCAGCCCAAAATCAGTCAAGATCCAATTGACAAAACTAAGTAGATTTTGATGACTGATCTGCACGCCCTTGGGCTTACCAGTAGTTCCAGAAGTGAAAATAATATAGAAATTATCAGTATCCTTCACCGCATGGGTTAATTGGTACGGATTAGCTTGGCGAAAAATAGCTTGTAGTTGCGGTGCTTCAATAGTATTAGCCACCAGTAATTTCACTGGTAATGGTTTTACGGCAATAACCAGCTGTGGTTGGGCAATCGCCTGAATCATCGTCAACCGATCATTTGGTGAATGCAGATCTACTGGGATGTAGGCGTGACCTGATTTAACACAGCCCAAAAAAACCGCGATCATCGAAAAAGTCTGATCACCGTAAACTATGATTGGTGAGCCCGCCGGTAAATCCAGATGATCAATGTAATTAGCTAGTGAATCGGAAAAGTGTTTTAGTTCAGCATACGTATTAGTTTGACCTAAATAATTATAAGCTACTGCACTAGGTGTTTGTATGGCAACCATATCGATTGCCTTAATAATATCTGCTATCATCGTTCTTTTACCCCCAAAAACATGGTATCTAAAATTCAGTGTAAATAAACTTGCTATTGCTGATTCCGCTATAACTATACAAATAAACCAGAATTAACAAGATAAAAAAATAAAAAATAGTTTGTAAAATAAACTTAACACCTGGCCGTGCTATAATCGCTTTTAAGCGTTCCATTCAGTCCGCCCCCTTTCACTCAGTCACTAGTTACGATCATTTCTGACTAAGTATTTATTTGAACTATTTAATTTCTTTAGCAATGTAAATAGGCCAATGTTTCGTTTCTAAATAAATTTCAGCAATATACTTACTAACGATGCCCAAACATAATAGCTGAATCCCGCCAAGCAACAGGATGATTGAAATAAGTGCTAGCCAACCATTGGCCGGATCATTAAGCACTAATAGCCGCATAACAATGACTACTAGCACAATCAGCGCCGCAATAAAAGAAGTTAAGCCAACATAAAAAACTAAAGCTAATGGCCCGCTCAAAAAGCCACTGATTCCATTCACTGAATCACTGATCACTTGCCAAAATCCTCTAGTGGGCTGCCCATCGCCGTCTTCATCATTTTGATAGGCTAAATACTTTGTTGTGAAGCCGACCCAATTGAAAATTCCTAATGAAAATCGATTATATTCAGGCAATGACATCACAGCATCAAGCACTTGCCTAGTCATCAGCCGACAATCCCCAACAGGCGCATTAACTTTCACTTTAGTAAAATGGTTGATTTTTTTTATAAACCAGGCCCGTAAATTAGGCACTTCTGTTCTGGCTGCTTGTCTAGTGCCAACAACGATATCGTAATGTTCTTCAATAATGGCAGATAGCATTTGTGGCAATAAATTAGGTAGTATCTGTGGATCACCCGCCATTAAAGCCACGTATTTACCAGTGGCCTGTTGCAAGCCAGCATAGATTGCCGCTTCTTGACCAAAATTACGTGAGAAAGAAATATAATGCACAAATTTTGCTCTAGCCTGCAGCTGCTGCAATTGATCTAAAGTTCGATCGCACGAGCCATCATCAATAAACCAATACTCAACATCAATATTTTCCCAAGTCTGTTGAATCGTATTAACCACTTCTGCAGCCGCGGCATAGAATAACGGAATCATCTTTTCATTGTTATAGCATGGGATAACCAGTGACATAGTCGCCATTAGTGTTACTCCTTTCCTTAGAAATTATCAGTAAAGCCAATATTCAGTTTAGAAGCGCGATTATTTAGCACATGGTGTAAAATTGCTGCTTAATTAACTATGCTCTAGCTCAATCAAAATAGCTTATACCGACAATTGAATAATTGATCACACAAAAAGACCCAGTTCAAACAGTTGATTACAATAGGAATTGTAGTTAGCTATTTAAATCGGGTCTACTAATAATTTCTGAATAAATTCTTTAAATTTCTCAGAATTAAGGTTTAGTTTTTTTCAGAATGACAACAAAACAACTACCGTGCGGTACATTATCTTGCACCGCAATCTTACCATGATTCAAATCAACCAAGCGGGCGGCAATTGCTAGCCCGAGACCAGAACCAGTGATTTTTTGGGAACGAGATTGATCAGCACGATAAAAACGATCAAAAATATGCGGTTTATCCTGATCACTGATTCCGTTACCTTCATCAAAAACCTTCACCGCAATATCATTAGGATCAGTCGTTACTTCAAGCGTAATAGTCGCAGCGGTAGGTGAGTATTTATGTGCATTATCTAATAATGCCGTTATGATCTGTTCAACACTATCACAGTTAGCATAAACAATTGTAGTCGGTAGAATTTTTAAGCATAATTGCTGGGGAATTTGTTGCTGATAGCGCGCACAAATCTTGGCTAATAAATCACTTAAATTAAAATATTCCAAGGTTAATTCAGCATGATCCATACGTGATAGTTGCAATAGGCTTTCAATTAAGTGTTGCATCCGTAGCGATTCGGAATCAATATAATCTAGTGAGGTCGGCACAATATCTGGATGCGCTTGACCATGTCGGCGAATTAAACTTATATGACCCCGTACACCGGCTAACGGCGTTCTTAATTCGTGTGAAGCATCGGAAACAAACTGATGCTCACGTAATATTTGCTGGTTGAGCGAACTTAACAACCGATTAAATTCAATACTCAATTCATGCACTTCTTGTGGATTACCAGAAATTGGTAAAGATTCATGATAGGTAATATTCTCAGCCTTATTTATTTCATGGGTTGCCTTGGTTAAATCTACCAATGGTTGATTCAACCGCCGCGCTAACTTAGAAATAAACCATAAGCCAATTAAGAAACTAAATATGGTGATTAAACTAATTGTTTCTAAGATCGTTTTAAATATATGGACCATATTATTTAAACTTAACCAAATTTCGTACTTAATTTCTGGCTTTTTATTGGGGCCCTCACTAGCATGATCGTAATCAATAATATGATAGTAGACCCCCTGTTTAGAGCGATACTGAACATCTTTAAAAAGTGGCCATGCGTGATAATTTTCATTCAAAAAGCCTTTGGTGCGCGGCGAATAAAAGACAGCTTGTGTGCGCGTAGGCGGATCTACTTTTACTTTTACAAACGTGTTACTAGTATCGAGGGTAGTCTCACCGCGCCAGCGTACCCAATCTGGTTGGTCCCCAACCAAGGATTGCTTTAAAATCCTCATCAGTGACTGCGCTTCTTCACGCTTATTTGTAACTAGCCGATAACCAACCACCGTGATAATTGAACCGCTCATCAGTAACGTAATTAAAATTAAAATTATGGCGTATGCCTTAGTGATCTGTGCTGCGCTCGTATTAGTATTATTCTGCTTTTTTCGCATGATCGTTATCATCCCTCAGCGTATAGCCCACACCCCGTACGGTATGGATCAACGGCTGGCTTTCAAAATCAACTTTGTGCCGTAAATAGCGAATATAGACATCAACAATATTTAGCTGGCCTTCAAAATCAACGCCCCACACCAGATCCAATAACTCATCACGTGTTAAAGTTTCTCCGATGTGTTTGATCAATATCAGCAATAAATTATATTCGCGTTGCGTTAACTGAATTATTTTACCGGCTCGGTGCACCTGCCGCGACTTGGTATCTAATGCTAAGTCAGCAATTTGATAATTGGTTTGTGTCTGCTCATCATGCCTTTGCTCCCGCCGAATAATGACACGAATGCGCGCTAATAACTCTTCAATTTCAAACGGTTTCGTAATGTAATCATCGGCCCCATTATCTAACCCGGCTACCTTATCGCCAATATAGTCACGCGCCGTCATCATAATGATCGGTACATCATCGTGGCGGCGAATGCGCCGCATTACTTCCAGTCCATCTAATTTAGGCAACATCCAATCCAATATAATCAAATCGATCTGCTGCTGGTTACTAGCATAGCTAGTTAACGCCTCCTGACCATCTTTAGTTACAATTATCGTATAATCTTCAAACTTTAGTTCAGTTTTTAAAAAAGAAATTAAACTATCTTCATCTTCGACCAATAGAATCGTTTTACCCATTTTTAATTTTCTCCTTGATACAATTAGACTCATTGAATCTATAGTAGAATGTAGCAATGAGAAAAAGCAACGTTTTTTAAGAAATATTAACTTAAAATAATCAAATTCAAGAACAAAGATCTGGAGATAGTAAAACCTCCAAGGTTAGACACCAAATCCAGCCTTGGAGGTTCACTTTATCACAGGAATATTAATTTCTAGATTTTTCTTAATGAAAGTAACGTCCTTATAAAATGTGTACTACCAGCTATTCAAATTAATCTATTTTAAAATGTTAACCCATCTTCCAATGTCCAAGTAATATCAGATTGGAATGTCGTACCAGCAGCAGTAGTTGGCAACAACTCATTACGATCTAATGTTAAATCAGTATTAGTAGTTAAGCTATACTGTTGATTAGTGTCACGATGATGGATGGCATTTTCGGAACTAATGACAACCTGGGCGCCGCTACTATCAATCGGGTTTACAACTGCAGCACCACCATTTTCTATATCCAAGCCAATCCCACTACCAAGACCAACTGTAATCGTATCATTTCCATTTTCAAAGTCAGTCATTACAGCTTTTAATTGCCAATTACGATCAGTGCTACGCGTATCGGTCAAATTGATTCTCTGATCAGAATTTTGCGTTGCATCACGATTAACGTTACCATCCACTAAGTTGGCAGTAGCACTACCCTCAGTAATATCATGATACGCGTGTTGCTAGTTCGTCATAAAATCAAAAAAGCCTAAATTGTATACCAATATCGTCAATTCAATCTTTAATTGAAAACCAAATAGACTACGGGTGAGATTGGTTTCAATCCCAAATTGCTGGGCTAAAATTGAAAAGCGTGACTCTATTGTCCGCCGTAACGCCTTGAGTTGACGCTTATTATGCTGTTTAGCACCTTTCATATTAGAACGATAAGGCGTCCATAAGTTATAGCCTAGGGCCCTAAAACTGGTCTTGAGTTTTTTCCCAACATAACCAACATCGGCCAAAATATTGGGACAAGGACAACCGCTAATTAGCTCAGGCGCTACCTTAGCATCATGAACTGAGGCCGCCGTGATCACATAATTCAGAATATAGCCATTAGCCGTGACGACCATGTGGGTTTTAAACCCATAAAATGGCATTTTCTTGGTGGCATTATAGCCAATGTTGGCCTTCCCAGCAAAAATTCTAACTCTGAAATTACGAACTTTGGCACATAGTGGGTTGGGTAAACTGTCGATAATCGCTAGGTCGCCCGAATGAGCATAATCCTTAGTGATACCTGAGCGAATGGCATTGACTACTGCCAGTAATTGTTGCGCGCGGCGGTTGAAACGTGAACGTGATACCACCATTTGCCGCGGCATAAACGCTGCCATCAGATAATAGAAGCGGCGTTGCGATTGAATTCCCAGTGTGACTTGTAAGCACAGTAAAGCTAAAAGTTTAATATCAGTAATTTTAGTATGTTCAACGTTGCGCCGCTCAATGACGCTACGCGGACAATAACGCTGATAAAGCAATGAACATAACTGGTAAAAGTAATGGAAACTAACTTGTAATTCGTGACGATTTTGCTTAAACTTGAGGTGGTTCAACACAGTTATTACTCCTTTTAAGTTTTGTCACTTATGAGTCTAACTGGGTTGGACTTTTTTGTTAAATTTCTAAATGTTACAAACTAGCACCACACGTACATTAAATATAATTTTTGACGAATTTATAAAAGCATTACCTCATAGCTTTGACAAGCTCTGAGGTAATGCTTAATAGAGTAAAAACTAGTAATATATTGCGCCATAACCTTTTGATATTTTTGATGCTTTCAACCTTTAGCTTATAACTAAAAATGGCTCAACTGACCACATGAATAATTTCAGTCGGTCTATTTATTTTTTGAGACTTATGCCACAGGCTCTTTTCATTTACGCCGTTTCTTAAACGGTCGTACATTCAATGACAGCATCACCACCGCCAAAACAATCAAAATTCCGCCGACAGCATCGGCCCAAGCAAATGGAATACTGAAGAAAATAATCGATAAAATCGTCGCTGCTAGTGGTTCGAAGGCATCTAATAAACTGGCGGTGGTCGGCGTGATATACAACAAGCTATTAGAATACATCACGTAGGCGATCAAGGTCCCAAACAACACGACCACGGTGATCTCGCCGGCCAATTGCCATGTAAACTGCGGCACACCGACCCAGACTGGCTGAATGAAATTCATCTGCACCCCGCCGACTAAAAGCCCCCAAGCATTGACGTTGATCGAGCCGAATTTTGGTAACAGTGGCCGCGGTAATAACGTATCACCAGCAATTGCTAGTGCCGACATCAAACCCCAAAATAAGGCTAACGGTGCGACCACTAATTGATTGAAGTGCCCGTGGGTGACCAAAATGAAGGTCCCCAGTAACGCCAACAACATCCCAATTGCTTCGGCCCGTGATGGTAACTGCCGTTTAAAGATCACGTAGTACAACGCGATCACGATTGGTCCCAGAAACTGTAGAATGGTTGCAATCGAGGCATTACCGTAATCAACTGCCAAAAAATAAAAAAACTGCACCGGCAACAAACCAAGTACCCCGTATAAAATTTGCCGAATCGCCGTACTCGGCGTCCGCCATACTGCTAATGGATCGCCGTGACGCGCCAAACTATACAGCAATAACAACCCCCCGGCTAGAAGCATCCGCACTGCCGTTAGCCAAGCCGGTGTCACTGCATTCGGCCCTTCAAATAATAATTTACCAAAAATACCAGAAATGCCCCACAAAACCGCGCCACCACTGGCAAGCAAGACCCCTGATAATGTTCGTGACTTTTGCATGATTCCCTCCAACGTTCAACATTACCTCTATCATAACAGGAAACCAGCGGCGGTAAACAACTTTGCCTGGAAAAAGATTGCTTCACACTTTATGTAAGCGCTATAATTATTATAAATATT
Organism: Loigolactobacillus coryniformis subsp. coryniformis KCTC 3167 = DSM 20001; assembly: GCF_002706425.1. Lineage (NCBI taxonomy): Bacteria > Bacillati > Bacillota > Bacilli > Lactobacillales > Lactobacillaceae > Loigolactobacillus > Loigolactobacillus coryniformis. The sequence goes on along the minus strand of NZ_CP017713.1, from coordinate 137,115 downwards.
TGAGTGAGGTGTGCGCTATGGATGTTTGGTTAGTTTTACTGATGCAAATTGGGATCGTCTTTATTCTAGATTACGTGCCTCTGCACAACATGCGCGAGCAGCACTTGCTGACGCTGACCAAGTGGCTGCTAGTGGCAAATTGTGTAATCACGGTGGTGCGGCTATTGAATTATGGCGGTGCGCGGTTGCTGCAAAACACCAATCTAGGGATCAACCTGCTGATTTTACTGTTAGTCGGTTATTGGGGCTATCGGCGCATGGTGCCGGAACCAGCGGAAGAAAATGGGCAAAAGAAAAAACGCCAGTAACGGTGTTTTTTTGTAAGTAAAAAGATAACCCCCGCAGGATAAATCCCACTGGGGTTAGAGCTTAACTGGCATCCTAGTAAACTAGGATCCAATTACTATTGATTCCTTCAGTTTTCAGCTAAAATCAGTAATCTAAAACGACCCAATATCAGTTCTAGCGAAGGGCTTTTACACCCAGACGCACCTAATCAGTACTTTGGAAATAAACGTGCTAGAATCACGATCGTAAAATTCTTTTTGCGCTACTGACGAGCTGTGATCATAAGCGTAACGGTGCTGACACTCGTTAGCCGTGCGCTGGCTTGTTCGTGAACTTCAACCTGCCAGGTTTGTAATCGCTTGCCTGCGTGGAGCGGTTTGGCATTGGCGCGCAGACGACCTTGTGCTACAGTATAAAGGTGGTGCGTTTCCACATTGACGCCTACTGCTATTTGTTGCGTCGTGTCCAGACCAGCGCTAGCACCTAAGCTAGCCGCGGTTTCAGCTAAAATGGTATTGATGCCGCCATGGACAACACCAAAGGGCTGCTTTAATTGGTCAGTCACTGCGATTTCGACGATCGCCTCAGTAGCAGTAGCGCGCACCGTTTTAACGCCCAACAATTCAAGTAAATTCATTTTGACCTCCATATAGAAAGAAGTTGTATTTATGACTAGTGTAACTTGGCAAAACGTCAAAGACTACTCAGAAATTATTTTTGAACGGGCCAATAAAATCGCAAAAATTACGATGAACCGTCCCAAAAAGTTGAACGCATTTACGCCAGTAACGATCCAAGAAATGATCGAGGCCTTCACGATCTGCCGTGATGATGCAAGTATTGGCGTGATTATTTTAACGGGTGCCGGTGACAAAGCCTTTTCTTCTGGCGGTGATCAAGGTATTCGCGGTAATGGTGGCTATGTGGGTCCCGATAAAATTGCCCGCCTCAATGTATTAGATCTGCAACATTTGATTCGGATCATCCCTAAGCCGGTTATCGCAATGGTCAAAGGTTGGTCAGTCGGTGGTGGCAATATTCTCCAGCTGATCTGTGACTTGACGATCGCCGCTGATAACGCGCAATTCGGTCAAACCGGGCCTAAAGTCGGTAGTTTTGACGCCGGCTACGGTTCTGGCTATTTAGCCCGCGTGATCGGCCATAAGCGCGCTAAAGAAGTTTGGTTCTTGAATCATTTTTACAGCGCTGAAGAAGCCTACCAAATGAATTGGATCAACAAAGTTGCCCCATTAGCTGAAGTTGAATCAGTTACTTTAGATTGGTGTAATGAGATTTTGACTAAATCACCGACCGCCTTACGTTTCATCAAAGCCGCAATGAACGCAGACACAGATGGTTTAGCTGGATTACAACAATTCGCTGGCGATGCCACAATGCTATTTTACACCACCGACGAAGGTAAGGAAGGTCGGGATGCCTTCAATGAGAAGCGCAAACCTGATTTCGATCAGTTCCCGAAGTTCCCTTAACGATGGAAAATTGGTTAAGTAAGCGCGCACGGCTGTCACCGCAACGCTGTGCCGTGCGGACCAAACACGAAAAGTTGACCTTTGCTGAATTGCAGCAACAAGTTCTACAACAAGCTGGCCGGATCAAACAATTGCAGCCAACGGGGCGCATCGCCATTTTAACTGATAACACGCTACCTGGTTATTTGACCATTTTAGCGTTGCAGCAATTGGGTTTTACCCCTGTTTTGCTCAATCAGCGACTGAGCGTTGACGAGTTAAGTCAGCAATTAACTGACGCTGCAGTCACTCTTTGTTTGGCCGCCGATCAATTGGTGCGGCCACTGCCAGTTAAAGTGGTCAGCTTTAGTCAGTTAGCCCAGCAGGCTCCCTTGCCCATAATCCCGCCAGTTGAATTCGAACCAGCGGCAGTGGCGAGCATTATGTTTACTTCTGGTACTTCAGGCCACGCAAAAGGCGTGCTGCAAACTTACAGCAATCATTTTTATTCGGCAATCGGTTCGGTTCTAAATCTCGGCTTGACTGCCGCCGATAGTTGGTTATGTTGTGTGCCGCTATTTCATATCAGTGGCTTATCGATCATGTTACGCGGCTTGATCTACGGCATGACCGTTGTATTGGTCGATCATTTTGATGCCCCGCTGATCAACCACCTACTCTGCACACAGCCGATCACAACGATTTCAGTCGTCCCGTACATGCTACAAAAATTACTGCAGACGCTGCCAACAGACCAATATTATCAGGCTGCGTTCCGCTGTATGCTCCTCGGCGGCGGCCCGATCGATCGGGCGACACTGAATGAGTGTCAACAACGACAGATTCCTGTGATTCAGTCATATGGCATGACCGAAACTGCCTCGCAGATCGTGGCGCTAGATTTCGCTAACGCCGCTCGTAAATTAGGCTCGGCTGGGCAACCACTGTTCCCTGTTCAAATTAAGATCGCCACTGATCAACATATTTTGGTTAAAACACCAACCCTGGCCGCCGGCTACTTAAATCAGCCAGCAGCATTTAACCGCCAACTACATGACGGTTGGTTTGACACCGACGATATTGGCTATCTGGATGACGAAGGCTTCCTGTTTGTCCAAGGTCGTAGCGGCGATATGATCAATTCTGGCGGCGAAAATATTTTTCCTGGTGAGATCGAAGCTGTTTATCAGCAGCACCCAGCGGTCAAGCAGATCGTTGTTGCCGGTCATGCTGATGCCACTTGGGGCAGCGTTCCATTAGCCTATCTTCAGTTAAAAACACCGATCAGTGCAGCGGAGCTACGCGATTATGGCCGCAATCATTTAGCGCATTACAAAGTTCCCCATGCTTTTTATTTGGTCACTGATTTTCCGCGTACTGGTAATGGCAAGTTAAAGCGGCGCGCATTAACGCCGGACAGTGGGACTTTACTAAAATAAGCGTTAGGCAAAAATGCCTAACGCTTATTTTAGTGTTAATCGCTGACGAACAGCTTTCAAAGCTTCCTGCTTCAGCATAGTTGTTTTTAATTTATCCGCAGAATCGGGTAAATTAACGAGTGCATCGTCAAGATCAACAAATTCAGTTTCAATATACTCGAGTGACTTGCGCTCAGCTGTAGTTAAGGGTTGCCCAGTAGCGGTCGCCTTTTTAGTTTCACTTACGATCGCGTTCACTTCACGAATTGCTCGATCCTGTGTCCAGCGCTGGCTTAAACCACTAGTTTTACCACCTAATTTACGCATCTGCGCTGCTAACTTTCTTAGCCGTTGCTTAATTTTTTCCAAATCAGCTACTTCAACTTCAGCCATATGATCATCCCCATCAATTTGACTATAGCACAAATTGAAGCTAATAACGTCGATTATAGTAAATCAAATATTGTTGTAAGGTCCCTGGTGCACAGATTATTTTGGTTACACTGGTATTCTCTGGCTCTGGCATACTCATCGGATCTTGCGGCTGTACTGCATTGACCGCAAAACTGCGTACCGTAAAACCATGCGAAACGATCACGATTTTTTCTTTCGGATAACGCTGGGTCATCTCTTCAGTAAATGCACGCACCCGTGTTTCAACCGCATTAAATTCTTCACCTTTAGCTGGAATGGCATAATCTGGATAAACTTCACCAGTGATCGGATTAAATAATTCCGGATAAGTTTTGCGCAGCTGGGCATTCGTCTGACCATCCCAGCGGCCATAAGAAATTTCAATCAACCGCTGATCGTAGCTTAATGGTAGATCGTACCCGCTATTCAGAATTGCGGCCGTCTGTTTGGTGCGCTCTAATGGACTGGCAATCATTCGATCAGCAAAACTTAAATCAAAATTATCATGCAGCGTTTGTGCTTGTGCCTTACCGGTATCGTTCAAATAAGTTGCTGGCGTATTGATCGTACCTTGTTTAATATCTTGTGTATTTGCCTGCGTCTGTCCATGACGCACAATGTAAAATTCAGTCATTTCAAAGCCTCCTACTAATTAACTCAGATGTTACGGACGATGCCACTTGGGCTTGTCGTACTACAGCATTAGTCTACTCTGTCTAACGAGTAAGCCCCAAATTCAATACTTGCTTAAAAGTGTTATTAAGAACAAGCGACCGTATCCATTCTTGTAACATAATTCATGCCGCAAGGAATATGATCTTACTTCACAATTATTGTATAAATTCCTGCCTAGTTTCTTTAAATATACCATAGTTAATCGTTATATTTTGTATAACTTGACGGAAAATATACGTATTGTTTCATATGGAACAATACACAGATAGCGGTAAAACCACCTAGAAGTAAACAACTAGCCCATACTCATCTGCAATTTTTGCCTTAATTTACTGCACCGAATTATACTGATACCTAGTGATTAGCTTTTTCGTCGCGTAGAAAAATAAGTGCGTACAGAAATTATCAATGTTAGTTAGAAAATCGTAATTAATTCTACTTAATATGCCTAAAAACATCACCAACTATAACTGTCATCCGCTGTAAGCATCTCTTGTGCTAATAACCGTTAACTTCAAGTATACCAGCTATTTTCCAAGTAAAATTGTTATTTTAAAAATTATCAGAGGATGCAATCGAACCAAAAAGGATCCCCATAAATTAGGAATCCTTAACTGGGTATAAATATGCATTTTCAGCTTGATTTGGGCGGCATTAATGGTACCATTATTAATGATACCGGTAAAGCTCAGATTACGTCCCCCGTAAGCTGTTTGTTCACCGGTTCATCAAGCGGACTGACTTTGTCGGTGCGCTTTTTTATTACCGGCTTATAAATGCCAAATAATTGGCGTCCGCAACAAATTGGTCTTCGTGATCAAATAAGCGGGGTGGTTATTCGTAAGAAAATACCCATGTAAAACTTGTTTTAATTGTGGCTTTTGCTTCAATGTTGCTGTGAAATCAACTTGTTTAGCACTGGCGGTCGTTGATTGCGTCGTTGGTGCTTGATCGTATTTGGTTAAATGATAAGTGGCAATAATTTGATTCAACTTCAAATTATATTTAGTATCTGTAGCGTAGCGACCAGTTAAAGCCTTGGTTGCTGCTTGGTAATCCTTAGCGTTTTGTTTCCACGCACCTGCATAATAATTAGATGCTAAACCAGGACCGTCGCGGAGCAAATCAGCATAATCAGTCAATGAATCTTTATAATTATGGTAGCGCTTGAAGCTTGATTTGATCGTATATAGTTGACCAAAACCATTATCTTCTTGCGTCGCCATTAAGGCACTCTGCCCGTCAAAGCTGCCCTTGACCCCAAATAAATTATAATTAGGCGCCAGCGATAATGTACTAGTCCCCCAGCTACTTTCTAATGCAGCCTGCGCAATCATAACTGATGCGTATAAGCCCTTAGTTTGTGCAATTTTCTGGGCGTCCTTAGCAAAAAGCTTGATGAATTCTTCGTGCGAAGCCACTGGCGTTCCGGTGGTATAAAGCCAACCATCATCACTGTTCGTCACATTATTGCTAAATCCGTTATTGTCACCGGGTGCTGGAGCTGGCTGTAAAACTGGTGTCACTGCAATGGCCGCAGTAGCTGTACTAGATTCAGTTGCGGCATTGACTTTGGATGCAGCGGCTGGCTTAGCCGCATTGGTAGTCGCTGCACTCGTCGCCTGGCTAGCAGTTGGTTGCTGTGCCTGACTACTTGTAGCTGGCTTAGCCTGACTCGCTGCCGGTTTAGTTGTGGCTTGGCTATTTGTGCTATTTGCACCACTGGCTGCGGTACTCGTTGCCGGTTTAGCTGCTGCTTGACTCGCCGCAGCAGCTTGACTGGCAGCCGTACTGGCTTCAGCCGACTGTTGTGCTTTTCCTTGTGCGTAACCGACCGCATAACCAGCCGCATAAATATTGCCTAATTGTGCGTCTGGCTGACTAGGCTTTTGTGCATAGCCAGCCGCTTGACCAGCGGTAACACCAGTTTTAAAGGTCGCAGTAGCCGCTACAAATTCTGTATCATAACCATGTGCGTAATAAACACTACTACCTGCTGGTTTGCTCGTATTTTGCGTCTTCTGACTTGTTACATCAGAATCGGCCGCTGCTTTTCCTTGTGCGACTTCTTGACTGCCACGAGTAAACTCTGCTTGATAGTCAGCTTGATATGTCGCATCACCGGCTGGATCACTGCTGGTGCCACTGGCCTTATCGGCTAAAACATCTTGCTGCGCAGCTAATTGTGCGGCATTTTTAGTGGTCGTCTGTTCGGTACTAGTCGTTGCTGTCGCATGAACTAGTGGCGGAACCGCTGCCAAAATCGTCGAGCTTAAAAGAATGCTAGATAAGGCTACCGTCGCCGCCCGCTGTGCGATTTTTAAATTTTTCTGAGTCATTTCATGTCCCTCCATTATTAAATTAGGTACTACTCTTAATATACGCAAATTAATCTATTTGTTTTTACTATTCACACCTATATCTAAATCTTTTGGGCACCAAATATCAAGCATTCGGGAGTGTCAAGAAGTTTGTGTAAATGAAAATCCCTTCTCCTGGCAAAATAATGTATTAATCGAAAAGTGATTCTAACGTGTCTTTGACTTGACCAAATCCGCGATGGCTACGATTGAAGTACTTTTCGTTATAGCTTATGACTTGAACTCCGATAAAATTGTCTAAAGATTTTTCGTTTGGAAATTGTTCCTTTGGTTTGGTCTTGCGTTTGATTCTTTTGTTCAGTGATTCTAAGATATTGGTTGAATAAATTGTTGGTCGAATGGCCGGGGGAAAACTCAGGAAAGCTAATAGTTCATTTTCAATGGATTTAAGTTGCTGGATCAGATTGGAATACGATTTCCCCCATGCACCATAAAAATCATTTAAGATCTTGTGTGCTGCAGTTACATCGGTCGCTGAATGCAACTCTTTAAAGTCATTTAAGATCGCCTCACGATCTTTTAAACGCACATGCGAACCAATATTACGCATAACATGTACTAGGCATCTTTGAAATTTGGCTTTCGGGAAAGCGTGCAATAATGCTGGCTGCAGACCAACCATTCCATCTGCAATGATCAACTGGACTTGTTCTAATCCACGTTTTTTAAGATCTTCTGCCATTTCTGACCAAACTCCTGCATTTTCACTTGGAGCGATTCGATAATCAAGAACTTCTTTGATGCCGACAGATGTAATACCTAAAGCAATATAGACCGCTTCTCTTTGAACTGAATCGCGGCGCAAAGGTAAGTAAGTTGCATCTAAGAAAAGACAAACATAGTTTGCCTTAATAGTTCGTTGATGAAAAGCTTCAATCTGTTTTGTTACCTGAGCAGTGATATTAGAAACAGTAGTAGGTGAATAATAAGCGCCATACATTTTTTCAATCAAATCTGTAATTTCACGGGTCGTAACGCCCTTGGAATAAAGCTGAATGATTGTTGTTTCTAAAGCGTCCTGACGATGAGAATAGGCTGGAAGCAGGTGGTTATGAAAATGGCCCTTACGGTCACGCGGCACAGCAATCTTCAACTTACCATATTCAGAGTCAATTAAGCGATAATACTGGCCATTGCGAGAATTGCCCGAATTAAAGCCGCAGCGGTCATAAGGATCATAACCAAGCAAAGCTGTTAGTTCAGCTTGCAAGATGTGATTAATAGCCGTTTCGAGTTGTTGACGAAAAAGTTCTTTAACATCGCCATTTGATAATAGAGTTTTGGTTAAATCTTTGGTAAACTGGTCCATGGGGAATCCCTCCGTTTTGGTTTGGTTTGACGATTTAATCATACGGGGAAGGGATTCCCTTTTCAATAGGATTTTTATTCATTTACACAAACTATTTTATACTCTCGTCAAATCTACCACCCTTTCAAGTATATGCTAAGTTATTGATACAATCATAGCACGCATTTGACAACCTATATACACGTATAAGCAAACAATGCACGAGAATGCGTTTATATTACGTCTGAAAATAAAGTCACGAGATTGTCACGTTATAAAATCGAAATTTTATTAGATACACAAAAAAAACGCCACTCAATTAAGAATGACGTCTTTCTGATATATGTGCCAATACCAAATAAATAGAAGTTGATTATATTTTAACTTGATTAATCAAAACACGCAATGAATACGGGAAGTCCTTTACGGTCGTTAATACTCCTCTATTTTGATAATACAAAGTTGCAAGCTCGATAACAGAGAGCGTAAAATAACTTGTGTAAACGCATAAAAAGATTTCTAAATTGTATAGAACTAGGGAATGAACTTACCACAGAAATTATCGCTACGCTAGTCCAAAAACAAGATTTAGACGAAGTTTTTCGGCACCACCTCGAAATTGCGATTAACCAGCTGCTTCAAACCGAACTGGCAGCTTTTTTAGGCTATGAGCGCCACTCGTATGCTGGAATTAACACTAGAAATAACCGCAATGGCAGTTATGAACGCTCGTTTGATACGAAGTATGGTCAACTCAACTTAACCATTCCGCGGGATCGCAATGGTATTTTCCACAACCACATCTTGCCAGCCTACGGTCGGCACAGTGACAGCTTGGAAACAACGGTTATTCAGCTATACACCAAGGGAATTACCACCACCGAAATCGCCTAACTCATTGAGAAAATGTACGGTGCTCATTACTCCAAAGCCACGGTTTCCAACATGACCAAAGTCGTTGATGAACAAGTTCAAGCTTTCCAGCAACGGCGACTGCCTTCGCAATATGCGGCCATCTTCTTAGATGCCAATTACCTGCCTTTAAAGCGGGACACCGTCCAAAAAGAAGCGGTTCATTGTATTCAACCAACTTGATTGCGAACTTTAACAAGCATCTCAAACGCAACCCCAACCACAAAGAACAATTTCCAACGGAAGATTCACTGAATCGATTCCTGGTTTCTCAGTTTAACGTCTACAACGAGAAGTCCATGAAGCGAATCCATCGCAGATTCAACGGACTTCAGGACACCCTGGAATCATCCTTTATTTAAATTAACTACATATTATATGTACGGAGGTATTTCATTTACACAAGATTCTTGACGATATCCATATTTACTCAATAGATTAATATCAAATGGTGAAAATCAACGAAAAAAGGAGATCTATCAAGCGATCTCCTGCCCAATAAATCTCCTCTTACATAAAGTTATTTATGAACACTGATTTAAGCTAAGCTGCCGATATCACAATCTCACCATCCACTAAATCAGCCTTCAAGTTTTTGACATCTAAGTGGTCAAGGTAGAAATCCGTTACCTTATCACGAATTTGTTGTTCAATTACTCGCCGTAATGGCCGCGCACCCATTGCTTCATCATAGCCTTGTTCCATCAGCCAATCTTTGGCCGCTTTAGTTACCTCAAGTTTGATGGATTTTTTGGCTAACGTTTTTTGTACATCCGCCAACATCAAATCGACAATTTGACTTAAGTCTTGCTTAGTCAGATGTGAAAATTCCACGATTCCATTAAAACGGTTCAGAAATTCTGGGCGGAAAAATGGTGCTAACTTATCCATTAATGACTGATCTCGTTGCTTGTCACCACTTAATGCTTCATTACCAAAGCCAGCATTAGAAGTAGCAATAATAATCGTATTTTTGAAACTAATGACATTGCCTTGTCCATCCGTTAAGCGCCCATCATCCATCACTTGTAATAGTAACGTTAATACTTGTGGATCAGCCTTTTCAATTTCATCTAATAATACAATGGAATATGGATTACGCCGAACCCGTTCAGTTAGAGTATTAGCATTATCTTCATAGCCTACGTATCCAGCCGAGGTACCAATTAATTTCGACACAGCTGTACGATCAGCATATTCACTCATATCTAGCCGAATAATCGCATTTTCATTTCCAAACATATCTAAGGCTAATTGCTTAGCTAATTCAGTCTTTCCTACGCCAGTTGGGCCCACAAACAGAAAACTTCCAATCGGCTGATCACCCTCTGAAAAGCCCGCACGGTTACGCCGAATTGCTTTTGCTACCATTTCAACCGCTTCATCTTGACCGATTACCTTACTTTTCAGACGCTTATCAAGATTTTTCAAATGCTCAATATCATTAGCGCCCATATCAGAAACTGGTATACCAGTTAAACGTTCAACCGATTGTGCCACATCATCAATCGTGGCAGTGATTTTTTCTTTTTGATCCGTTTCTTTAATTTTTTGCTTGGTTTCCTCGATCGACTTCTTGATATCAGCGGCTTTTTTAAAGTCCTCCGATTTAACGGCGGCCTCCTTAGCTGCCTCTAATTTTTTAACGCGTTGATCCAATGTCTCAACATCAGTTTGCGAATTTTTAGCCGCTAAATGAGCCGCAGTCATGTCGATCAAATCGATAGCTTTATCTGGCAAAGTGCGTTGTGGTATATATTGGATTGAATAATCCACAGCCGCCTTCAAAACATCATCTGGTAATACAACATGATGATGCTTTTCGTACAGCTTTTTAACACCTTGTAATATACGTAAAGTGTCAGCGGCCGTCGGTTCATTAATCACAACATCATTGAATCGCCGTGCCAAAGCCGCATTTTTCAAAATAGTATTGCGATATTCATCTTGAGTCGTAGCCCCGATTACAGTCAGCTCGCCACGTGACAAAGCAGGTTTAATGATATCTGCCAATCCCTTGCCACCGTCTTCACCACCAGTGGCACCCGTGCCGATAATCTGATGAATTTCATCGAAGAATAGAATAATATTACCAGCTGCTTTAACTTCCTTTACCAGCTGTTTAATATTCTCTTCAAAAGAACCGCGATATTGAGTTCCTGCTTCCAAAGACGATAAATCAATCGAATAGATTTCTTTATCTTGAATCGTTTCTGGAACTTTACCAGCCACAATTGCTTGTGCCAGACCTTCGACGACTGCAGTTTTACCTACACCGGCATCACCAACTAAGATTGGATTATTTTTCGTTCTACGACTCAAAATTTCTGCAGTTTCTTGAATCTCATTCTCACGTCCAATCACTGGATCTAGTAATCCATCACGAGCCTGTTCCGTCAAATTAGTCCCTAACTTTTCTAAAATCCCTCCTTTTTTAAAAGCCTGTTTACCATCTTTAGATACTTCTATTGTTTTATTATTTTGGGGTAGCTTACCAGTTGCTCGGTATTGAGCAAACTCATCTGGTGTCAACGATTTTCCATTAACTAAGTACCGTGCACGCTCCGAATTTTGATTATCCATGCGCCGAAATAATTGATTGAAAACATCATCCATATCATTGTTGAAAAAAGGATCATTTTCGTAGAAATTCGCCATAGTACAACACCTCCATAAAAATTTACACGTGTAACTTAGTGACCATAATATCCTTTAAAACTTCAGCTAATTATATCACGATTTTTATGTATCATTAAGTAAAGTGCTTATCGGTGTATTAAACGAGATACTTTGAAATACCATTACAACAAACCCTTTCAGGATAAATTGCCGTTAATTAGTATATCAAAATATAATATGTGGTAGATTGCAAATTTAATCCGAATTTTTGGACAAATTTGTCAGCATAACCTGATACGGTGTTTGCCAGTCGAGTATTTTAAGCGGTCGCTGGTTAATTTGGAGTAACGTCGTCGTTAAATCTTGAGCACTAATGTGCTCAAAACGAGTCCCTTTAGGATAAAAATAACGTAAATTCCGATTAAAGCGTTCATTACTACCACGTTCAGCTGGCGTATAAGCATGGCAGTAATAGGTCTTAATACCATATTGTGATTCAAGTGATACTAGCCCACTAAACTCAGTGCCACGGTCCACAGTAAAGCTGTGCACCGGACCATTAAAAGTGGTTAGGAACTTAGTTAGTGCTTCATTAACAGTCGCTGTCGTCCGATCTTTTAACCGGTATGCCCAAAGGAACCGTGATTTGCGATCGATTAAAGTTAATAAAACTGCCTTACTATGCCCACGAGGACCAACGACGGTATCTAGTTCAAAATCGCCGATGCGATTACGTTGATTAATCATCATGGGACGCTGTTCAATTGATCGCCCCAAAGATTGATTATATTTGGATCGTTGGTCAACGTTACGCCGTTGGCGTACGCCATGTTCAGGTAGATCATTCAAGGAGAAATCAATTCTCCCCTGATTTAGCCAATTATAAATAGATTTAGTAGCTAGTTTAAATTCGTGAGCAATCATTCCTGGTGACCAGCTTAGACGTAAATGGTTGAGAATTTTTTGCTTTAACTCATCGCTCAGCTTAGTTTTCCGACCACATCGTGATCGCTTGTATTCGGCATCTGTTTGTGCTAATTCAGCCTGATAAGGTTGACATCGAGATAATTCATAAGAAATTGTTGACGGTGATCGGTTCAGCCGAACGCCCATTTGGATATTGGACAGCCCTAGTTCACAAAAGGTTTCGATTTTAATTCGTTCGGAATAGGTTATACTAGACAAAAGATCAGCTCCTAAAAGATGGGTTTGTGGTAAACACCATTTTAAAGGAAGCTGATCTTTTTTGTCCGAACAGCGTTCGGATTAATTTTACAATCTACCATGAAACCAACACCATTTATTAACGCGTACCGCAAAGCCGGTAAGCGGGCAGATGTCGTGCTGATCGATGAAGGCCATTTACTACTGACGATGCCTGATCCGTATAATAAATTCCGTGGGCATAATCAGCTTGCTGATATTCTTCAGTTGGCTCGAGTGGTGGTGCTCGTGTTCGATTTCCACCAGCTAGTCAAGCTAAAGAGTTTTTGGACACCTGCTTTATTGAAAAGAGTGACGCGCGATTACGCAGTGACACATTATCATCTGACCGAACAGATGCGGGTAGGCGATGCGGCGGTGAATGATTGGATTGATCATTTTGTTCGTGGAAAAGTGTTGCCTTTGCCACATCCGCAACATTTTGATTTTCAAGTTTTTTCTGATGGTCAGCCGATGTATGACCTCATTCAGCGGCGCAATGCCGAAACCGGCCTTTCGCGCATGATTGCGACAGCTGACTATCCATTCACAGTGCTCGATGGTAAAACCTGGTATGTCCAAGCTGGCTCTCTGCGGTTGCCTTGGGACAAGATCAACTTCACCGATCGCCCGTGGGCACAACGTCCTGAGACATTGCATGAAGTTGGTTCCATTTATACTATTCAAGGCTTTGACTTGAATTACGCAGGTGTGATTCTAGGGCCGAGTCTAGGCTATGATCCCTCAAAAGACCGACTTACGGTTGATCTGGCGCAGTACCAAGACAAGGAAGCCTTCAAAAAGCGCCCTGATTTGGCCGACACCACCGACGCTAAAGCCGCGATTATCATGAATGCCATTAATATTCTGCTGAAGAGGGCGAAGCACGGGCTTTATCTTTACGCAGCTGATCCTGCTTTGCGCCAACGGTTATTGCAATTGGCCAAATAATCTTGCAACCTCACTTTTGAAATGCAATAGATTGTGAGTCGTTCCAGTTAGCACTATACTGAAACTGAGTCTAAATCTAAAAGGAGTGGTTTGCATGGCTGAAAAGTATACAGCAGAAATTGTGCCATTGAACGCTGAGAAGATTGGCACCGCGCCGCACGGTGCCGCGACATTCACGATTGATGGTGCGCAAATGAAGATTCATATCGATATGTTTGATACACCTGCTAATGTGCAGCATTGGGAACATTTCCACGGATTCCCGGATGGTAAGCCAGCAGAAATCGCCACAGCGGCACAAGATGCTAATGGTGACGGTTTCGTTGATCTGCCAGAAACAGAACCGGTTTCCGGTACAACGATGGTGCCATTTGACGCTGAACCGGCCAAGATGCATGTGCCAAATGACAGTTACCCAGTGGCTGATGCAGAAGGTCACTATGCTTATGACAAACTCGTTGATCTGAAGGAATTGCAGACAGCGTTTAAAGCCGCTTTTGGCAGTGACGATTTGCAGCTCGATAAAAGGGTCATTTATATTCATGGTGTGCCGGATACCTTGAAGCTACCGGCTACTGTTCAAGGAACTGTCATGAACTACGATGCCCACGTTACTTTACCAATTGCAGTTGGGAAAATCATCAAAGCTTAAACTAATTAGTTTAATAAATAACCTATAAGTAGTCTTGGAACTTACTGGCAATACGCCGGCTGTTTCAAGGCTACTTTTGGGTTTGAAGACCTTATTTACCTATAAATAGAGCTTTTTACATTATATGCAGCACTTTACAGCTTTTCACTGACCCCCGACCAACAAGAAGCCAACCACTGAATCACCACTTTGGCCGGTGTTGTTTTTAACCGCCTTTGCACTTGCCGCGCTAAACTAGCCAAAAACAGCGCCGCTTGAATTTGCCGACTTAACCAGAGTTTGCGTTCACGCAAACTTTTGGTTACCAAAAAAGCTAAACTAGGTTGGGTCAATGGCAATACGATCATCAAGGTATACGCCGTATTCAATAAATGATGATCGGCTTCAATCTTGGCTACTGAACGCACGGCGTAATCACCGAAGTGCCAGAATGTTTTCATTTCATAAAAATAGGTCTCGATCGCCCAACGTTTTTGATAGTAGGCCAACGCTCGTAGCGCTGGCGCAGGGGCGCTGGTCTCCGGCGTCCGATAGGTGAGCTGGGTCGGATCAACGGCTAGGGTTTCGGTTGTGACCGCCGCTAATTCTTCGGGCGCGCTCGTCGCCATGAACAGACGACAAGTCGTCTTGCGTTGTACGCGGATCATGTAAACTGGCTGGGGCATCAAGCGTGTCAGACACCGCACTATACCGATCTGATCTCCGGCCGAACAAAGATTTAATGCAATATTTCCCAAATGGATCTGGTCACCATATTTCCGCGGCCGGCCGCGCTTACCGGTGCGTTTGGGTAAGCCAAACATGGCGGTATCTTTACGCACATTGGCGATCATAGCTAGATTAGGTTGCGTCATGACCAGTTGGTTGATCTCAGCTTTGGGATACCAACTGTCACACAGTAGGAACACTTGTTGGTCGCTGGCGATCGATTTCAAAGTCGTCTTGATCATTTGCGCCGCTTGCTGGTATTTGGTCGCCTGTTCCGCCTGATAAAGGTGCGTGGCTAACGGCAAGAACGTATAAACTAGCTGGTCATCTTGGTCCCGCTGTGTTGGGATCATCAGACCTAAAGTAACGAAATCATGGGCATTGACGAGCCGCTTACCCGTATGTGCGGCGTGATCGAATAGATATTTGACGCCGGTAAATTTGTGGCCGAACTTGGGTTGGACCGTGTCATCCAGAACCAATAATAAGGGCAAGTCCTGACAAGTAGTGGGAATCAAGGTCAGTAAATACGTCAAGTTGCGCACTTCTAACTGTGGCAAGTGGTTACCGATCACTGCCAAAGCCCGATAAAACGTGTTCAAAGAATGCTTCGTCACCCGGCCCAGAAATTGTTCAAATAAGTGGCGGATCGAGTGGCGGTCACCGATCACTAACAACGCTAGACACAACCAAAAATAGTTAAGGCCCATTGGCTTAGACAAGCCAGCCGCTTTTAAATCAGAAAAATAGGCGTGGAGGGTGGTTAAAAGTGATGATTTTTGATAAAATGAGTTCAACACGAATCCTTCTTTCTAAATGGTTTTTTGTCGAACTCATTTTAGCAAAGAATAGGCATTCGTGCCTTTTTATATCCAAATTTTTTTAAAAAGCTGTAAAGTGCTGATTATATGTACAGATTAATACCTATAATGTCAATAAGTATGCACTGTTAAAAATATCTTGTTAAATAACGAACATTATCATTCCTTTGCGCGGGGTCAACTTGTTAAGCTGGTGTTGGAAGAAGAGAGACGCCGGAAACAATGGAAGGAGGCGCACAGATGCCTAAGAAGTTGATCCATATCGTCATGTTGGCGATGTTGATGCTGACCCAGGTCGGCAGCGCCGTTGTCCCTGTAGCCGACAACGGTGAGACAAACATCACCGAACATGACCGTGCGGCGCCAAAATCCGATCCATCCTCACACCAGAACGATGCGAGCGGACAAGCGGCAATTAGCCAAGACACAATTGAGTCTGACAAGAAACAGACAAGTGCAGCAATGAGCAGTTCTGAGAACCTGTCTAGTATCTTTTAAGAACTATCTTCAGGAAGGCCAATACAACCATTTGAAGACTGCTGTTAAGGGCACGTTCACAGTTTTTCCAAAGTCGCCGACATTTGTCTAGCCAACTCCATGAACGTTCAACGATCCATCGTTGCGGTAACACCGTGAACATATGCAACTCGTTGCGTTTAGCTACCGTCGTCTTAGCATTCAAAATGAGCTTCACCTGATCCGCAAAGTCATTGCCAGTGTAGCCACCATCAACCATGACATGCTGAACCAGCTCTAAATTTTGGCTAGCCAAACTAAACATAGCCAATGCACCTGAACGATCTGATACATTAGCTCGTGTCACGAGAATGGCTTGTGGTAACCCGTTAATATCAACCGCCATATGACGCTTAATCCCTGAAATCTTTTTGCCGCCATCGTAGCCACTATTTTTCGTTAAATCAGTGGTTTTAACACTTTGAGCATCAACCATCACAAACGACGTTCGGGCCGATCGGCCCTGTGCAAAACGATAGGAAGCGACAGTTTTTTTAAAAGCCTTTCTAATAGCGAATCAGCTGTCGGGTCTGGTTTATCTCGCCACATATCGTAATAGCGGTAGACAGTGTGCCATTCCGGGAAATCGTGCGGTAATTCACGCCATTGACACCCTGTAGTAAGCGAGTAAAGGATGGCATTGAATACGTCATAAAGATCATAACGACGCGGTCTTGTATGCTTGCGGAAGTTTTCTAAATCAGGTTGTATTAACGCAAATTGCGCGCGAGAAATATTGCTTGGATAATCTGGCATGACAAACTCCTCAGTCGGTTTTCCACAATTCTACCAGATTCAGCAGATACTAGACAGGTTCTAACTCTGGGATCCCTAACGCGGTGACGGTCTTTAAGGAGCTACGAGCAGCTGGGCATGAACCCGTCGGTATTCGAATCGATTCGGGGGACGTCACGACTTTATCACAAGCTGCCCGGACACAATTGGACGCGGCTGGCTTTCCCAACGCCAAAATCACTATTTCTAACGCATTGGATGAACACATCATTACCTCGCTGTTGCACGAAGGCGCACCGATCGATAATTTTGGTATCGGTGAAAAGCTCATCACTAGCGCGTCCGCACCGGTTCTAAGTGGCGTCTACAAGCTTGCGGCAACTGAGAGCAATGGTCAGAGCACCCCCAAGATCAAGGTCAGTGCCAGTCGCGAAAAACTAACGATTCCTGGTGATAAGCAAGTCTATCGTCTGTACGAACCAGGAACTCAGCGGGCCTTTGCTGATTTGATTGCACTAGCTACCGAGACGATCGTTGATGCGACCAGCCTAACCGTCGTCAACAGTGACCCACTCAGTGTCGACCGTCAACAGCGACTCACCCATTTTGAAGTCCGGCCCTTACTCGCGCCGGTAGATTTGTCCAACACCACGTCAATTCCGGTTACAACCATTCAGGCAACGACCCAGGCTAAACTTGCCGAGCTCCCACGAACAACCCAGCGGCTCGTCAACCCAGATCTTTACCCGGTCTACATGACGACCACACTCAGCCAGTTACAAACTAGTTTGTTGAATAAAATGACGATACTAGCAGATTAACAAACGAACACGCGTAGCAACGACCAAAGCCACTTCTGTACTTAGCGTTCAAATGACCGCTAAGTACAGAAGTGGCTTTAGTTTATATCAAGTAACAGTTAGCTCACTGACCAGTAATTTGATCATGTTCACCCGGGGTCAATATTTTGGTCATCACCGTAATCAAATACGCTTGTTCGCGCTCAATTTCAGTTCCCGGCAATTCCAGCATTAACCGCGCTAGGTAACCGAATAGCTGCGATAACAAACTTTGCAGTATCAAATCATTCGGCCAATCCACAATCAAATGATCTGCTTTTAGTTGATTTATGACACTTCCCATCTGCTTGACCATCTTAGGCGCAATCTGGCTAAGAATCTGTTCGCGTCGTTCGGTGTCAAAAGCTGCCATTTCAAAAATGACCTTTAACTCTTTCACGTTAGCTTTAGCAAATGCAACTCGGTCCGTAAAAATTGCTGTGACGAATGCCTGTAGACTGGGATAACGCTGCCGTAATTCATCCTCTGAAAAATCACTCGCTAAAATTGGCACAATGTGCGCGGCAATTGGTGCTAAGATGGCATCCCGTAAGGCAGCCTTAGTCTTATACCGCCGATAGACCGTCCCCTCCGCAACGCCGGCCCGTTGTGCAATATCACTAGTACTGGTCTGGTCAAAACCCTTTTCAGCAAACAAATCGAGACTTGCCTGGAGGATGGCCCGTTGCTTAGGTGTAATCGTTTCATTCTGACTCAGATCCTGTTGAAAATAATCCCGTATCCGTGGTCGTTCCATATCCTCACACCTTCCGATAACGTTTCATTCCAACAATATTCAACATTGTTAGTACGACCATAAACCCTACTAATATTAACAAATTGACACCAATATCGCCAAGCCCAGCACCCTTTGTCACAACAGCCGTCAACGCATTAGCACCATAGTATAACGGCATGATGTGGGCAATTGCTTGCAACCAACTGGCCATGCCATCGACTGGAACCAACCCAGCAAAAAAGATTTGTGGTACAACAATCAGTGGAATAAACTGAATCATTTGAAATTCTGAGTTAGCAAAGGTGGAAATAAAGATACCCAAGGTCAAAGCCACTAACGCTAATAATAAGTTAGTCAGAAAGACCAGCCAAATACTACCAACTAAGTGAATCTTGAAGACCGTAATTGTAAAAACAACGGTCAGGACAGTCTGAATGATGGCAAAGCCCCCATAACCAATTAGATAGCCCATAATAATTTCACTCCGTCGAATTGGGGTTGCAAGTAGCCGGCTTAGGGTTCCAGTAGTGCGTTCATTCAAAAGTGAAACGCCAGAAATCAAGAACACAAAGAAGAAGACAAAGAAACCGAGAAAGGCTGGCAAAAAGTTTTCAAAGAACGTTGAATCACTACTACCATAAATATAATGACTGCTAGTGGTATAGGTTGTCGTTTGTGATTGACTATTTGTTGGCGCCGTAGCACTCGCTGTAGCCTGCCTCAATTGCTTTTGAATTTTAGCCGCAGCAGCCGTATTCCCACTTGCCTGTGCTTGGGCCAAGGCCGTCTTTAGCTTGCTAACCGTTGCCTGTTTTTGCGTTTGCAACACCTTTTTTTGTGCTTTAGTAGCCGTGACCAACGTCTGAATTTTTAATTTGACCAGTCCGCTTTGCAAAGAAGCTTTGATCAATGACGTATTGGTCGGATTACTATTAGAATACGTGATCGTTAAGTTGCCATCTTTTTGCGTCAAATATCCATCCAAATCATGCTGCTTAATCATCGCTTTTGCCTGGTTACTGCTGTAATGGTGAATATCGACATGCTTCGTATTAATGGCTTTGACCACCTGATGATCAACATTGTGAACACCTAAAGTCGCCACTTGAGTCGTGTTATTTTGAAACAAAAAATACATCAACGCCATAATTAAGAGTGGTGCCAAAAACATCAGCGCCAAGGTACGCTTATCACGTAACATTTGCTTAAAAACTCGTCTAACGATTGCCATCGTTCGCATCTTGCATCCGCCCCGCTTTCAAAAAGACCTGTTCGATCGTATCTACTGCATACTGTTGTTTCAGTGCCGCGGGTGTCCCCTCAGCAAGCGCAATCCCGTGCCGAATCAACATGAGATAATCACACCGTTCTGCTTCGTCCATGACATGCGTTGTCACGAGCATCGACTTACCGGTATCCTTGAGCTTATTTAGTTCGGTCCAAATTTGTTGCCGTAATTCTGGATCAATCCCAACGGTCGGTTCATCTAAAATCAATAATTGGGGATCCTGAATCAGGGCAATTGCCAACGACAAGCGCCGTTTCATCCCACCCGAATAGCCACTGACCCGCTTGTCTAATTGGGACGTTAAATCAACTAATCCGGCTGCATAATCAATCATCTGTGCTAACTTTATTTTTGGAACGCTCATCAATTGCCCAAACAAGGTCAGGTTTTCACGGGCCGTTAGTGTCTCATACAAAGCGTCACTTTGGGCCATATACCCTACTTGTGCCATTACCGCCCTATTGGGCATCACCGTATCCATGACTTTAACAGTGCCACTATCCACAGCTTCCATCCCTAAAATACTCTTGATCAAGGTGGTCTTCCCAGCTCCTGATGGCCCAATCAAGCCATAAATCATTCCAGCCGGCAGTGTCAAATCAATCTGATTGAGCACTTGCTGATGACCAAAGTGCTTGCTGACCTGCTTGGCGATGACATAATCCGTTGCCATTTTAAGAACCCTCTTTCTCAAAGTGAGTGTATACTCACTCACTTAATGGCTTTAGTATAATCAGTACATCTCGGTTTATCAACATTAAAATGAGTTATCACTCACTTATTTTGTTTCCGGCCCATTTGTCACCGCATTGTAAACAAAAATGCGCCACCCCGTTGTTGGGATGTCGCATTTTAATTAAATAGCAGCACTGATATAAGCGTTAGCAATGTTTTAGAACCTGTCTAGTATCTGCTGAATCTGGTAGAATTGTGGAAAACCGACTGAGGAGTTTGTCATGCCAGATTATCCAAGCAATATTTCTCGAGCGCAATTTGCGTTAATACAACCTGATTTAGAAAACTTCCGCAAGCATACAAGACCGCGTCGTTATGATCTTTATGACGTATTCAATGCCATCCTTTACTCGCTTACTACAGGGTGTCAATGGCGTGAATTACCGCACGATTTCCCGGAATGGCATACCGTCTACCGCTATTACGATATGTGGCGAGATAAACCAGACCCGACAGCTGATTCGCTATTAGAAAGGCTTTTAAAAAAACTGTCGCTTCCTATCGTTTTGCACAGGGCCGATCGGCCCGAACGTCGTTTGTGATGGTTGATGCTCAAAGTGTTAAAACCACTGATTTAACGAAAAATAGTGGCTACGATGGCGGCAAAAAGATTTCAGGGATTAAGCGTCATATAGCGGTTGATATTAATGGTTTACCACAAGCCATTCTGGTGACACGAGCTAATGTATCAGATCGTTCAGGTGCATTGGCTATGTTTAGTTTGGCTAGCCAAAATTTAGAGCTGGTTCAGCATGTCATGGTTGATGGTGGCTACACTGGCAATGACTTTGCGGATCAGGTGAAGCTCATTTTGAATGCTAAGACGACGGTAGCTAAACGCAACGAGTTGCATATGTTCACGGTGTTACCGCAACGATGGATCGTTGAACGTTCATGGAGTTGGCTAGACAAATGTCGGCGACTTTGGAAAAACTGTGAACGTGCCCTTAACAGCAGTCTTCAAATGGTTGTATTGGCCTTCCTGAAGATAGTTCTTAAAGGATACTAGACAGGTTCTAACAATGAAAAAATTGATCAGCCAATGCATGTGCTCCACAACACCCGCTTGGGGATCAAACAACTTACGAACAACAAGGGCTTGTGGTACATTACGTTGATCGGCGCCGTCTTCACACTAACCTACATGCCTGCTGCCAGCATGTATCCACTCATGACCATGAAATACTTTCAGGGAACCGTTAGTCAGGCTGGCTTAATTGAAGCCATTTATTCAACTGGCATGCTAATCGGCGGCACTATCATTGGCCTCTTTGGTAAGTGGCAGGACCGGATGAAGCCCGTAATCATCGCGTTTTTCCTGGTTGGCATTCCAACCGGTATTAGCGGCATTTTGCCAGGTAACCAAACCGGATTTTTATGGTTCGCAGCTTTAAACATCATTGAAGGAATTGCGACCCCATTTTTTACAACGCTTTTAATGGCAATGATTCAACAAAGTTATCCAGCAGAAGAGTTAGGGCGGATTCTAGGCGTTTTGAATTCTTTGTTGAATCTAGCTGGACCAATTGGCTTAATTTTTGCCGGTCCCCTAGCTGATGTGATTGGCATTGAACGCCTATTTGTGATTGCAGGAATCGGTGCTGCCATTTGCGGGGTGGTCGCGGTGTTAATGCCAATTACCAGGCAATATGACATTAGGCTGCATCAAAAATTGGCGAAATTAACTGAGCAACCAGATAAGTAATTAACATGATGATCATAAAGAGGAGAAAGACCTGCACTAGGCCCTGTCAAGTTGACAAATGAAATAATATAAAGTTTTTGGTCACTTAGATGGCTTCATTCCAGTATTCATCCGGGGTGAGGCCATTTCTTTGTGCTGAGCGATTGTCATGATTAAAATATTCGATTCCTGATTCAACGAGCGTTATTAATTCTTGATAGGTCTTTGCTCGCGGATGACGCGCCATCCAGCGAAGTTTAAATTCATTCCACCAGCGCTCCATCGGGGCGTTATCATATGGTGTTCCTGGACGCGACATACTGCGGGTGATCTCAAATTGATTGATGAAATGATTGAACGCTCTTGAGGTATACGCCGAACCACGATCGGTGTGAATAAGTGATGGGACCTTACCAACTGCAGTAAAGGCACGCTGAAAAACCTGGATCTCAGCGGCACTCGTTTCTGTGGCGCTGAGATTGTATGCCAAGAGTCGGCGACCATATAAATCCAAGACACCACTTAAGCGGACTTTGTACTCACCATTAAGCCCATAAGTTAGTTCAGTTGAATCAGATAACCAAACTTTATTGGGCGCTGTCACTTGAAAGTTTTGCTTTAAAACATTGTCGAGTAAATATTGTTCAGTTTGTTTGGCCCGTTTATGCTTCTTTGGCCGTACTTGACAGCGAATATCAAGTTCACGCATGACCCGGCGAACTTGCTTCAAAGTTACCGGAAAATCAATTAGTTTATCCGCTTGTAAGTTAGTCAGAAGATTTCCAGCACCGATACCTTGGTGGTGAAAATCAAACCAATATTGGGTGCGTGTTTTGAGTTGTTTATTGTGCTTTTCCCATGTTGTTTCCTGTCGTCTAAGCCCTTTATGATAAGCTTGTCGGCTGACGCCGATAACGGTTAAAAGTTTCGTTACGGCACCATGATTACCTTGGCTGACTACCTTGATAGCGTGGTAAGCCAGCCGATGTGGTTTGTTCACCCCCTGCGCTGAAGTTCCTGAAATTTTTTTATGAAGGCCTCGTAGAGTTCCTTATCTGCCAGTTGTGCTTTTAGTTCTCGGATCTGGAGATTAGCCTTATCTAGTTCGGTTAATTCATGATTGGCTTTTCGATGCCCACGGTTATCTACGAGCGCTTCATAGCCGCCACTTTTAGTCTTGATCACCCAAGTACGGACCTGTTGGTAGGAGACTTGAAAGTGATCCGCGGCTTCGGTATACGAGTGTTTAGCTTTAGTCACATATTCAACGATCTTGATGCGTTCTTCAAAAGTTGTTTGCCGACTCATGGTAGGGACCCGCTTTCTAGACGGTCTGGCCGTCAAGGTTTTATCCCTATTATACCTGGAAACCCAGTTGTCGAGTTGTGTTGATGAACGTAAACCAAATTTTGTGGCTAAATCCAGCAGTGACCCTTCACCGGCCAAAAAAGCCTGAACAGCTTTAAGTTTCAATTCGTTGGAATAATGATTATTTGTGTGCGCTTCCGTGAGCCCTGCCAACCCATCACGTTCAAGGCGCGACTGCCAACGCATGAGCGTTTCTCGATGGATACCATGTTGTCTGGTAAAAGTCCCAATTGATAAACCTGATTGCTTGAATTCAGCTAACAGCGCCAACTTTTCCTGAAGCGTGTGTCTCGATCTAGGCATACAAAAATCCCCCTATGATTAGTCAGATGAATTATAGTATTTCATCTGACAACCATAAAGGGATTATCGCAACCAGACTACCAGCTGATCTTTCTCCTCTTTTTGTCATCACTTAATTACACGTTTTTAATCTTTTCACCAGTCAATCCCATCGCATTAATTGCCACGATAATTGTCGACATCGCCATGACCGCAGCACCAACGGCTGGGTCTAGAATGATTCCAATAAATGATAACACACCGGCAGCGAGTGGAATTGCGACAATATTGTAGCCTGCTCCCCACCAGAGATTTTGAACCATTTTCCGATTTGTGATTTTAGCCAAATCAAGAAAATGTAAAATATCGCTGGGTTCTGATTTAACCAACACAACATCAGCGGAATCAATGGCAACATCGGTTCCGGCGCCAATTGCAATTCCAATATCGGCCGCGGCAAGACTTGGTGCGTCATTTACGCCGTCACCAACCATGATGACGTGATTGCCCTTTGCTTGATAATCAGCAATAATCTTTTGCTTATCATCTGGTAATAGGCCTGCATGGAATTCAGTCAATCCTAGTAAGTTAGCAACGTGTTCCGCGGCTTTTGGATTATCGCCAGTGAGCATTACGGGGGTAATTCCTCGCCTCTGAAGACCACTAATTAATTCCTTAGCACCCGCTTTGATGGTGTCGCCTTCAGCAACCATTCCTTGAACTTGGGTGCCCTGCAATAGGAAGCTGACGGAATTACCCTTAGCAGCCCATTTATTAGCAGCGGCCTCGTCAAACCTGATCCCTTGCTTCGTTAAATAGTTACCATTAACAATCGTATAGTCAGTGCCATCAACATTACCGGAAATACCAACGCCCGGAATATTTTGAGACTTTTCAGCCGCAACGACTTCAATGTCCTTCGCTTGGGCTTCAGTAATGATTGCTTGGGCCAGCGGATGAGTCGAATTATTTTCAAGGGCGGCCAGTCGGCTTAATAACGTTGTTTCGTCAATCCCATCATTTGGAATCAATGCATTCACCGTAAATTTACCTTCTGTTAACGTGCCAGTTTTATCCAAGAGAACGTGGCTAACATGTTGACTTGCTTCAATGGCTTGGCGATTTCGAACTAATAGCCCATTTTGAGCGCCAATCGTAGTAGAACGAGAAACCACTAATGGAATCGCTAATCCTAATGCATGCGGGCAAGCAATCACGAAGACGGTCACCATGATCGTCATTGCAGTCGCCAATCCCTGGGGTAACCAGGCAAAGAAAGCAATAATCCCAACACCAAGTGCCGCGTAAAATAGATACTTGGCAACTAAATCAGCTTTATCTTCTGCTTTAGATTTAGCTTGCTGGGCATTTTGAACCATTTTCATTACTTGAGAAAGATAGCCGGAGTCACCAGTACCACTAATTTTAACCGTTAGCGTCCCGTTATTGTTGGTTGCACCACCAATGACCTTATCGCCAACGTTCTTGGTAACGGCAGCAGATTCACCGGTTACCAGTGCTTCATTCACGGTCGACTCCCCAGCCGTAATAACACCATCGGCTGGAATACTCTCACCTGAACGCACTTGGAAAGCTTGACCAACTTTTAAATCAGATACTGGAACTTCTTTTGTTTCACCATTATCTGTAACTAGATGGGCCGTCTTAGGCAACAGGGCCGCCATCTTTTGTAAGGCATCCCCAGCCCCCATCAATGCATTCATTTCAATCCAGTGTCCTAGAAGCATAATTAAAATCAGGGTTGCAAGTTCGAACGAAAAATTCATTACATGATTTGCCGGGTTCAAGAAGTTGTTGGCAATAAATGCGTACAAACTGTAGAAATACGAAACGGAAATTCCAAGGGTTACTAGCGTCATCATTTCAGGAGATTTATTCTGAATTTCCGCTTTAGCCCCCTTTAAAAATGGCATTCCGCCATAAAAGTAAAGTGCTGTATCAAACAAAACGATGATAATGCCAACAATTAGCGGTGAACTGAAACTAAGGATGGAAACGTTTAAACCCATGATTGGTGCTAACAGTAAAACTGGAATCGCTAAGACAACGGAGACCCAAAATTTAACTTGCAAATTCCCCATATGCATCATTGAGCCACCGTGCATCATCATGTCGGTCCCAGCCATATCCATATCACCGTGATTCATGTTCATTTGGCTGTGATCCATTTCGGCCATATCGTGATCCATATGACTCATATTTGATTCATTATTTTCCATATTCTTAGCACTCATGTTTTTCATGTTCATATGGTCCTCTTTATTTGCCATGATTATCGACCCCCTAAAAATAAGTGTGCGTAGCAAAGCGGTTAGAAGCTGGAATATAAGTTCCTTGTGTGGAAATCCCCGGGCTCGGGATTTTTCCACCAGGTTCTTATATTTAGGCTTCTGCTTTGCGGAGCACCATGCCACTATATGAATGAGAATTACGACAAAAATTCATAAGTTTCCGCCATCAGAAATCCCAGATTCTGGATTTTTGTGCAGCAATCCTAAAAGTAAACAGAACACCACAGTCTTAACACGTTTGATCACCCGGCAAGCAGTTACACTGAACTTCCTCGGGCGCTGTTTTGGCCTTTTCAGCTAGAATCGCCTGTAAGTTCGCAATATCCGCCCGTGAGAGTTCCCTTGACTGAATAACGCCGGCAATTGTTGAACCAGCCCGCATCGCACACATATGGTCAAACAAATCATCTGCCGCTGCCGCCATTGATTCCTTCTCGCCAACAACCGGCTTATACGTGAATGGTCGACTGCCGCCATGCTGCGCAACCGCCTGTTTTTGAATCAACCTGTGAAGTAGCGTTTTGGTTGTTGAAGCTGACCAGCCTTCTAATTCGTTCATAGCATCGATTAGTTCACGACTAGTCGCATGTCCCATTGTCCAAATTGCTCTCATAACCATCCATTCAGAATCGGTGATGGTTACATTCTTTGCATCCTTCAATTGGCCTCCTCCATTAATTGAATTCTAAGTTTACGTTTGTAGTCTCTTAACGCTTATTAGTTTACAACCGTAGTCACAATAATGCAACCTTTCTGCCAGAAAATACCATGACACTAAAAAAACGCCTAGATAATATTCCAGGCGTGGTTTGATACGATATGTTAAATTAATGATCTGGGAATTTTTGGCTTTCTTGTTAGTATGGTGAAATGCCTCTTAGAACCTGTCTAG
This sequence comes from Loigolactobacillus coryniformis subsp. coryniformis KCTC 3167 = DSM 20001, assembly GCF_002706425.1. Lineage (NCBI taxonomy): Bacteria > Bacillati > Bacillota > Bacilli > Lactobacillales > Lactobacillaceae > Loigolactobacillus > Loigolactobacillus coryniformis. The sequence continues at coordinate 109,926 of NZ_CP017713.1, read as the reverse complement.
TATCTGCTGAATCTGGTAGAATTGTGGAAAACCGACTGAGGAGTTTGTCATGCCAGATTATCCAAGCAATATTTCTCGCGCGCAATTTGCGTTAATACAACCTGATTTAGAAAACTTCCGCAAGCATACAAGACCGCGTCGTTATGATCTTTATGACGTATTCAATGCCATCCTTTACTCGCTTACTACAGGGTGTCAATGGCGTGAATTACCGCACGATTTCCCGGAATGGCACACTGTCTACCGCTATTACGATATGTGGCGAGATAAACCAGACCCGACAGCTGATTCGCTATTAGAAAGGCTTTTAAAAAAACTGTCGCTTCCTATCGTTTTGCACAGGGCCGATCGGCCCGAACGTCGTTTGTGATTGTTGATGCTCAAAGTGTTAAAACCACTGATTTAACGAAAAATAGTGGCTACGATGGCGGCAAAAAGATTTCAGGGATTAAGCGTCATATGGCGGTTGATATTAATGGTTTACCACAAGCCATTCTCGTGACACGAGCTAATGTATCAGATCGTTCAGGTGCATTGTCTATGCTTAGTTTGGCTAGCCAAAATTTAGAGCTGGTTCAGCATGTCATGGTTGATGGTGGCTACACTGGCAATGACTTTGCGGATCAGGTGAAGCTCATTTTGAATGCTAAGACGACGGTAGCTAAACGCAACGAGTTGCATATGTTCACGGTGTTACCGCAACGATGGATCGTTGAACGTTCATGGAGTTGGCTAGACAAATGTCGGCGACTTTGGAAAAACTGTGAACGTGCCCTTAACAGCAGTCTTCAAATGGTTGTATTGGCCTTCCTGAAGATAGTTCTTAAAAGATACTAGACAGGTTCTTAGATAGTGGCTGGTGAATTAGGCAACATTCCGGCTACCTGAAACGTGAATTTGATAGTGAATTAAGATGGATTCCTGCTTATATTTTACGAAAATCAAAATTGGTCCATTAAAAAGCCTTAGTAGCATCTTTAGATTGGCTAGATTGATCGCAATATCAATCGTCACTGCGATGCTGGCTACCGTTTTAGTCCGCACCAATGAAAGGCCCAAAGGGCCTTTCATGAAGGCAAAACCGCGTTCAATTTTCCCGCGCCGCTTCTCTGCGTTACGATCAACTTGCCGCTGCTTAGCATCCATCTTTTTAGGCTTACGTCCTAAACGTGGTCCCGACAACCTAATGCCTAGTCGTTGACAGAGCTGACGATTCTCGCGGGTACGATAAAGTGTGTCAGCTAAGATTTCATCGGGATAATAACCATGCACGTCAAAATAATGATCGATGGTTGTTGCTAAATCTTGGCTTTCATTGAACGCCTTAAAATCAAATCGTTCGATATCGATCATGCCATCGGCAATTGAAGCATCAATCTTGGGACCAAATTCGGTTCGTTGTTTGGCTTTACCACGGTTAATCGGGCGAATCCACGGTTGTGCCAAGCTAACAATCCGTCCTGGGACCCGATGGGTCCGATTTTCATACATGAACATTTGCTGGTCAAAAAGTTCACGAATCACAGCCAATCGTTTGGTTTGCCTTTCGTTAAGAGAGGCACCGTGGGCCAACAGCACATCGATATAACGTAGATCACGTCGGACATACTGGAGCTGTACTTTGATCTGCTTGCGTGTTTCCTTAGCCCAACGCCGCGGTTTTCTAGCAAAAGCGGTCCACTTAGCTTTTGCTTCACGTTTGTAGGTTCGTGGAGGCTTGATTTGCAACTGATGAGCCATGTCTAATAACATTTCTTCTAGATTGAGCCGAGCTTGATTTAGCAGCGAAGTATCTTGTGGAAAACGAATTTCAATTGGCACCGCAGTAGCGTCTGTGATCAAGACACGGAGCTCATCATCTGGCAATAAGCTTTGGATTTGTTCGCGCAAGGTATCACTGATGATATTTCGCACTAGTTCCGTTATTTGACCCATGCGTCGTCTAAAATAAACCAAGGTTGAGTGGTTGAACGGCAGGTCGGTTGTGTAGGTGTCTAGCCCGATAAAGTACTGGTAAGCCGGGGTATCACGAATAGCGGTAACGACCGAACGGTCGGTTAGATGTTCTGCTTGCTTGATCAAACTGGCACCGTAAAGCAGACGAAAGGGTTTAGCAGCGCGCCCACCCATCTCAGTAAAAAGAAGTTGATAGGCTTCATCGAGCTGTTGCCACGGGAGCATGTCGGCTAATTGAACCCACTCATTGTCGGAAGAAAGTGGCACACCAAGGCCGTTGTTAAAGGATTGAAATGACAATTGGGTAGCACGATGTCGATAAGCCATGATGGTTTCCTCCAGGAAAAATAAAAAGTGCAAGGAAAACAGGCGTTAGCCCATGTTTACTTTGCACTAATTATAATCTTTACTATTCTTTGATGCCAATAAAGCTTGCAGTTATGCTGCTTTCACCAGCCACTAGATAGTATTCGGTAGATTGTAAAATTAATCCGAACGCTGTTCGGACAAAAAAGATCAGCTTCCTTTAAAATGGTGTTTACCACAAACCCATCTTTTAGGAGCTGATCTTTTGTCTAGTATAACCTATTCCGAACGAATTAAAATCGAAACCTTTTGTGAACTAGGGCTGTCCAATATCCAAATGGGCGTTCGGCTGAACCGATCACCGTCAACAATTTCTTATGAATTATCTCGATGTCAACCTTATCAGGCTGAATTAGCACAAACAGATGCCGAATACAAGCGATCACGATGTGGTCGGAAAACTAAGCTGAGCGATGAGTTAAAGCAAAAAATTCTCAACCATTTACGTCTAAGCTGGTCACCAGGAATGATTGCTCACGAATTTAAACTAGCTACTAAATCTATTTATAATTGGCTAAATCAGGGGAGAATTGATTTCTCCTTGAATGATCTACCTGAACATGGCGTACGCCAACGGCGTAACGTTGACCAACGATCCAAATATAATCAATCTTTGGGGCGATCAATTGAACAGCGTCCCATGATGATTAATCAACGTAATCGCATCGGCGATTTTGAACTAGATACCGTCGTTGGTCCTCGTGGGCATAGTAAGGCAGTTTTATTAACTTTAATCGATCGCAAATCACGGTTCCTTTGGGCATACCGGTTAAAAGATCGGACGACAGCGACTGTTAATGAAGCACTAACTAAGTTCCTAACCACTTTTAATGGTCCGGTGCACAGCTTTACTGTGGACCGTGGCACTGAGTTTAGTGGGCTAGTATCACTTGAATCACAATATGGTATTAAGACCTATTACTGCCATGCTTATACGCCAGCTGAACGTGGTAGTAATGAACGCTTTAATCGGAATTTACGTTATTTTTATCCTAAAGGGACTCGTTTTGAGCACATTAGTGCTCAAGATTTAACGACGACGTTACTCCAAATTAACCAGCGACCGCTTAAAATACTCGACTGGCAAACACCGTATCAGGTTATGCTGACAAATTTGTCCAAAAATTCGGATTAAATTTGCAACCTACCAATAACTTAATTAAGGTATTTTGGGGCATAATGTCCTCCGCGCCTACATCATTTTAAGTTTACTAAATCAGCCCGCAATTGCGGGTTTTTTTGTATGTTTAGCGTAAGAGATAATTAATCAAAACCAGTTAACTTTTCTTTTTTTATTTATTATTTGCTTGTATAATACGGGTTAAAATCAAATTATTTTTCATAAGGTTAACCCACAAATGTAAAATTACACCGAAATCAATTTTTATAGCATTATTTAATTTACGACCAACAATCTGATGTCTATAAAAGCTGTACATTATTGGGAGGAATTTTATATGAATAAGTTATTGGACAGATTTGACCCATTTATGTTTGTCGTCGGGATCTTAAGTATTTTCGTTGCGGTCATTTCTTTAAGAAATCCCCTAGCAACCTTCAGTGCGGTAGTCGTTATTGCAGCAATTACCGCAATTTTGTCCGGGATTTACAAGTTAACCGTTCTTAGAGGTGCTTTAGAAAATTCTGGATGGGTCGTTTTTAACGCGGTCGTTGACATTATTATCGGAATTTTAATGTTGTTCAACGGAAAGTTTGGCATTCTATTTGTTGCAATTTCGTTTGCAATTATGTTCTTGATGGATTCAATAATATCGTTATGGCTTTCGAACATTATCAAGTTAGTTAACGAAAAGTATTTTATGGTTGACGTGATTTTATCCGTAATTGGCATTATTTTAGGTGTTCTTTTATTGATTTATCCCGCCTTTTCAATCTTATCAATCTATTACCTAGTAGGATTATTCTTTATGATTACTGGGATTAGTGCGATTATTCACTCAATTTAATTTACTAAATTAAATGCCGCTTCCCGTTCTGGTGACTAGACGCAGTTCGATTCTGTGTACGGGAATAAGTCCAAACATTGATGACTTTAAAAGCTAAGTCGTTTTAGGAGATGAGTTTTTGGGAGTGTCAAGAAGTTTGTGTAAATGGGAATCCCTTTCCCTTGTAAAATTAAACCATTAATCGAAAAGTGATTCTAACGTGTCTTTGACTTGACCAAATCCGCGATGGCTACGATTGAAGTACTTTTCGTTATAGCTTATGACTTGAACTCCAATGAAATTGTCTAAAGATTTTTCGTTTGGAAATTATTCCTTTGGTTTGGTCTTGCGTTTGATTCTTTTGTTCAGTGATTCTAAGATATTGGTTGAATAAATTGTTGGTCGAATGGCCGGGGGAAAACTCAGGAAAGCTAATAGTTCATTTTCAATGGATTTAAGTTGCTGGATCAGATTGGAATACGATTTCCCCCATGCACCATAAAAATCATTTAAGATCTTGTGTGCTGCAGTTACATCGGTCGCTGAATGCAACTCTTTAAAGTCATTTAAGATCGCCTCACGATCTTTTAAACGCACATGCGAACCAATATTGCGCATAACATGTACTAGGCATCTTTGAAATTTAGCTTTCGGGAAAGCGTGCAATAATGCTGGCTGCAGACCAACCATTCCATCTGCAATGATCAACTGGACTTGTTCTAATCCACGTTTTTTAAGATCTTCTGCCATTTCTGACCAAACTCCTGCATTTTCACTTGGAGCGATTCGATAATCAAGAACTTCTTTGATGCCGACAGATGTAATACCTAAAGCAATATAGACCGCTTCTCTTTGAACTGAATCGCGGCGCAAAGGTAAGTAAGTTGCATCTAAGAAAAGACAAACATAGTTTGCCTTAATAGTTCGTTGATGAAAAGCTTCAATCTGTTTTGTTACCTGAACAGTGATATTAGAAACAGTAGTAGGTGAATACTAAGCGCCATACATTTTTTCAATCAAATCTGTAATTTCACGGGTCGTAACGCCCTTGGAATAAAGCTGAATGATTGTTATTGCTAAAGCGTCCTGACGACGAGAATAGGCTGGAAGCAGGTGGTTATGAAAATGGCCTTTACGGTCACGCGGCACAGCAATTTTCAACTTACCATATTCAGAGTCAATTAAACGATAATACTGGCCATTACGAGAATTGCCAGTATTAAAGCCACTGCGGTCATAAGGATCATAACCAAGTAAGGCAGTTAGTTCAGCTTGCAAGATGTGATTAATAGCCGTTTCGAGTTGTTGACGAAAAAGTTCTTTAACATCGCCATTTGACAATAGAGTTTTGGTTAGATTTTTGGTAAACTGATCCATGGGGAATCCCTCCGTTTTGGTTTGATTTGGATGATTTAATCATACGGGGAAGGGATTCCCTTTTCAACAGGACTTTTATTCATTTACACAAACTATTTTATACTCTCAAGCATTCTGTCTCGAAAACTGAAATAAGTTTAAAATTATGTTCAAAATAACCTGAAAATAGATATTGTTGTTAAATAAACCAATAAATCGAGCAAAACATCAGGGTCGTTCCCAGCATAACTAAAAAGTGCCAAATCAAGTGTAAGTATGGAACTTTAGGAAAGCTATAGATCACGGCACCAAGCGTAAAGGTCACCCCACCGGCAACTAATAAACTAAAACCTAGTGTGCCTAAATGCAGATATAATGGGCGCATCGCCATTAAACACAGCCACCCCATCACAACATAGATCGTTGTTTCTAATTTTTGTTGCCGGGCCCCACTCAGAATATGTAGCCCAATACCGGCTAGCGCTAGACCCCAGATCGCCAGACACATCCCTAAGCCAAAGCCGCCACGGATCGCCAATAAACAATAAGGGGTATACGTTCCGGCAATCAGCAAATAAATATTACAATGATCAAAAATTTGAAATACGCGCCGGGCCCGGGTTAGTGATAAACAATGGTATAAAGTCGACGCTAAATAAAGCAACATTAGTGTGATTCCATAAATTATCAATGCTAATAATCCTGGTTCCGGCTCAGACAAACCGCGCCGAATTAATAAAACAAACATCACAACACTACCGATAAAGCCGACACCATGCGTAATTGCATTCCAAATTTCCAATACGACAACTTGATGCTTCATATTCGCAGTCATAAAAATGCCCCCTACTATTTGTTTATCTTTAACTATAGTTTACCACACGTAGACACAAAGTCTAGATGATGCAATTATTTTTTTATATGGCATAATAGAGATAAACTATCTTGGGGGAAAAATAATGGCAGAGACTGATTTCAATACTTGGTTAAGCGAATTAGCGGCAGTTCGCTTACCTGAATGGCATGAGCTTCCTGAATTTGATCTTTATATGGATCAAGTGATCACCGAAACTGATCGCTATTTACGACCACTGGGCATCGAACCATTGACCAAAAGTATGGTTAATAGCTACGTCAAACGCAAAATCGTTCATCATCCCGACAAAAAACACTACACTCGGACACATTTAGCTGAGATCATCATTGTGAGTCTGTTTAAGGCGGTATTTCCGCTGGAGGCGATCCACGCTGGAATCCAACAAGCGGTCACCACAACGAATGCGCAAACAGCCTACGATCGCTTCATTGAGCTAAGCAACACAGAACTGGCTAGCCTGGTCCAGCCAACAACGGCCTTATTTAGCGCCACTGATAGTGCCGAAGTTCTGACGCAAAAGGCAGCGATTCGTGCGATTTTATACCAGATCATCACTCAACATACGTTGCATAGCGCAACCCCAAAAGCGGCGCAAGCCTAAACTTGTGCCGCTTTTTTAATACGATTTGCTGATTGGCTGTTACCAGTTTAGAATTGGCTCATGTAGCTTTATGATATTGGTTTAGTTGTGAAATAAAGGAGCGCTCATATATGCATATTAATATCGGCTTTATCTTCTTAGTTTTCGGCATTAACGTACTTTACCTCACGATCAACACACTACGTTTGATTTTTCAAAATAAAGGGTTGATCTGGGTGGCACCCTTTTTTGGCATGGTCGAGATCACTTTATACACGATGGGATTGAATTACGTTTTAAATAGTTTGGCTAATCCGCTCTACCTAGTGGCTTACGCACTGGGTTTTGGGCTCGGGATCGGCCTAGGTATGCTGATCGATCGTTGGCTCGCCATTGGTTATGTGATCGTGCAGATCATCATTCCCCAAGGCGAAGAAAACCAAGACAAAAAAACATTGGTCCATTTATTGCGTGATGCCGGCTATGGCGTGACCGAATTTGACGGTATTGGTCGTGACGGTGCCCGGATGGTACTGGAAGTTTTAGTGCCGCGTAAAGATGAAAAAACGATTTACGATATGGTTCTGGCCTTTAATCCGCGGGCTTTTATGCTCTCGTTGGAACCAACGACCTTCAATGGTGGCTTCTGGGTCAAGCGCCTCAAGCGCCGGCGCCAATTGATTGCCCAACGCGATCGTAAAAATAAATAACTTACTGGGGCCGCGTTAGTTGATAAGTCGGTCCTAATTCAGCGTACTCGGCACCAGCTAAGCGCGCTACCGGTTTTAACGCAGCTGGTAAAATATAATCATGCGTCGCATCGAACACTTCATCAGCAAAATAAAAATCACTGACCCGCAGTACAAATAAATCAGCCATCGCCTGCCCGGTATGATCGTTGATCACTAAATGCTGATAAACCGTGGATTCAAAGCGAATTTTAGCAGCTGCTAAACCTGGTACTGCAGCTGAATGACTAGTCACCAAATCTAATTGCGTGGCAACAACTTCACTTTCAGACGCCGGTAAATTAGCCGCAGTAGCATTCATTTGCTCAACCAAGTCAGCAGAAACAATGTGCACCACGGCTTCTCCGGTTGCTAATAAATTAGCCGCAGTATCCTTCGGCTGCTGTGGTGTTTTACGCCCGATTGCTAGCGTCATCAGGGGTTCACTACCGGGAATACTGGAAAAAAAGCTGAACGGCGCTAAGTTGACCACAGCACCAGCCAAGGTGGTCACCCAGGCGATCGGCCGCGGAATAATACTACCACTGATAAATTTATATTGTTGTCGTGCCGATAGATCTTGACGCGTAAAATGATGCATTGCCTGAACCTCACATTTCTAATTGACTACAAGCGCTAATCATTTATTGCATGATCAGCCGTATATTTTTAAGCACAAGCCTAGCCTTTCTTCTTTAATTTAGCAAGCAAACTGACAGTATTATTTAGCTAAAAATGCTAAGCTTGATTCATTGTCAAAATAATCTGCATATGAATTAAGAGCTTTTACCCCATGAATACACTTGAATTACTTAATCAACATCGCTCACAACGCGATTTTACTACACAGCCAGTAAGCGCAGAAACAGTCTCACAGTTGATCACCACAGCACAACACGCATCATCAAGTATTTTCTTACAAGCCTATAGTTTTATCAGCGTTACTGACCCGGCCTTGCGACAACAAATTGCGGCGATCACCACGATGCCATTCGTTCAGCAAAACGGCCACCTACTGATCGTGATCGCTGACCAGCATCGCAATGCAACTTTAGCGCGCCAACAAGGATTAACGCCAGAACTTTTAGGCGGCGCTGACCGCTTCTTAGCAAGTGTTGAAGATGCCACCTTAGCCAGCCAAAACTTGATTACGGCCGCGGAAAGCCTAGGGTTAGGTGCCGTGGTACTCGGCAGTGTGCTAAACGATGCCGCCAAATTGATCGAATTACTACACTTGCCTAAATTAACGATGCCAGTATTCGGGTTATTAGTTGGTTATCCCAACGGACAAAACGAACTCAAGCCACGTTTACCGGAAGCGGCAGTTCATTTCACTAATGGTTATCAAGAACCAACTGCCTATACTGCTGCGTTAGCCGATTATCAGCAAACCTTACAGCAGTATTATCAAGCGCGCAGTCACAACGCTCGGCAAGCAGATTTCACTCAAGTGATCCGCGGTGCGTTGCTTTCAAAAACGCCACGGCGCGAACTATTAGCAGTACTACAGCAACAAGGTTTCCTAAATGAAGCCAATTAAAAACGTTTGGGTTAGGAATTATCCTGCCCAAACGTTTTTTAGTTTATTTAGTCAAATTCACTGAGCTTGCTTTTCCTGGGCAACTGCCATTTGCGCAACTAAGTTTAAATAATTAAACGGCTGATCATAGTTAGGCTGGAACAACATGTCCACGTAAGCTAAATTATCGATCGTATTTTGATTTTGAATGCAAACCGAGATCGTATTAGCTGATTGCGCCACTTCATGTTTACTGAATAGTTGTGCCCCTAAGATGCGGCGATTGGCACGATCATAAACCAGCACGATCGTTAACATGGCTGCATATATTCTGGCCGATAGTTCTCATGAAAAGTTACGGCTGCTGCATCAAAACCAGCTGCTTTAGCCGCACTTAAAGTCAAACCAGTCGAAGCTAAAGTGTGCCCAAAAATTGCCATTGCCGAAGTACCTTGAGTCCCCATATATTTCTGTATATGGCCAAAAATATTGGTTGCCGCCAGAATACCCTGGCGCACTGCATTAGATGCTAATGGGATGTAAGCTGATTTACCAGTTGGATTGTAATGTACCGTGCAAGCATCACCAGCCGCATAAATATCTGGATCTGATGTTTGCAGATACTCATTGGTAATAATGGCACCGCGGCGATCCATATCCACTTGACCACGCAAGAGCTCCGTATTAGCCACAAAGCCCGTACAAACGATCACAAGATCCGCCTCATGTTTTCCGGCATTAGTCTCAACAACAACTTGCTCGGCCCCACTAAAAGCCTGTGCGCGCTCATTTAAATAAACGTGTACCCCGTGGTCAGTTAACATTGCGGCGATTTTATCCGCCAAGGCTTTATCTACATAATTATTTAAAAGCTGATCACGACTTTGGATCAACGTGACTTCATGGTCCGTGTCAGCATAGCTTTCAGCTAGTTCAACCCCGACATAACCACCACCAACGATCGCCACGTGCTTATGGTTTTGTGCTGTTTTATAAATTTCCTGCGCTTGTGCATAATCTTTGCACAATAACACCCGTGAATTATCAATACCGACCAACGGTGGTACCACCACGTAAGAACCTGTGGCCATGATTAATTTATCATAGGATTCAGTGGTCAACTCTGTCGTCACCAAATCTGCGCTCGTCACCGTTTTAGCCTTAGCATCGATCTTCAAAACATCGTGCTTCATTTTTACTTTAGCACCTAAATCGCGCAACTGTTCTGGACTAGAATAAAACATGTCCTCCAAACGTTTCACCTGACCGCCTAAGTATAGCGAGATTCCGCACGATAGAAACGAAACATTATCATGACGCTCATAAACTGTGACTTCGGCTTCTGGATGTTCTTGCAAAATCTGTGTCACCGCTACCGTTCCGGCGTGCGTACAACCAACTACAATTACTTTCATAATAATTTTCCTTTCATGAAATTGTTTATTCAAAACAAAAAGCTAAACCAATATGTTCAATTTATATTATAATACGTTATAGAATAAACAAGCTATGAGAATCTAGAACATAGACCATTAGGTTACTATTGTTGAAGTGGATTTACGCTGTAACTAAGCGTATGAAAGTGAGTATACAATGTATCGTTATTTTATCCAACCACAATTAGACAAAATCAATAACTCGCTGATCGGCTATGAATTATTGATGAAAAAGTACACCACCGATGGCTGGCGACCACCACAGCATTTCTCCGATATACCAGCGAAGATCATCGCCGAAACGCTGGTAGCTACGACCAAACAATTGGCATTAAAGATCGGTTCGGTTTCCGTCAATCTCAACCGTACCCAATTAATGGATTCGCAGATCGACGAGGCAATCATCCGTTCACAAATGCAGCTGCGCCCAGTTAAATTAGTCGTCGAATTAACTGAAGAACCAGGCGATGAACACTGGCGCACCGAGCAGTTGCTGCCGATGATCGAAAACTTCACGATCCGCGGCATGGAAGTCAGTTTAGATGACGTTGGCACTGGCGAAAATCAATTAGCTCACATTGAACCACTGATTCCTTACGCCACCGAGATCAAGTTTGCGCTACAAGATTTTACCACCTCATTCCAAATGTCCGCCATGCAGCAAAAAGTAATTTTCTGGCGTGATCTTGCTGCTAAGCATAATCTACGTTTCATTTTGGAGGGTATTGAGGACGCCACGGATGACGCTACGGCTAACCAATTAAAAATCAACCTACGCCAAGGCTATTACTACGGTAAACCGCATCTATTGAAGCTACAACCAGATGACCCCGATTAAATTTAAGCGTGTGTATGTAAAATGAGCTAAACCAGTGATGGTCTAGCTCATTTTTTCAATTTATTCGTTAGCGTTGGCGATTCTTTCAGCCTTTGCGCGTGTCTGGCTGACATCTTGTTTTGCTTGCAATGCGTCACGTTCGGATTGAGTCAGTTCAGCAGATTTACTGCTAGCGGCTTTGTTAGCTGTATTTAATTGCTGCGTTAAATCAGTAATTTTAGTGTTTAGGCTAGCAATCGTTTGATTAGCAGTATCTAATTCTTTCTGCTTAGCCGTAAATTCTGCTTGTTTAGCATCAAATTCTGTCTGTTTAGCGGCTACTTTTTCATCACCTTCAGTGATTTTCTGCTGAATTTGTTGATGCAGGGAACTTGTATCCGTGTCGTATTGATTCTTTAATGTATTATATTGCTGTTGTAGCGCCGTGACTTGCGCCTTGCTATTGGTTAGATCTTGTTGCGCAGTTGTCAAGTTCTGTTGTGCTGTCGTTAATTCATTTTGTTTGTCAGTTAAAGCCGTCTTTGCGTCAGCTAATGCTTTATTTTTAGTTTGTATTTGGCCGTTGATCTTATCCAGAGCAGCGTTGATTGCCTCAACATCGGTATGCCCAGACCAGAAACTATCGGCCAATGTTTTGGTACCAAAACCTGCGAAAATCAAAGTGACTGCAGCGACTAAACCTTGCTTGGGGTCTAAGCTTAGCATTTACTTTCAGTTAGTGCAAATCGATTTTTTATAATCTTCATAATGAAAAGGTTATCGTTAATTAGCACAAAAAACCACAATTAATGAAAGCGTCATAAACAGCGATTTTATCGCATTAAAAGATTTTTTAATTATTTTTAAAGTTAGCGGTTACATTTTAATGCAAAAAAAGTTAAGCGCACTTGAAAGCACGCTTAACTCCAATATTAACGCATCGCTGAACGCCGACGATGGTCGATTAAAATTCGAATAATTTTATCGGTTTCGGTTACGATCAAGGTAACAAACCCTGCGGCAATCGCAATCCCCCACTGGCCCCAATTCATATTGCCGGTTTTAAAGACGCCTTGCATAAATGGTAAGTAAACCAATAATAGTTGTAAAGCCATTAATAAAGCAATCGTCGCGAAGGCCATCGGGTTACTCCAAAAATGACGGGAAAAGGCGAGATGCGGTGTCCGAATATTGAACAAGTAGAAGACTTTACCTAATACAATAATGTTGACGGTGATCGTGCTGGCAATAATATGCGAAACGCCACCAGCAGTCAGCCAATCGAAGGCCCACAAGCCCATACCAGCGATCAATATGGAGACATATGTCATTTGGAACACATCATGCTTATTTAATAACGACGTCCCCGTTTTACGCGGTGGCCGCTGCATGATACCTTGTTCCTCTGGCTCAAAGATAAAGGCAAACTGGATCGTGATCGCAGAAACCATGTTGATCCATAGTAATTGCGTTGGCACTAATGGCAATGGTTGTTGCATTAAAATACTAAAAGCAACGATCAACCCTTCCGCAAAACTCGTTGGTAATAAGAAAGCGATCGTCTTCTTAATATTAGTATACAGCCGCCGGCCTTCACGAATCGCTTTGGTCATCGTGGTAAAGTTATCATCGACTAGGATCATATCCGCAGCATCCTTAGCCACGTCGGTTCCTTTGATCCCCATCGCCACCCCGATATCAGCTTTTTTCAGCGCCGGTGCATCATTGACCCCATCACCAGTCATCGCGGTTACTTTACCGGTTTGCTGGTAGGCATCAATGATCGCTAACTTATTGCTTGGCGTTGTGCGGGCAAAAACATCGTAACGATTAATATTTTCGCGCAACTCTTCGGGGGTCATTTGATCCAACTCCGCCCCAGTGATCGACTGAATATCATCTGCTAAGCCTAGTTGACGGCCAATCGCAGCCGCTGTATCCGGATGGTCCCCAGTGATCATTTTTACCTTGACCCCCGCGGTCCGCATTTCTTTCAACGCTGCAATCACTTCTTCCCGTGGTGGATCAATGATCCCCACGATCCCAAGAAAGTTGATACCCTGCCGTAAAATCTCATGGGTCACTTCATTGACGTCAGCGCCAACGATTTTATGCCCCACGGCCACGACCCGCTTACCTTGATGGGTCAAATCTTGGATCACATCATTCCAATGATCTTGGTCAAAATGCGGATCAGCAGCAGCGGCCATTTCATACAGTTTATCGGGAGCACCCTTGATAAAGATCTCGTGCTGCCCTTGTTCATTGATATCTAGGCGTGCGATATAACGATAATCCGAGTCAAACGGTATCCGATCCAATTCAGTCACAGCTGGTGCTGCTGCGCCTAGGCCCTTATGGTATAAGGTCAAAAACGCACCATCCGTCGGCTCACCATTGATCACCCAGTGGCCATCTTCTTGCTGCAGCATCGTGTCGTTAGCCTCAAAACCAGCAAGCAACAACTTGGATAGCATAACGTCCGTATCCATTTCAACCGGCTGCTGGTCCAACAAGATTTGTCCTTCCGGCGCATAGCCGGTCCCGGTAACATGGTAATGATGGCGCTGTGTGATAATATCCTGCGCCGTCATTTCATTCTTAGTCAACGTCCCCGTTTTATCGGTGGCGATCACATCGACTGCTCCTAAAGTTTCCACTGCCGGCAGTGTTTTAACGATGGCATTATGCTTCGCCATTTTATTGACACCCATGGCTAAAATTACCGAGGTCGATGCCGGCAATCCTTCCGGCAACGAACCAACCACCATGGTCACCACGGCTAAGGCTAGTGTCGGCAAGGCATAGAGGTTGATCCACCAACCAAAGACAAATAAGGCGATCGCGATCCCGATAATAAAATACGAGATCCATTTACCTAAATCGTCTAATTCCTTCATCAATGGCGTCTTCGCAGCCTTAACATTGCTGACGTCATCAGCGATCTGGCCTAACTCAGTATCATGGCCAGTTGCGACCACGATCCCAGTGGCACTACCATTAGTCACCGCCGTACTGGCATAGGCCATGTTAGTCCGCTCAGCTAGCGGTGTGCGTGCATCGGTCAACGGTGCAAAAGTTTTCAGCACCGAATCGGCCTCACCGGTCAGCGCAGCTTCTTGGATCCGCAAATTATCGGCATCCAGCAAGCGCATATCTGCTGGCACGTTATCGCCGGCTTCTAAATAAACGATATCGCCGATCACCAGCTGGCTAGCCGGAATATCGGTGCGCTGTCCGTCGCGAATAACCGTTGCTTCGGTAGACAGCAGCGACTTAATTTTTTCTAGTGAATTACTAGCATTGACTTCTTGAAAATAACCAATCAGTGCGTTAATGATGACGACTAAGCCAATAACGATCGCATCAGAATAGTGTCGCAGTAGCAACGTTAACGCCGCCGCAAACAACAGAATATAAATGATCACATTATTGAATTGCCGCAAAAACATCACCCATTTGGGGGTAACGTGCGCAGTCAATTCATTGGGGCCATTTTGTGCTAAAAGTTTACTCGCAGTGGTTGCGCTAAGTCCTTGTTCGAGATTGCTGTCGAACTTAGTCACCACCTGCGTTTCGCTTTGCGTAAATAGCGGCGCCGGTCCAGGTTTCGCATCGGGTGGAACAGTTGGTTGTTTTTCCATGAAGTACATCATCCTCCGTATTCTTTGCGTTAAAAAAGCGGCTAAACTAGCGCTAAAAACTAACTTAGCAGTATTTCTTGATAATTCAGTATAGCATAGGCAGAAATCGTTGCGAAAGTATTATTACTTAAATCTTATGTGCAGACCCGGTTTTAATTGAGTGTCACTATTCAGTAAACTACGCAATAACTTTTAATCCCGATCACGACTATTTTGCATATAAACAATTTCATCATATGAAATCTGTTCGCGTAGTGCGCTGGCGGTGGCATGGTCGATCTGTTGATCACGCACCTGATTTTCAACGTAATCATATTCATATTGAAATGCCGCGATGAAGAGATGAGTTTGCGCTTGATTCGCGGTTTCCGAATTACTAAAACGGCGGTGGCGCACATTATAAGTGCGCCGCACCAGCGAAATTGCGGCATAGTTTTCTGGTGTCGTCTGCTGATTCAAAAAGGTACTAACTGCGTTATAACCATATTCTTCAACCACGACCATTTGCTGTCGTTGCTGCTTCAACTGATCGATCGTTAATGCACGCTTGTGCTGTATCTGTGCGTAATTTTGCTTCTTTTTGAAAAAGCGGCTACGAAATTTAAAAATCAATTTAAGTCGCGTAAACCATAAGCGCCAAGCTGAATGCTGCGCCATATAGTTACTGGTCGTCAAAAAGCGTTGGTACCACGCTTCCATTTCTGGCGTTAAGTCACCGCGTTGTTTCAGTTCTGCTATTGCAGCTTGTTCGGCCGCTTCAGCTTGAGTAAAAATTGCTGCGACCTGCTGTCGCGCTGGCCGTGTCGAATCTTGTTTTTGCCGGTACAGCGTTCCTAAAACTGCTTGCTGAGCAACTGAATCCGCATCAGGATTATTTTTCAATTGCATGATCGCGTATTCCAACATATCATTACGCACCAAACGCAAATTGATCGGCGCTTTAGTCGGCTGTGGTTTAGGCACTAACCAAGGCATGACAAAAGTGGGCACAAGCAGGCTAAATAAGATCACACTAGCAGCGACAAAGATAAGTTCATCCCGCAGCGGAAAAGCTTTTCCAGCCACTGTAAATGGCAATGACAGTGCCAAGGATAACGTCATCGTTCCGTGAATGCCACCGGTAGCGATCAATGCACTGATCGTCCGTTTTGACAATGAACGACTAAATACTTTAACGAAGCCCAAATAAACCCAGCCAAAGCGCAGCGCCCACGCAACTAAATAGATCAGCAAGGCTAGCCCAAGCAAAATGAAAAACTGCTCTGTATGTTGCGTACTCAACGCGTAAATAACTGTCGGTAGCGTTAAGCCTAGCAAAACAAAGACGAAGCCATTCAAAATATCACTAATGATCTGCCAAGTTGTCTGCGAAACAAATTGCACTTTAGTTGAAGTCAACTTTAAATGGTCCTGCTCGATGCCATGGATCAGCCCCGCAGCCACCACCGCTAAAATACCGGATGTGCCGATATGCTCAGCGATAAAATAAACCACAAACGGCGTTAAAATCTGAATCGGCAATAGAATTTGCACCGCACCAATATTTAAATGCCGCAACAGAATCCGTAAATGGACAATCAGATAACCTAACACCGCACCGACCAACAAGCCACCTAAAAAGACATACAGAAAGTCAGTGATCCCCTGACCAAGCGAAAAATGACCAGTTCGGAAAGCAGCCAAACTTAACGCTAAAGCAACGATCCCTGTTGCATCATTAAATAGTGACTCATTTTCCAACGTATTCATGATTCGTTTGGGCAACGAGATACTAGCCGTGATCGATTTTACCGCCACTGCATCGGTTGGACTGACAATTGACCCTAACGCAAAGGCTAGCGGCAGCGTAAACAGTGGTAATAAGGCGTGAATACTGAAACCTAAAACTAAAACGGTCACCACAACTAAAGTGATTGCTAAGGATAACGTTGTGCCTAAATTACGCGATAAACTGCGCCGTGACGTATTTTGCGCATCATTGAACATCAGCGGCGTGATGATCGCGTACAGAAAAATCGATGGATCAAGTTGATAATGATGGTATAACGGTAATAAGGTAAACAGCAAGCCCATGCCGATCTGATAGAATGCTAAGGGAATTTTTGAATAGAGTCCGTATAAAATATTGGCGGCCACCACCGCACCTAATAGTAAAACGATCGCAAAAACAGCTTCCACAATTCCAGCCCCTCAATCAAGGTTATTTACAGCTAACCGCCCTTTGCCAATTAAAAAAGCACGCTACGGCAGCCCAAATTATACCAAAAAAGCACACAACGCATGGTAATCAGGCTTCAATTATCCCGATACAGTTGATTCACCTGCGCTAAATAAGTTTTGAAGCCACTGCGAAAAGCCGCCCCACTCATAATTTTGACCTTATTTCCGAGCGACAAAATAAAGCGATAAGCAGATTCGTTATTTGGTAGAGTCAGCGTTGCCGCAAAATGGCCGTCTGTCAGCTGTTTGATCGCCGTACTACCATAACGTTCCGCAAAAACATCGCGCACACTATTGGCCGCGCGAACGGTGATCGTCGTTAGCTCGGCGTGGGGAAACTTATTGCTAAAGGCCAGCTGCGCCATTGGCAGCGACCGCGGCACAAATTCAGCGGTCAAAACCTGTACTGACTCCATCCGCGCTAGGCGGAAGGTACGGAAATCCTGACGTTCCACGCTATAGCCCTGCAAATACCAACGGTCACCTTTATAGGCCAAGCGGTATGGCTCAACCTGGCGCTGACTTAACTTACCGTTACGGTCACTGTACATAAATTCGACTAACTGATGTTGCTTGATGGCCTGGCTAAATTGCTGCGCTAATGCTTTGATCTCTGCCGCCCCTTGCCAATTCACATCTTGGATCAAAAGTTCAGTAAACTCGTCAGTACCGTACATCGCTTGTAACTTCTGCACAGTTGCTTTGATCTCTGGCGTTTCGATCAATGTCTGCACGCTGGACAACGCCGTTAGTAGATTGCGTACATCACTAGCCGTTAGAAAATTTTGGGCGATTTTATAGTTGGGTAATAAGCCGATGCCACCATTGCGCCCACGGGTCGTATAAACTGGTAGGCCCGCCATACTTAACGCCTCAACATCCCGATAGATCGTGCGTTCAGTGACTTCCAATAACGTCGCTAGCTCCCGCGCTGAAATCAATTCTTTGCGCAATAAAATCAGCATAATATTGATCAAACGACTGATTCGCATCTTTTTGCCACCTTTTCATAAAATATGACAGCTTTTTGTCAGGTATTACCTGTTATTCTACTACACATGAGCTTAACTTTAGCCCTAAAATTTTTAAAGTGACGCGTAGCAGCAATTTAGCGGGCAACATCAAAAATCCCGTGCTGTACGCTAACAGAAAGAAGGATATCATGACACAAAACTATACGATCAAACAATTCCCCACGGTAACGATCACCGGCTACGCAGCACAACTCCCTTTACCAACTATGGCTAATATTCAAGAAGTTTCTACCTTAAAAAGCCACCATTTTATGACCTTAGCCCAAAGCGGCCAATTTGGTGAACTAATGAGCGCTAGTCGCGATAAAATTGGCTACGCCCTTAGTGGCGTGACCGATGAACAACTCGAATATTTTGCCGGTGCCAATACAACAGTGACACCCACAGCTGCAGAAACACGTACTGTACCTGCTGGTGATTACGTTGTCCTAACTGGCCAAGGTGGCCCTAGCCGCCAATTATTCGATCAACTGATCGGCCAATTTTTCAGCAAAATTTTACCAGAAAACCCGCAACTCTATAAGGAAGACAGCTTTGTGATCGAAGCTCTGCTGAACGGCAATCCCGCTGATGCTGTTGTTGAATTGCGCATTCCGGTTAGCAAATAATAAAAAAAGTAGCCACCAAATTTCAACTGAATTGGTGACTACTTTTTTAATTAGCCTTCATTTTTAACGCAGGCTTCAAGCATACGCAATGAACGTAACCAATTACGTTCCATTTGTTCCCGTGCAGCGACCGCATCATCAGCAGCGATCGCCATAATGATCTCATTATGCTCGCGTACCGCGTCTGGCTGTTGCACGTTCAACTGATCTAGATAAAAATTCTCGATCCGTTGTGCGTGGGCATTGACCAGCTGGGAAAATTCACTGACGTACTGATTAGCAGCGACTTGCAAAATAAAGTTATGGAAGTCGTTATCAGCAACTAACACCGCTTGTGGCTGATTTTGTTGCTGAGCCTGTTCGTAACGCTGATTTAGCGCAGTTAGCCGTTCTAATTCAGTCGCCGTGATCTTAGTCGCAGCTAGTTCAGCCGCCAAGCCTTGTAACGCTGCCAGTGGTCGATAAATTGCGCTGATCTGATCAGTAGCGACAGCCGTCACACGCGTTGCACTTCGCGGAATCATTTCGACAAACTCCTGCGTTGCCAGCAATTGTAACGCCTCACGCACGGGTGTCCGACTGACCCCAAATAAGGCAGCAATCGCTTGATCAGAGATTTTCTCTTGCGGGGCTAATGTCCCAGTGATGATCCAAGCACGCAATTGCTGATAAACACGATCTTTTGCGTTTAATTTAGATGAACTGGAAACTTTTTTCGGTAATGGCATATTCAAGTCCTTTCATATGTACAGTATCCGTGATTGTATATTAGTACTTATCTATACAGGGTGGTCGCGGATATTTTTGCAGTGCCAAGCACCAGATTTAGGCTTAGCTGATATATCAGATTATAGTCTTTTTCTGAATCAGACTCAAGGCTCATCGTTGATCGTTACCCCTAACGCCAATGCTAAATCTAAAGCTTGCTGCGGCGAAATAATCATCCCGCGCAACAAGTCTAAACTATAACTAATACCACTAGTTTCGTTATGGCTAAAATCCAGCGCCTTCAAACGCGTATGTAAAAAATTGGCGTGGGTCAACTGACAGTCAGTAAAACTAAGTGACTGCCAGTTGACTTCACTAAAGTCCAATTCACTCAGGTCTGTTTGTGTAAATTGGACGTGGCGCAACCGTGCTCCGGCCAAGCTCAAATAGTCCGCCTTGCAATTGGTGAAGCTAAGTTCATTAAAAACCGCGCCCGCAAAGTTGCTACCAGTCAACTTACAATCATCAAATACTACCCGTTTGAAACTAGCTTCGATCATTTCCGAATTTAAAAATGTACAGTGTGTAAAAATCACATCTTGTAATTCAAAGCGTTCAAAATTAATTTGATCAAACGTGACGTGGTCAAACTGCACACCTTTAAAATAAACGCCAGTAAAAACCTGCTCACTGACGTGCTGATTTTCTAAACGTACATTTTGAATAAAGGCTTCATTACTTAAATCAAGCGTGCCCAGCGGCAAGTCTGCCGCTAAACGCGGTGCCGTAATTTTTGGTTGAACCATGGCGTGATCGCTCCTATTTCACTATTAAAGTTAATTAATCAGCCAAGTCCGCTAATTAATTTCTGATGTTACAGTTGGTGTCCATTCAACTATGGTGAAAACCACCAAGTTGAAACATGGCCCTATTTCACTATTAAGGTTAATTAGTTTCTGATGTTACACTATCGCTCGTTTTCTGGAAATTATTGTTTAGCAAACATTCATTACTGGATCTTATTCGCCAAACAGATCTTGCTTCCCGCTGTCGATTGGACTAAGTCGAAGACCAGCAAGTCCAAGTCGCAGTCGGTTGTCCATTCAACTACGGCAAAAAATACCAAGTTAAAGCATGGTTCTAAATAGATATTGCTTCCAGCATACTAATTTCCTGACTTTTTGTAAATAAGCCCGTTGACACACCTTAAAAATAGTGTAATATTAAAATCAAGTTAGAAAGATTAAGCTATGAAGAGAAGAGTAGATTATAAAGTAACTACAGTGAGCTTCTATTTTGGTGTAAAGAAGCGTTATTTTATGATTGAAGATGAACTTGGAGCTTTACTAGTCGGTTTACGCAAGCTGACTTAGTCGTTTTGCAGGCGATACACTGCACAGTCTATGACTGAACGAGGTTCGGATCGCAAGGTACGAACAAATCTGGGTGGTAACACGTCATTACGTCCCGACACTGCTTTTTGCGGTGTCGGTTTTTTATTTGGAGGTGTCATTATGAGTTGGACTGTCATCCAACAAAGTATTCCTGTTTTTGCGCAAGCTTTCTGGCTAACGCTTAAGCTTTCATTCTATGGTATTATCGGCGCTATTATCGTCGGCCTGATCGCCAGTTTTCTACGTTATTTTAAAGTGCCTGTGTTACGCCAAATCAGCGCCGCGTACACCGAGATTTCGCGAAATACACCCTTGTTGATTCAATTATTCTTCATCTATTACGCCTTTCCGGAGCTTGGAATCAAAATTTCTGCTACCGCAGCTGGAATCAGCGGCTTGATCTTCCTTGGTGGAAGCTACATGGCTGAGGCGATTTATGGTGGACTACAAGGCGTCGCTAAAATTCAAGTGGAATCAGGGTTAGCCATCGGTCTCAGCCGCGGACAGCTCGCCCGTTATGTCGTGTTTCCCCAAGGATTAACCCTTAGCGTACCAGCAATCGCTGCTAATGTGATTTTTCTGATCAAGGAAACCTCGATTTTTACCGTCATTGCGATTCCAGAGTTAACCAATACGGCACTGGATCAAATCGGTTTATACTATCATACCGATGAATCCTTGTTTGTTTTAGTGATTGCATACGCGATTATCTTGATCCCATTATCATTGATACTGACTTGGTTAGAGAGGAGGGCGCGTCGTGGCACATTCGGGAATTAATATTTTATTTGCCGGCACTAATTTTAGCCGTTTACTTGGCGGTTTATGGATCTCGGCAAAGATTTCGATCGTAGCGTTGGTCTTCGGAATTGCGTTAGGAATCTTTCTCGGTGCTTTAAGAACAGTGAAGAATCCCATTTTGCGAGTGATCTTGCGATTGTATTTGGAATTCTTCCGCATCGTACCTACTGTCGTTCTACTATTTCTGTTCTATTATATTTTACCGAAAAACTTTAACGTCAATTTGAACGCTCAGGCAGTTGCCATGTTAGTTTTCGCTTTGTGGGTCGGGGCTGAAATGAGTGATATCGTTCGTGGCGCATTGATCTCGGTACCGCAACACCAACGTGAAGCTGGAATCGCCATTGGGCTCAATGGACCACAGCTTTTTCGTTATGTCCTATTACCACAAGCAATTGGCTTGATGATTCCGGCGACGATCAACTTAATGACCCGGGTGATCAAAACGACTTCACTACTGCTACTGATCAGTGTCATGGATGTGATCAATATCGGTCAGCAAATTATCGAAGCCAACCGTCAGCATTATCCCGACGGTGCTTTCTGGGTATACGGATTAATTTTCATTTTATATTTCTTACTTTGCTACCCGCTTTCGGCTTGGGCCCGACATCTCGAGCGGCGACAAAATAATAACGCATAAAGGAGCGAACTGTTATGGCCACGCCATTATTACAGGTGGAACATCTCGAAAAATCATACGGCGATGTCCACATTTTACACGATATTAATTTAACCGTTCCAACTGGCAGTGTCACCGTCTTACTGGGGCCTTCTGGTTCTGGTAAAAGTACGCTGATCCGCTGCCTCAACGGCTTAGAGGACTTTCAAAGCGGTCAGCTGACCTTCTCCGGCCAGCCCGTTACCCCTAGCCCGAAAACTTGGCAACAACTACGGCAAAAAATCGGCATGGTTTTTCAAAGTTACGATTTATTTCCTAATTTAACGGTACTGGACAATATTTTGCTCGGTCCGCTAAAAGTGCAACACCGCGCTAAAGCTGAAGCCAAGGCGCAAGCAATTAAATTATTAGAGGAGGTGGGGCTAGCTGATTACCAAGCTGCTTATCCACGACAACTTTCTGGCGGTCAAAAACAACGGATCGCCATCGTCCGCGCCCTAGCGTTGAATCCTGAGTTTATGTTATTCGACGAAGTGACCGCTTCGCTAGATCCAGAAATGGTCCGCGGTGTTTTGGAAGTTATGCGCAACTTGGCGAAGCAAAAGATGACCATGTTAGTCGTCACACACGAAATGAATTTCGCCCGTGAGATCGCTGATCAAGTTATTTTCCTGGAAGACGGCCATATTCTTGAACGCACACCAGGCAAACAATTCTTCACGCAGCCACAAACCGAACGGGCCCAACTATTCTTGAATAGTATGGATTTCTAAAGAATCTGTTGCAAAAGCACTTAGATTACGGAGCGTTGCCGAAAATGAGTAACAGGGCTTTTTCAACCACGTTTCAGCACTTATTTAAATTTTGGGGGGATTTTTTATGAAGAAACACACACGTTTGATTGCAGCCTTTTTGGCTTTGGTTACATTATTTGGTTTATTTGCAGGCTTTGCTCAGCCAGCACAAGCAGCAGAAACGACTAGCGTCAGCGCGATCAAAAAACGCGGCACGATTAAAATTGCAGTTTTTGGTGACTTGCCACCTTATGGTTGGGTCGACAAAAATGGTAAGCGCCAAGGTTATGATATTGCCTTAGCCAAACAAGTTGGTAAGGATCTCGGCGTTAAAGTTAAATACGTACAAGTTAACGCGGATAGCCGGGTCGACGCACTCAACTCTAATAAAGTTGACCTCGTCTTAGCTAATTTCACCGTTACACCTGAACGGAAACAAGTGATTTCGTTCGCCAAGCCTTACATGAAAGTCTCAATCGGGGTTATTTCACCTAAGAGCAAGCCGATCACTAAGGTCAGCCAATTGAAAGGTAAAAACTTGATTGTCAACAAAGGGACCACGGCAGAACAATATTTCACTACGAATTCCAAAGGTGCCACTTTGCAAAAATACGATTCAAAGACACAACAGTTTAACGCTTTGAAAAACGGTCGTGCTGCTGCTTTAGCTGATGATAACTCTTACTTATATGCTTGGGTCAAGAACAATCCTAAGTACACCGTTGGTATCAAACATTTAGGTCCAAATCAATACATCGCACCAGGGATCAAAAAAGGCAACAAGAGCCTGTTGAACTGGACGAACAAAGAAATTACTAAATTGAACAACAACGGTTTCTTTGACAAGAACTACAATCAAAACTTGAAGCCATACTTCGGTTCTGACGTTACTGCCAAAGATATCGTCATCAAATAACACTAAACAAAATCGCCGTGCTGCAGCCTAATTTGGTTGCATGCACGGCGATTTTTTAAATCGTAATTTCAATTTGGTTCCCTTCTGGATCAAGGACAACACTTTCGTAATAGCCATCCCCGGTCGTTCGTGGCCCACTGATCACTTGGTAATCAGCCTGCGCTAATTTAGTCGTCAGGGCGTCCACCGCCGCTGAATCACCCACACTAAACGCAACGTGCGTGTAACCCTGTAATAATTTAGTGGGATGTTCTAAAATATCTGGGCGCTGCATAATTTCCAACCGTGTTTGGTCAGCAAAACTTAAAAAGTAAGTCGACAAGCCGGTACGTGGATTATGATATTTTGTATTGGCCTGCGCTGCAAAATAAGTTTCATAAAAGTCACGCATTTTTTAGAGATCATCGACATAGATCGCGACATGAGAAATTTTCACGTAAATCACTTCCTAGTATCATTTTTAGCATGTTGCTCATTAATTAATCATCACAATTGTAACCGATATCAAGCGCGATTGCCAGCTATGCGCTAGATAGACCAATTTTTGAAAAATGATTAAATAAATTCCGCTTCAATAGCGTATATATGTGAAATGGTTAACTATACCACTTATAGAAATTTACTCAAAATAGTTGAAGCCGCTTTCTGCAATCGCTATAATGGATTGTATATGAAAGGGAGGTTACACAATGGCATACCAATCAATTAATCCATATTCGAATGAGGTTTTGAAGACATATCCCGACGCAACTGACGCTGAGCTTGAACAGGCGTTGGCTGCTGGTGATAAATTATATCATCAATGGCGCAACGATCCCATATCAACGCGGGCACCATATTTAAAGAAGGTCGCTGACTTGTTACGGGCGGAAAAACAAGAATTGGCGACGATCATGACCAAAGAAATGGGCAAATTATTGAGTGAAGCGGAAGGCGAAGTCGACTTATGTGCAAGCATCGTTGATTACTACGCTGACCACGCCGTTGATCTTTTAAAACCAGTACCACTGAAAACTGATGCTGGTAATGCTTATTATGCTAAACAAGCGACCGGGGTTATTTTTGCGGTTGAACCGTGGAATTTTCCACTTTACCAAATCGTGCGGGTATTTGCCCCTAACTTTATGGTCGGCAATCCAATGATCCTCAAGCACGCTTCTAACACCCCTGGCTCAGCTGATGCCTTTGATAAATTAGTGCAAAAAGCTGGTGCGCCTGCTGGCAGCTTCAAGAACCTATTTGTTAGCTACGATCAAGTTGCTAAAGCGATCGCTGATCCCCGTGTTACTGGGGTAGCGTTAACCGGTTCAGAACGCGGCGGTAGTTCAGTCGCCAAAGTTGCCGGTGAAAACTTGAAGAAATCAACGATGGAACTTGGCGGTAATGACGCCTTTATCGTTCTAGATGATGCTGATTTTGATTTAGTCAAAAAAGTTTCACCACAAGCGCGTTTATATAATGCTGGCCAAGTCTGCACCTCTTCCAAACGTTTCATCGTTACAGCTAAATATTACGATGAATTCTTGGAGAACTTAAAAGCTGGTTTTGCAGCGGTTAAGCCTGGCGATCCGTTGGACAAAAAGACTACCTTAGCACCACTATCGTCACAGCGGGCTAAAGAAAAATTAGTCGGCCAAGTTAAAAAAGCAGTCGCTGCTGGTGCAAAAGTCTACTATGGTAACGAACCAATTGACTTACCTGGTCAATTCTTCCCACCAACGATTTTAACTGACGTCACTAAAGACAATCCAATCTATAACGAGGAAATGTTTGGCCCAGTAGCCGTTGTTTATAAAGTCGAAAACGACGCCGAAGCAATTGCTTTAGCTAACGATTCTAGTTACGGCTTGGGCGGCTCTGTCTTCTCGAAAGACCCAAGACACGCTGCTTATGTGGCTGAACAGATCGAAACTGGGATGTCCTTTGTTAACTCTGGCTGGTTATCCTTACCAGAATTACCATTTGGTGGGGTCAAAAATTCCGGCTACGGTCGTGAATTAAGTGATCTCGGGCTCAACGCCTTTGTTAATGAGCATCTGGTTATTAACGCTACCGATAAATAATGTTATACTGACGATCTGCCATTTAGACAGATCTTTTTTTCATCTAAATATGATTTAGGAGGCTGTATAATGCCCAAAAAAGTGATTCTGCAACTCGCCACCACGATCGATGGTTACATTGCTGACGAGCACGGTAGTGTGGATTGGATCGACGCTACCGTGGGCTTCGATCTCGATTGGGGCTACGATCAATTCATGTCCAGTATTGATACGATCGTCATGGGCGCAACTTCTTATCGTGACGCCCTGAAGTTAAGCCCCACCTTCCCCTATGCTGAAAAAGACAATTATATTCTCACCCATCAAGACAAAACCGATTTACCAAAGCGCCATTTCATCAACGGTTCTGTGGTTGAACTTGTCAAAAAATTACGCCAAGGGTCCGGTAAAGGTATTTGGATCTTCGGCGGCGGTTCTGTTATTCAGCCATTGATCGAAGCCGATTTGATCGATGAATACCAGCTATTCACCGCACCAGTTATTCTTGGTAAAGGCGTTCCCCTATTTGGCCAACGCACAAAGCCATTGCTACTGCAATTAAAATCAACCACGGTTTTTGGTCCGGGTGTAATGGTGACTTATGAACGGAAGAAAACTACCGATTCAAACTAGCTAACAAACGCTGCATTTGTAAGCTGCATTCCAGCTGAAACCACAATTGGCTGTCCTTAAGGTCCAAGCCCGTCAAATCCTCGATTTTGTGTAATCGATTTAATAACGTATTGCGGTGAATAAATAAGCGCTCGGCTGTTATTGTTTGATTGCCACCACAACGAATATACTGCGCCAGCGTCGTGATCAATTCAGTCTGGTTTGCTAAGTCATACTGCTGTAATTGTTGCACACCAGGATCAATAAAGGCAGTCAATACATCACGTTGTTTGATACGATCTAACATGATCGCAAAATAATAATCGCGGCAAAAAAGCAACTGGGCCTGATCCTGTAACTGTAAACTAAGCTTTTCCGTATGGCGAGTGATGATATACTGCGCTTTGGTAGCAAAAAAATCATGATAGCAATTCGAAACGATCACTTGGCATTGCAGCTGTTGTTGCAAATCAGACCAAGTGATTTTTTTTAGTGTCGGCAACGACCCTGGTAATAACGCCACGACCCGTTCCTGATAAACTACGACCAACGCCTCAGGGAAACGTTCCCGCATTTTCTGACACAGTCGTGCCAATCGATCTGCTGCTTTTAAAACTACTAAACACATGCTTTGTGGCACTGTATAGCCAACGATCTGCGCGTTAACTTTGATCGCGTTAACGTTGATTCCTTCTAATAAGTCGCTTAATAGTTGTGCTCTTACTGACACCTGATAATCCTTAAACGCCGCCGCGCGACCTAATAAATCACTTAAAACTTGGCCAGTCCGCGGCAGTAATTGCTGCTGCGCAACGGTAAAATCCTGCTGATCATTGAACATTACAACATACCCAACTAATTCATGCTGAAAGTACAAGCGTGCCACTAAACGTTGATACGGTGAAACTGGACAAGGAAAACGATAACTGGCTTGCGCAGAAGGCTTAGTTTGCGCCAACATTTTTTTGATGCCTTGAATAAAATCTAGCCGCGAATAACCCTGGTCAATATTTTGTTGCCACAACGGATCTGGAAATGGAAAAGTGTGCGAATAAGCCAACACTCGATAATTATCGTCAATGATCATCAACGTATTATTAAGCTGTGTCGCCGCAAAATCGATCACCGCTTGATGATCATGCGTCAAGCTATACTGCAAAATGCCACTAAACAACACTTCCTGTTGTTGCTCAGCTGCTAATACTTCGTTGGCGTCATTGAATAAAGCGACAACGGCTTGATTACTTAGGTTCGTAGATGTCTGGCTGATACAAGGACAACGAACGCATGCATGATCGGCACAACTGACTAATTTAAGTGGTCCTGCTACCGCCTGTTCAATATATAGAGTATGCGGCTGTGTGCCGTTCCCAATTTGAATCGTGTTGATTTCATTATCTTGATGGATTTGAATATCGGTTAAAATAAATTTCTTTTCAAGCTTGCTTACTAGTTCACTATATTTCATACCCCGCACCCCTTAACACTCAACCCACTAGGCAAATTGCACAGTTTATTTGATAAAAACTGGACGAACTGTACCTTAATCATAGCAATTAACTATGCTATTGTGAAGATGTATTCAAAAACAAACCGTTCAATTAAGTTTATTTCTTCACAATTTAAGGAGGTTTTCTTGATGACTGACTTTCCGCAACTGTTTCAACCCGGCCGAATTGGTAAACTCACATTAAAGAATCATGTTGTGATGCCCGCAATGGGGGTTTCACTCGCACGTACTAATGGTGAGGCTAGCGATGATATTATTCGTTATTACGAAGAACGTGCTCGCGGGGGTGTCGGCTTGATCATCACTGAAGTGACCCGAATTGATGACAAATACGGCGTTGCAACTTATAAGCAATTAGCCGTGACTGATCCTAAACAAATCCCGCAATTACAGCGCTTAGCCGATGCCGTGCATAAATATGATACGAAAATTTTTGTTCAATTGCATCACCCTGGACGTGAAACCACTTCGCAATTACTAAATGGTGAACAAATAGTTGCGCCTTCTGCGATTGCAGATAAAACCGTTAAGGAAGTTCCACGAGCATTATCAACAGAAGAGGTACAAGCCTTAGTTAAAGCCTTTATCAAAGGCGCCGTGATCGCTAAAACTGCTGGGATCGATGGTGTTGAAATTCATGCCGCCCACGGGTATTTGCTCAATCAATTCCTCTCACCCTATTCTAATCAACGAACCGATCGTTATGGGGGTAGCTTTCATAACCGGCTGCGCTTTCTTCAAGAAATTATCGCCGGGATCAAATATATGTGCGGTGCTGACTTTCCGATCAGTGTACGGATCAGCGCAGATGAATTTGTCGCTGGCGGCTTAAAGATTGCCGATAGCGTCAAAATTGCGCGTACTTTAGAGAGCTATGGCATTGACGCAATCAACGTTTCTAGTGGTATCTATGAAAGTGCCCCAACGATCGTTGAGCCTGGTTCCTACGCTCAAGGCTGGAAAAAAGAGCTCGCCAAAACGATCAAGGCGAACGTTAAGATCCCAGTGATTGCCGTTAACAACATTAAAACACCTGAAATCGCTGAACAATTACTGACTGATGACGTTTGTGATTACATTGGCGTTGCCCGCGCGACTTTGGCTGATCCTGATTGGGCCCGTAAAGCGGCTACCGGCCATAGCAATCAAATCACAACCTGTATTGGCTGTTTACTATGCTTTGGTGCCTTACAAGCCGGTAAACATATCATCTGTGCGGTCAATCCACGACTAGGCCGTGAACGTGAATTTGCGACCTTAAATCATAATGGTGCTCAACGCACAGTAGCGGTGATCGGCGGAGGTCCTGGCGGGATGACCGCAGCGAAGACTTTAGCTGAACGCGGCTTCAAAGTTACGCTTTTCGAACAACACAAAGTTTTAGGCGGCACTTTGAATACCGCTGATAAGACACCATTAAAGGATAAGATCACCCTATTAAATCAGCAATTGATCAATCAAGTTGAAGCGAACCAAAATATTGAGCTTCATTTAAACGAAAAAGCAACCGTGGAAAAAGTCCGAGCGCTGCAACCAGCTGGCGTCTTCATCGCTAGCGGTGCAAAGCCAATTGTTCCCCAATTACCTGGAATGGCTGGCAAAAATGTGATCACTGCCGAAGATTATCTCTATGGTAAGGCGCCGGTCAGCGGTAAAGTCGCCGTGATCGGTGGCAGTATGACCGGCTTAGAAACCGCTGAAAAACTAGCTGGTGAAGGCCACGAAGTTACGATCGTTGAAATGCAGGCAAAAGTTGGTGCCGGTGTTAACCCGACGATTTTGCTTGACTTAATGCAGCGGTTAAATAAATACGAACCAACGATCATGACCGGCAAACGTTTAGTTGGCGCTGGTGAACATGGCGTCAAAGTTCTTGATATGATCGATCACGGGATGAGTGATATTGTCGCTGACACCGTTATTTTAGCATTAGGTGTTACGCCAGACACAAGCATTAGCGCACCATTTATTGCCGCTTTTGATCAAACTAAAATCATCGGTGACGCTGAAGCTAGCGGCCGTGTTGCTGAGGCAATGCGTGATGGCTATACGAAAGCCTACGTTTTTGCGAATGACTAAGCAAAACTTTTAGTTAACCTGTGTTGAAAAGCTTATTTCGTGATTTTTCAACCACATATAAATTGTGAAAACCAACCTAGTAATACTTTTCAATACCGCCTAGGAGGAATCTATAATGAAGGAATTTAAGAATCGCGTTGCCTTGATCACTGGTGCAGCTCATGGTTTTGGCGCTGAGCTTGCCCAAGAAGCTGCACGTCGGGGGATGAAATTAGTTTTAGCTGACATCGATGAACCCGCCTTGAAGCGTTCTGTCCAGCAAGTAGCTGACCTTGGTGCCCAAGTCGAAAGTATTACTGTCGATGTTTCATTAGAAGAAGACGTTGATAAAATGGTCAAAGCCGCCATGGCTCGTTTCGGTCAAATTGATTTATTGATCAATGATGCTGGTATTGCACTACCAGGAACGGTTTGGCAACTCCCCTCACGTGACTGGGAATGGATCATGCATGTTAACGTGATGAGCCAAGTTTATGCGATGCAGCGTGTTATCCCGATCATGCGCAAACAAAAAACAGCGTGCCATATCGTTAATGTTGCTTCGATTGCTGGTTTGATCGATACGCCAGGGATGCCAGCATACCACGCTAGTAAATTTGCCAGTGTTGGCTTAACTGAAGCTACCGCCTACGATTTACAACGCGCTAACGCTAATATCAAACTTTCCGTCATGTGCCCTGGCTTTGTACAAACTGACCTTTATCATACCGAAGATCGGCGGCCAGAACGATATCAAGCACCTGATGATCCTTATTATCAAAGTGCAATCTTCAAGGGTGGCCAACAATTCGCTAAATATGTGATCGAAACTGGGATGCCGATCGATTCAATTGCACTGACGGTTTTTCAAGCTATTGAGGATGACGAATTTTATATTTTGACTCACCCAGTCTTCAATACACTGATCGGTGACCGCGTCAAACGAATAGTTAATGGTGATGGTCCTGATGTTTCCGTTATGAATGGCTTAATGTAGAGGAGGAAGCAATGATGAGTAGTTTTCTTATCGATCCTAGTGAAATGAAACAATTCCTAGTTCGTCCTCGTTTGGATGATCAAGAAGGGGTCATGTTCGCTTACGCCGCACCAGCTGAAGTACTTGCTAAATTATTACCACCACCATTAAAACTTGTCGCACCTATGGTTTGTGGCTATGTAGTCCAGATGGGTAAGCCTAGCTTTGGTGGACCCTATTTAGAATCAGTCCTTTATGTATTAGCTAACTATCGCGATAAAGTGGTTGGTGCTTATCCGTTTAATTTGATGCTGCATGGTCCTGGCGCTGAAACTGGTATTATTTCTGGTCGTGAAGGTGCAGGGATTCCTAAAAAAATGGCCGACCACATGGAGATTCGTCGTAATGACCAACAAGCAACAGCAATCGTCGAACGCCATGGTGTACGCCTACTAGAAGTCACTTGGACTGCCGGGACACCCAACGATCCGCAAACTGCGCAACAAGTCTTTAGCCAACTCAAATTAAACAGTCAAGTCGAACAAGCGAGTTTGTTCTACAAATATCAAATGGATCAAGCTGCTGACGGCACGAACGTATTTCACGATGCAGCACTAGTTAGTACACAGCAATCGGTGATCACTGATCGCTTAGAACCCGGCAGCCTAAGGATTAAAGTAGCCTCTTCTGAGGATGATCCCTATGGCGAACTAAAGGTAATCAAACCACTTGGTGCAGCTTGGTATCACGTGGCTTCTTCTGTCATGCATAATACGATCAAATTAGAAGATGCTGATGCCGGTAAAATCATGCCTTATTTAGTCAGTGGACGCTACGATCGTGGCATCATCAATCCCAACGTAACTACTTTTATCATCTAAGCTCAAAGCTACCGCAAGTTCATTTTACGGTAGCTTTTTCAAGCCAAAAAAATTGTCAGTATTAGCTAAAGGACCTATAATAAAATCGTTTCCAATAGCCGTACTAGGGACTGTCTGAAAACTAAAAATTCAGGTATAATCTGAGGAAAAACGAATCGAGGCATTCCGATGACAACACCTAAACGATACGAACTGGAAGATGCTCAGTGGGACCGAATCAAAGGATACTTCCCGCCATACCGGACTGGCCGTCCATCAAGCCTAGACAACCGTACCGCCCTCAACGCTATCCTCTGGCTCATGCGCAGCGGGGCTCCTTGGCGTGATCTACCTGAACGCTATGGCTCTTGGAAAACGGTGTATAGTCGCTTCCGAGCCTGGGTAAGTTCAGGCTTGTTCGAACAGGTTTTTCTCGAATTGATTGACGATCCCGACATGGAAAACTTGAGCTTAGATTCAACGATCGTTCGAGCGCATCAAAAGGCCACTGGGGCAAAAAAAACGCCGAATGTATGGTCGAAAATCAAGCTATTGGACTAAGTCGAGGTGGCCGAACGACCAAGATTCACGCACTCGTTGACGGATTAGGGAATCCCTTGGGTTTTCGCCTAACAGGTGGTCAAGTACATGATAGCCAAGTTGCCAGTGAGTTGCTGGAAGGCTTCGATATTTCTCAATCAAATATTATCGCGGATAAAGCCTATGGCACCGCGAAACTTCGCCAGTATATTGAAGATAAAGCAGGCGTCTATACCATTCCGCCAAAGGAAAATACCAAAGACAAGTGGACCTGTGATTACCACGTTTATTGTGAGCGCCATTTGATTGAGAACTTCTTCAATCAGTTGAAGAACTTTCGTAGGATTGCAACGCGTTATGATAAGCTCGCTCATGTTTATCTGGCTACGGTCTACATTGCCTCAATTTGCATCTTACTTAAGTAGTTTTCAGACGGACCCTAGTCAAAACAAAAATTTAGAGTGGGGTGAATGATAATGAAGATTCAATTTGATGATGCAGCTGCTGCAAAAATTCAAGCACATTTGGCACCAGGTAAGAAATTACTACTAACCTTTGAAGACGGGGTTGGGCCTTATTCACAACATGCCATGATTCATATGCAAGTTCAATTCTCGATTAACATTATTAATTCAGATATGGAAGCACCCGGCTATGATCAAACGATCACCAGCAATATCGGGGATTTTCTAGTTAAAGGTTACTCCATGGATAGTTTGGATGAGAACATGGTCGTACACTTAAACGCTAATTTGGGTACACTCAGTTTATCCGGTGATGGTGGCTTGATCGATGATAACCTTGGTTTTATCGATTTCACTGAACCAAATAACGCTGGACTCAAAGAAAATCCAGCGCGCTAACTGATTATTCAGCGCGCTTAAGTTAGGAGGCTACGCTATGCTTGATGTATCTGATTCACTTGATCGGCTAGCTTGGACGACTGAACATCATTATCGACATATCGCCGCACAACACGATTTCATGCGCGCCTGGGCAGTTCAGTTCGAACTGGCTTATACCGACTTTCGTACGATTCAACTAGCGCTGCAACTAGCACAAGATCAACATGACTTATTAGTCCGTTTTACTGGTGTTTACGATACAGTTTATCAATATGAATATGAATTCGCAGCGAATGGTTTAGCTGCCTTCAACGCTAAATACGGCGATCAATTAGAACCGTATCGTTTGGCAGCAGAACATCTCAGTCAAATCATCGGCGAAATTCGGGCAATAAAATAAGTCTACACCGAAATGTAGACTTACTTCAACGTGTGGCGTTAGCCGCACGTTTTTTTATTATTCAACCAATGCTAACCCGTCAGCATCCAAGATTCGAAAACGATTGACCGCTAATTTTTCAATCAAACCGTCATCCGTAAATTCACGGAACTTGCGGCTGATCGTTTCCGGTGTGGTGCCAAGGTAGCTAGCAATATCTTTTTTCTTCATTGGTAATTTGAAATCATCAGCAGTATCGCCTGCCGTTTCCAACAAGTAATTAGCTAACCGCTCTTCGATCGAAGCCGTCGTTGCTTGCGTTGATTGCTCGGCTACATTGGCCAAGCGCTGGCCGAAAGCATTTAAAATATTCAGCGCTAATTGCGGTGAAACCTTGAGTTGCTTTTGGAAATCTTGGCGGCGGATCATGCAAACATCAGTCGCCGCTAAAGCAGTGCCAAAGTTTTGACGCGTACTAGCTGTAAATAGCGCGGCTTCTCCGTCGAAGTCGCCAGGATTCAGTAGATACAGTAGCTGTTCTTTCCCATTAGCTGCAATTTGCGTGATTTTTACTTGACCATGCGCCACGATCATCAATGATTCAACGACATCACCAGCTGCGAATAAGCTTTCACCAACTGTAAAATGGCGATGTTGCACTAAGGGCGCAATTTCTGCGCGTTCAGCATCTGACAAAGTCTGAAAGATTGGGACTAGTTTAATACATTGTTCTGCGTGCTCGCCGTTATGAGCCATGATTTCCGCCTCCATTTAGATTTCAAAATTATTATAAACCTAAATGACTCTAAAAAAATTGATTCAAATCAAGTATTACTTGATATAGGTGTATTTATAATTCCACTGTGTGCCGGCAGTATTATGAATAATCCCTTTAACTGAGCTGCGTTGCAAGTATGAATAAACACTTTGATACAGTGGCGTAATGCCTTGATCATCGAGTAAAACGTGACTGGCGCTGACTAAATCACGCCACCTTTTAGCGGGATCATTTGCGTCAGCGTTCGTAGCTGAATCAACTAATTGGTTGTATTCGCTATTGTTGTACTTACCATAGTTGTAAGAAGTTCCTGTTGTTGGAATCTGCAAGAAGGAAATTGGATCGTTAAAGTCGGCACCCCAACCCGCTAAAGTTAAATCAAAGTCACCTTTTTGCCGATCAGTTAAGGCAATTTGCGATGGTACGGCCTGAATTTTGATCGTCAAACCTGGGAAAAGCTTCTCCCATTGCCCTTTCAGGTACTGCGTTACTTTACTCGTGGCCTGATCACTGCCGTTATCGTTGGCAGCTAGTAAGGTCAGACTAACCTTTTTGACACCCGTTGCCGCTAAACCAGTTTGCCACTTCTGCTGCGCTAGTTTTTCATCATGTGACATTGTATTTCCACGCTTTTGCTCAACAGAAAAATCTTTACCAGTGGTAGGATTCTTGGCTAGATCAGTTGAAACAAAACCAGTCGGGATCAACGTGCCATCACCAATCACTTTCTGCGCTAACTGTGTACGGTTGACTGCTAATGAAAAGGCTTGGCGGATATCTTGATTATTTAGCACCTTACGCTTGGTAGCGTCACTGTCGGCGAAGTTATAACCAACGTAACTAACGTAAGAATATGGGTACTGGATATAGGCCTTACTATTCTTATACGTTGCCACTTGTTCGCTAGAAAGTTGCGTTAAATCAAATTTATCACTTTGATACAGATCTAAACTAGTCGAAGCATTTTCAACGACAGTGAAGTTGATTTTCTGCAGCTTGACTACTTTTTTATCCCAGTATTGATTATTTTTGACAAATGACCATTTATTGTTAGTTCCTTTCCAATTGGTGATCTTAAATGGGCCACTGTAAACCATATATTGCGATTTAGTCGCGTATTTTTTACCGTACTTTTCGGCAACTTTTTGGTTTTGAGGCGCAAAAAGTGGGTACGCCATCAAAACTTTAAAGTACGGGATCGCCTTATCCAAGGTTACGACCACTGTGTGCTGATCAGTGGCTTTGATGCCTAACTTGCTGGCCGCCATTTTACCTTGGCTAACTGCGGTAGCGTTTTGGATGCCTTCAAATAAATACGCGTACGGTGATTTCGTTTTCGGATTCAACGTCCGGCGCCACGAATAAACGAAATCCTGTGCTGTGATTGGATCACCGTTACTCCATTTTGCGTTGCGCAACGTGAAAGTGTACTGCTTACCATCCGCTGATACTTTAGCTGATTTAGCTAAGCCAGCAGTGGCCTTACCATTTTTACCTAAGCGATAAAAGCTTTCAAAAACGTTCCCAGTCTGCCCATAACCAGTGGCTTTAGACAAATCGATCGTGTCCAACGCAGCGCTGGCTGGTAAATTCAAAACTTGTTTTGTGGCCGCCTGCTGATTGGAATTCTGTCCACAGGCACTCAGCACCCCGACTAATATCACTAACGCCGCACCTGCTAGTACGGATCTTAATTTACGCATATCAAATCCTCCATTCACACGGTCATTTTCAATTGGACAAAAAAACTGCGCCCCCAGCCTAGATTTAACTAGACTAGGGACGCAGCTTTGCGTGTTACCACCCTGATTCGTGTCGCTAACGACACCTCGCCGGTACGCCAGTCTGTGCCCAGACTTTGATACCCGGCAAAGTAACGCTTGCCCACGAGTTGTTAGCTTATACCAACAACCTGCTCAGAGCTCATCTTCATGTTCATTGCAATGTGGCTTTTTCAGCTTACCGCCATCTCTGTTCATTGCTCAGCACATTACTCTTCTCGTCAACGCA
This sequence comes from Loigolactobacillus coryniformis subsp. coryniformis KCTC 3167 = DSM 20001, assembly GCF_002706425.1. Classification (NCBI taxonomy): domain Bacteria; kingdom Bacillati; phylum Bacillota; class Bacilli; order Lactobacillales; family Lactobacillaceae; genus Loigolactobacillus; species Loigolactobacillus coryniformis. Next base: position 72,994 of record NZ_CP017713.1, on the reverse strand, counting down.
TTGAATTGATCCGCTTTAATTGTGTTTATTATGCAACCAGATAGACTAGCTGTCAATCATTAATTTTGGGCCGCTGGATCTCCCACCAGACAAAACCAGCAATGGCGATCAATAAAACCAATAAAATAACGAAGCCGCCCTCAAAGCCAAAACTACCGCCATTGATCAGATCAAAGCCTAGGTGTGAAGTCGTTTTTAAAACCAATGCATCACTAGCGCCACCGGATACTGGTACCCCAAATAGTGGCCCCTCCGCAAAATTCCAGGCACTATGAAAGGCACTCGCGACCCATAAATTAGCAAAACGCAACCGTAGCAGTGTTAACAGAATACTAAAGGCTAGAATGTTAATAAAAGCCAGGCCGTTAATTCCTGTATTCATTAAATGCAACCCTGCGAAAACCAGTGAATTAATGATCACCACGACATAGGTCCGTTCGGTTTTAAGTAACTTACCCACTATGTAACCACGGGTCAGCAGTTCCTCACTGAAGCCTTGGATCACGTAGCCGAAAAAGAGGATCAGTAACCACAACCAAGCGCCAGAACGCAAGACCGAATGGACAGCTGCCGCATTTAGTCCTAATGTGCCTAACCAGACTAACGTAAAAAAGAACAGTCCAGCAAGATAGGCCCAACCATAGTACCAAAACCATTTTTTGCGTGGAAACGGTAAAACCGCTGGATCTCGCCGACGATAATAAAAATAAAGTAATAGTATTAAAATACCAGTACTGAATAATTCTGCTGCGACTGCACCAAGACCATGATTTAATACTGTGATATGGCGCAAAAGTAAGTACTTGACCAGCAGTGTTAGCAATTGAGCCAGTACAAACCAGCCGATTGCAATTAAAGTAACCTGCACGATCTTTTTAACGTGTTGCATTGTTTTCCTCCATACTAACTAACTTCGGTCGAAATTGGTCCTTAACTAGCTTACGCTAAACATGGGGCATTGTGCAATTATTTTTTAGCTAATCATCATATTTAAACTAGATGACCTGTGACTGAAACTAGTTAGGTGCCCGCTAAGCTTCAGCGTTCTGAGAATCAATTACCTACTCCATTAAAGAATCGCGCCACCCTTGATCAAGGCAAAAAAATAAAGAGCCGCAACTAAAATCGTTCCAGCTCCTTATTTACTAATATGTGGTGTTCGTGTAATACTGCGTAACCGCACCATCAGTATTGTAAGTTGTACTACTTTCGTCATTAAAGAATGCGGCATTTAACTTGTTCAAGCGCGTATTCTGATTACTTAGCGTTTCCTTAGACAAGCCCAACTGTGTCCGTAATTCATCAGAAACGGATTGTAAGGTTTCCGTGGATGGAACCTGATAAGAACTGCCATTGATCATTGCTGATTTTTCAGTCAATTGCTTCGAAGAAACGTTATCCAAATTGCTGCGGTAATCGGTCGCTAGTTTCATCGCATCATCCAACGTGATATCAGTACGCAAGTAAGGTTCCAACGTCTTCATCAGCGCGCTGTATTTAGTGATCCCACTTGGCGTCGCTAACTTCTTCAAAACAGCCATCATCACTTGTTGCTGACGCATCTGCCGACCATAATCGCCGCGGGGATCCTGATAACGCATCCGAGAATAAGCCAACGCCTGCTTCCCGTTCAAATGATGCTTGCCTTTGGTGATCGTAATACCATCAAACGTAACGTTCATTGATGAAGTGATCGTGACCCCATCAACTGCATCAACGATTTTTTCTAAGCCACCCATGTTGATCGCGGCATAGTAGTTGATCGGCACGTTGAGTAACTTTTTAACACTAGCTTTCGCCATCTTTGATTCGCCAATGTTATAGGCAGCGTTCAATTTCTGCACATTCAGCGACTTGGTCCCAACCATTTCAGCTAATGTATCCCGCGCAACACTAGTAACGACGGTTTTATGCGTGTTGGGATTGATCGTGACTACCATGATCGTATCGGAATTCCCACGGCTAATCCGACCATCAGCACCGGTATCGGCCCCTAGCAGCAGAATCGAGAACGGTTTTTTCTGCTTGATCGTCGTATCGTGCTTAGTACCGTCACTATCATAGATCTTATTAAATGTTGATTGCGTTTGATTCCACATCATGCCAAAAACGGCCCCGATGCCGATCACCAACAAAGCAACAACTGCTAAAGTAATTTTCAAACCCAAATGTTTATGCTTTTTTGTACTGCGCTCATCACGCCGAGTATTCTGATCCATTTACCCCAATACCTACCTTTTCAAAACCTTGTCATCATTAGTTTACCCGTTTTTAATGCACATAGCTGTAATTTTTAATAAATTTAATATTTTCATTGGCAAATGCGTATAGACGTGGTATTTTATAATCAACGTTAACCAATTAAGATATATGGTTAACCAAAGGAGCTAAGTCAATGAAAACTCGTGATATTACCCAAATTGCCGTTATGGTGGCTGTCATCATCGTCCTTGGTTACATCCCCCCAATTCCGATCGGCCTAATTCCTGTACCATTAGTGCTACAAAATATGGGGATCATCCTCGCTAGCCTACTACTAGGTCGAAAAAATGGTAGCTACGCGGTGGGCTTATTTGTGGCGTTGGCATTCGTTGGTTTCCCTGTTCTATCTGGTGGCCACGGTGGCGCCGCTGTGTTTGTCGGTCCCACAGCTGGCTATATTTACGCTTGGCTGGTCACACCATTTTTGTTAGGTACGTTATTACACAACCACCAGCATTTAGCTTGGGAAATCGGCGCCACAATTTTGATTGGTGTGCTGTTCATCAATTTAAGCGGCGCATTATGGCTAAGTGTCACCACCCATCTAGCCTTGCCCAAAGCACTATTGGCTGGCCTCGTTTTTCTACCTGGTGATCTCTTGAAGTCAGGTATTGCCATTGCGCTGCATCGGCGCTTACGCCTACTCGATCAATTTGCTGCGGTAGAAAAATGAGCGCGCTGATTCTTGGATTGCAACTGACCGCAGATGGTCGTTGTCAACACTATCATGGTCCCACTGATGTCGTCGCCAATAAATGTGCACGCTGTCAGCAATATTTTGCTTGCTACCAGTGCCATGATGCCATGCGTACTCACCACTTTGTTGCTATGCCGGTGACACCGACAGCAAAAGTAGTGTGCTGTGGCAATTGCCGCCATGAACTCACTTGGACACAATATCAAACTGGCACGTGCCCTTTTTGTCAGCACGCTTTTAATCCGCGGTGCGCACTACATCAGACGATTTATTTCCAATCGTTAAAATAATTTTACCAGTATGCTCACTTAATAACCGCTCATATGCAGCACGACCAGCACTTAAATCAAATTTTTGGGCCGGCGTTAAGTTAATTTTACCGGCTTGAAAATAACTAAACAGGCGCCAGCTGCGTTTTAAGCGCGCTGAATGATCACTTAAGTAATCCCACAAATCGCCAGTTAATAAGCTTTTAGACGAACTAAGCATTGCCATAGGATCAACCGGTGCTGGGTCACCGGCCGCCATACCGAAGAAAACAACTTTTCCCCGCGATTGCACAATGTTTAAACTGGCGGCCAACGTAGACCCAACGCCATCGTAAACAGTAGTGATCGGTGCGCCATTTTGGGCTTGCGCCACCCAATCAGTTGAACGTAAAAAAACTTGTTTAGCACCTTGCTGCAGCGCTAACTGTCGTTTAGCTTCATTACCAGTCACCCCGATAACATTGATCCCATCTGCAGTCAACATTTGCGCTAAGATTTGACCAACACCACCAGTTAAACCATGCACAAAAACAGTTGCGCCTGGCTGGTCACGGCCTAAATCATGTGCTAAAAAGTCAGCGGTCAATCCCTGCAGAGCGATACTGGCAGCCAACTCAAAACTAACTGTGTCCGGCAGCGGGATCAACTTTTCCGGTTGTGTCACGACGTACTCAGCCTGCGCTAGCGGAACATCAGCAAAGAAAACCCGCGGCGCCAACCGCAGCGACTACGCCTGCACCTTCGTAACCATTGAAGAACAGGCCGGTGTTCCGCTGTACTTTGCGCACGCTTATTCGCCACATGAACGAGGCAGTAATGAAAATCGCAACCGAGTACTACGCCGCTTCATTCCCAAAGGTCAACCGATTGATGAGATTACCGATGATGAATTGATTCAAATTAACTGGTATTTGAATTCCCGACCACTCAAATGTTTAAATTGGCGAACACCGATTGAGATCTTTTTGCGTAATCTGCGTTACTAAATTTGTTCAAGTTATTTCTTGCAATCTGCCACCAATAAAAAACCAGCGTATGGGCTTACGCTGGAAAAGGAGTTGGGTTTTTCATTACTTGGGGGGTAATGAAAAAATTAAGTTTTGGGTTAGGGATTTAGGTGGGGTCCTTCATCTCTATGTCTATTACTATAACCAGAAAATGTGAAGAATGCGTGACGAAATTGCTGGAATAGTTGGAAAAAAACATTATAGAAGGGTTAAGGATATGTTTACAGCCGTTATCAGTCTTGTGCTAGTTGTGTTTAAAAAATCTGTAAAGTGACGACCGAAAATTTAAAAAAGGCCCGACAAAAAGCCTTGCATAACGCTATTATTATGGGTATCTATTGCACAGTATAAGTCACCTAGTGCAAAGTGCGTAGGCTGTTTTTCTGACCACTTTAACTACGTGGGACAATATCATAAGTTCATTGATCATCGGTTCTTTAATCATTTTCCTCATCTATGTAATTAACTGGAGTCGTATAAAACATAGTGACGATTAAAATAAACCATTAGCCGTTATTTTACGTATATTTTAATTAGATACTCCGATGATAATTTTATCTTAGTATCCCTAATTAAAATAAAAGGAGATTAGCATAATATTCATTTTATGAATATTATGCTATAATGTAGTTATGCAGGTAGTGTATACAACGTCTACATCGGCAGAGTTCCTAGATAATTTTCAACCTAACTCTCAGTTTAAATTCAATTGGCAACAAATCCTTGATGAAAACCAACATTCAATTGTTATTGTTGCGTATTATAAAGATCAATTGGTCGGCATAGCCAATTTTGAACGAATTTCAAGCGATCGTTACAATTTTGTTTATAATATCGAAGTAGTTGCTGCCGCACAACATCATCATGTTGGCGCGAGATTATTGGCATTAGTGATGCAAGATTCATTCGCTCATGGATTTGATGGCTTCGTAAAACTGCTAACAAAAACTAGTGGGGTTGAGAAATTTTATCAACAACTTGGCGGTGAATTTTTTGGCCAGCAGGTTATTTTTGACGAGTATGCCAGCACTCAAGTAATAGAGAAATATTTATCTAAGTATCGGAGGTTATAATATGCAAATCACCAATCAGCCAATTGATTTAACTGATATCGCCGCGGTAGAAGCAAAGCGACGTGAAATTGCACATATCATCGAAACTTATCCCAGAGATTCACACGAGTTTATGACGGCTACTGCAGCTAATAATGAACTGCTTGATTCAAATGTTCCAATTCGCATTTTTTATTTAATCGGTCATCATCTAGACCATCCAATCACTGAACATGAAATTGCCCAATTGATCGTTGCCGGTGCTAAAGGGGAAGATCTTAGTGAAGTTCTTCCGCTGACACCTGAAGTTAAAACAGCTATTAAATTTCAAATAGCACGGCGACAAGCAAAAATGACTCAAGCAGAAGTCGCTGCCAAAGTTGGGCATATTTCGCAAGCACAGATTGCTAAGGCCGAACGCGCACAGACTTCACTTTCGATCAATCGTTGGGCGGAATTATTTAAGGTAGTAGGAACTAGTGCAGTAATCAAGTTGTACTAAGCAAGTCTCATCTAGGCTATACTTTTCACCAAAAATCAGATATTTAAAAAAAACAAACCGTATAGCAAAATAGCGTGGCCCGCTAACCAACATTGGTTGACGGAGCCACGCTATTATTTAGGATCATAATGGGCTTTAGCACTATATTGATTGACTGTAATTTTAATGACACCAACATACTCAACGTCATGTTCCTTAATGTTAGGCCAAGCGTGCCCCGTCTCATGCACTAGGATCGTCTGTAAGGCGTGTTGCTTAGCCGCAAGGTCGGTCACTAATTCAGCATTACCAGTCCCAATAATGCTACGATAGGCGAAAGAATTTTTGCTAGGATCACCATTGGTTGACGTCATTAAATGTCCACCGTCATCGATCTCAAAACCAACTTTAGGGTACCGAGCGATCAAATCATGTTTACGTCCAACTGGTGCACCGTGCAAGTAAATAAATAACTGCTGATCAACAAATTCAAAACCGTAATTAGTTGGCACCACATACGGATAATCTGGTGTTTGGATACCAAGATGGATCACATGCGCAGCTTGTAAAATCGCCGCGATTTCAGTTGTATCAGTAACTTCTCTGTCTTTTCGCCGCATTAACTTCATCTTCTTCATCGTTTTTCGTTTAGTATACGCTATTTGTAGAATTTTTTAACTATAATCTCATAATTAATGGCATAATAATTGGTATAAAGGTAACGTCTAAAGTTCCATGAAACCCAAGTTCAAAACCGGATGTTCAAGGGGGGATGACGATTAATATATGGAATCACCGTTCACGGATGAATCGAACTTAATTCAGGTGTTGCTTCTCACTGGATCTTGCCTATTTTATGTGTTCTAGGGTACACAAATTAAGCCTTAGTTAGTCTGATTTTTCAGAATATCTAGGCTGCTGTTGGTAATTGAGACTGCGCTAGTTCAATTAGCGCCAGCCATTTGTCCGGCATTCGTTCAAACGGTTTGAGTTGTGGTAACTCAACAGGAATGCGGTAATGCAGTGCTTCATGAGGCCGCAAGAAGTTATAGGCCGCTGAATAAAGTGCCGTGTAACTCGCTGAACCTGTGGCAGAGCCAAAGCCGGTACTGGAACGATAATTTTCTTTGTAGGAACGATTCAAGCGCTCAATGGTTTGCTTTAAGAAGCGGTACTCACGACTGATCTCATCTTTGTTTTCAAGACCAACAACCTGGTGAATGCCAAACTTGATGCCCTGTTGTGCAAAATAGATCTGGGCAACTTGGTAGATCGGATTCGCGTCAACGACGAAGTTAAGCTTCTCAGGGATCTGAGGCATCTTTTGGAGGACTTGGTTGATCGCAATGACCGCTGATTCGGTTGTGCGATTAGGGGTCACGTAGTCGGCGAGAATGAGCTTACACTTGGCGTCGTAGAAGTAGAAGATATAGTGCTACTTGCCTTTCACGCGCACGTAAGTCTCGTCACCAACAATCTGATCGGACAGTGCGTAAGGATAATTCGCCCAGAAAGGCCGGACAACAGCGGCTACCGCCATTTCGTAGTTATGGATGGTCTGGTGTGAGATTTTAACGCCATGAATATCGTACATGATCGCCGCGGTTCGCCGCGCTGACAGACCATAGTTGATGTGATAGGTCAGCACCAAGCCCAGCACTTCAGGGCTGGCTTGAATCCGATCGAGGTCTACCGGTGCTTGGATCGGCGATTCTGGCGCAATGCCTTTAAGTTCAAAGTTGTAGGTTCGCCAAGTGTAGCGCACCTTGTGGGCAGTTGGATGGACGTTGAAGTCAGCGACTTCAGCGGGTGACATTGAGGCAATCGCACCAAGGCGAAATGCGCACTTATCGTTGTAACAACACCAGACGTCGAACTTGGTCCGACGGTTGTGAATACTCAGGCGATTCTGGCAATAAGGACAACGTAAAGCGACCGTCTTATTCTTCTCGGCGTGACCATCTTGAAACTTGAACTGACAGACCTTGCACCGTAGCTGACCGCCAGCACCGTTATTGGCGTAAAGATAGTCCTGTGGTGCCGAGCACCGCGGACAGTCTTGCGCCGCAAAGCTGATTGGTTTACGCCGCCTGACTGGCAGTATCGGCTTACCGTTCTTTTCAAGCGACTCAGCGATCAACTGCTGGTAGTCGAGGGCTTCAGAACCGATATCAGCTTGAAGTAGTGGGACTTTCTCATCGACCTGAAATTGGTTAAAACGCTTGAATACCGGTTTATCAGCGCTTGGCAGCCGTGAATGATCAAAGATCTCAGCCAACTGAGCTAAAAGGATCAAAATAATTTGTCTTTGGAGCTTGATTATTAGAACTAAATAGGCTATTAATGGTGTATGCACTCGAATCCTTCTTTCTGGATTTTCTTGTTGTTCGCACACCAAGAATACCAGAAAAAGACGTTCGGGTGTTTTTTAATATTCGGAAATTAATAACAAAAACGAGGTACGTTTGACAGTACCGGTATAAATAGCGAGGTAAAACGATGAAAAAACTAATTTTTGTTAGCGGCACCATGGGTATCGCAAAACGACGATTACGAAACAAGTTGCGGCACAATTAGACACGACTGAATTAACTATCCCAGCGGCAGTTACTAAAATGATCCAAATCATTAACAAAGCCAGCGACCTTGATTAAGGCTGCTGGCTTTAGTTTAACGTTTTAGCGGATGTTTCAGTAAATAAAGATAACTAGTGAAAAAGGTGGTTGTGCCAATCAAAATAATTCAGAATGGGATACTGTAATTTTCCCCCCTTAATAACTAAAACCAGCTCAATTGCCAGTAGAGCTACAACAAAAAAGCGATCGTACCTGCCAGTAAGCCTGCATAATTATGCTTCCACGACTTCATCAGTCTCCTCCATCTTGCAATTTATTTGCGTTGAAGTGCATACGTAATAAAATAAATAGCCAGACCCATGGAAGCAACGCCCAGCGGCACACTAGGATTTTTTCCTTTAATCATTAAAACTACGGTAATCGCTAGCAAAGCGCTTAACATCGCATAATAGGCAATTGCCCCACTCAGCCAGGCTGAATAATTCTTTTTACGCTTCTTCATCGGTCTCCTCCATCTTGCAGTTCTTGCAATTGTTTTAGCCCGGCAACGATCGCAGCGCGCGAATAATTGTTTTGCTGTAATTCGGTATCACTACGCTGATTCAACGTATCATAAAACCATACACCAAGTTTGAAGAAATCCGTTTCTGATATGGCGTACCTCAGGCTCAGCAATCGTTTGGCTGCCGCAGCGTACTGCTTTTTATCAATCAGTTGCTGCAACTCGAATTGATGTGGCAACAACGGTTCATCCATATGAAATATAATTTCAGTGTCGGTATTATTTTTGTTCTTACTCAGCATATAACCAAGACCCTCAGCGAAGGCCTTGATCTGGCGCATAATATAGTCACTTTCGTTTTGCATTATCTGATGCTCACTTTCATTGCGGCAACAACAAATTCAACCCGATTGGCACTAATCCCAAGATAAATAGCACTCCAGCTACCGCACGGCCTAAGTGGACTTTATGCAGTCGTTGTGCAAAAAATTGTGCACTTAAGTAAGCCAACATTACCGCATTTAAACCAGTCAAGACGATGCTTAGAATTTGACTAATATTGCCCGCTGTTACGATGATCGCAACCAACTGTAACAAAGCAACGATAACGCTAGAGATGCAAACGGCTAAATATAAACTGCGTTTAGTGGCCGTTTTATCGGCGCGCGCTTCATGCAAGACACTGCATAGTAGTAAATAAACGAGATACCCAACATACGTAAAAATAAATAGTCGCAGCACCAATCCCAAAATACTGGCGATAAACATTATAAACTTGACCCGCCCAGGCATTTGCGCAAGTAGTACCGACAGCGGATAAACGATCGTACTGAAATACGCCAAGACAATACCGACTATAATATACAGTATCACCCAGATTTTCGTATCCTTTTTACCGACTTGGCTGAACCACTTTTGCATCAAAATGCCCCCATTAACCACTATTATAGATTAATTATACCTGTAACAGCCATTTTTAGAAAGCGCATTCAAAGTTAATGATTTGGGTATTTTTCTAGGGACTGTCTGAAAACTAAAAATTCAGGTATAATCTGAGGAAAAACGAATCGAGGCATTCCGATGACAACACCTAAACGATACGAACTGGAAGATGCTCAGTGGGACCGAATCAAAGGATACTTCCCGCCATACCGGACTGGCCGTCCATCAAGCCTAGACAACCGTACCGCCCTCAACGCTATCCTCTGGCTCATGCGCAGCGGGGCTCCTTGGCGTGATCTACCTGAACGCTATGGCTCTTGGAAAACGGTGTATAGTCGCTTCCGAGCCTGGGTAAGTTCAGGCTTGTTCGAACAGGTTTTTCTCGAATTGATTGACGATCCCGACATGGAAAACTTGAGCTTAGATTCAACGATCGTTCGAGCGCATCAAAAGGCCACTGGGGCAAAAAAAACGCCGAATGTATGGTCGAAAATCAAGCTATTGGACTAAGTCGAGGTGGCCGAACGACCAAGATTCACGCACTCGTTGACGGATTAGGGAATCCCTTGGGTTTTCGCCTAACAGGTGGTCAAGTACATGATAGCCAAGTTGCCAGTGAGTTGCTGGAAGGCTTCGATATTTCTCAATCAAATATTATCGCGGATAAAGCCTATGGCACCGCGAAACTTCGCCAGTATATTGAAGATAAAGCAGGCGTCTATACCATTCCGCCAAAGGAAAATACCAAAGACAAGTGGACCTGTGATTACCACGTTTATTGTGAGCGCCATTTGATTGAGAACTTCTTCAATCAGTTGAAGAACTTTCGTAGGATTGCAACGCGTTATGATAAGCTCGCTCATGTTTATCTGGCTACGGTCTACATTGCCTCAATTTGCATCTTACTTAAGTAGTTTTCAGACGGACCCTAGTCGGTATAATTGTTCCGCATCGACTTCCGCCACGCCAGCCTTGAACTGATAACCCATTTTCTGGTAAAAACCTAACGCAGTGATCGAGGCTGGTATTTCAACCCTCGTCGCTTGCTGAAAATAGTCATCTGTCTCTAAAGTAGCTATAATTTGGCGACCGATGCCGTGACCTTGATATTCCGGATGAACAAAAATATCGAACAGGCTGTATTCCGTTTGACTACCCCAGTACGAGCCAATCGCACCAGTCCCGATAATTCGCGCAGCATCAGTAAAAACATAAAAATGCGTTTGCTGCGCTTTTTGCTTGAAAAAGGCAGCATCCATTTGCTGAATATCATGTTCAATGTAAGCAGCTGAGTAATCTTTACGATTAGTTGTTCGTAACGTTGCCGCGATTAATTGCGCTACTGCTGTGGCATCCCCAGCCACAAACTTTCTTGCTTTAATCATTTCACATCACCATCACTTAGTCGTTTTTCCATATAGGTGTAGAGATTTTCTTTGTTCATGATCGCAGTCTGCAGCTGCTGAGCATCGCTAGTCACAATGCCCTTTTTCTTCAACGAAAGAATGAATTGCGGCAGATATTGTGTAAAGTTTTGCTTAAGTGGCAAATAAATCTGCCGCTGATCCTTTAAGTACAGTCGTAAACCAAAATTATCGGGATACCAATCAAACGGCATCCGTTGCCGTTTGTTATAGAGTAACTCACTGTTGTCGATCATTGTATACGGAATTTTACTGATTGTTTTATGTGCTAGGCCCAACACCTGCAAAAATTTGTGCAGCGACCGTCGATCATACTGAACAAATCTGATCTGCGTTTTTTCAACGATCCAGTAATCGTCAAAATCTACTGGTATTACTAGGATAATGCCACACAGAAAAATACCGCCAAACAGCCACCACGGTTGATAACCAAATCCCGTTAACAGCAAGCAAGTCACCGTCCATAGTACAAAATCAACGATCAACCGTCGCCAATGCACTTTGCGCCCCACCACAAACGGTCGGCGCAAAAATTGGCTACCACGGACTAATTCATCCAAGGAAACATTATAGAGTTCACTTAAGCGCAACAAATTATTGATATCGGGAAAATTTTCACCCCGCTCCCACTTGGAAACCGACTGCCGACTAATGCCCAATTCATACGCCAGATCAGTTTGGCTATAGCCATTTTTTTCACGCAGGTGCTTCAATTGCTGGGTCAATAACATATCGATCACCTCGCCTAAACTATAGGTGTATCTGTCTAAAAACGCTAGCACTCTTTAGTTGTCAATAAAATAAGGCCAAGTGTCAGTTACAACACCTAGCCTTAAAGTTTATCTAAATAACCCAATTATCGTTGGGATCAGATCGATCACCAGCAAAGTCAGTGCAACTGCCCGACCTAATTTAATTTTATGCAGTAACACTGTAAAAAATGTGTAGATCAACGCTGCCGTCACAATTGCACTAACTACTGCCAAAATAATCGTAACAGTTTGATTGATCACACCACCAGTAATAATGATCATCACTAAATGCACCAAACTAACTAATATACCAGAAAGACAAGTCGTTAAATAAAAACTTCGCTTAGTGGCAGCTGTGTTGGCTGGCTCCTCGTGCAAAATACTGCGCCAGATGAAATAGATCAAATAACCGATATACGTTGATAAAAACAAGCCAATTACCAAACCGATCGCACTACTACCAAAGGTGACCCATTTGACCATTGCCGGTGCATTGACTAATAACGCTTTTGGCGGGTAAACAAATGCAACAAAGTAGGCTAATACCAAATCAACGATGAAATATAAGGTGATCCAAATTTTTGTGTCATTAGCACTAGCTTGACTGAACCATTTTTTCATTTTAATTTCCTCCAAATAAGTTGTATGACGAGTTTTTTAACGAATAATCTCAATCAGATCCTTGCGGCTAGCAGCATTAGCTGGCATCACGCCGAAGACTAAACCGACGGCAGTGGAGACGCCAAACGCTAACGCAAACCCACCAAAACTAAAGCTGGCCTTAAACGGCATCACTGGCAGCGCGCTAACCCCTAACGCCAACAACACGCCCAGTCCATAACCGATCAAACCACCTAGAATTGTCAAAGTTGCACTTTCTAATAAGAATTGTAGCCGAATATCCTGTTGCCGGGCGCCCATCGCGCGGCGAATCCCAATTTCGGTAGTCCGTTCAGCAACTGAAATATACATCATATTCATCACGCCGATACCGGCGATAAATAACGATATCCCAGCAACGGCCGAAACAAAATAGGTGATCGCATTGAGGACTTTACCGAACGTATCTGCTTGCGCTGTTGGATCGTTACTTTGATATTCTCCCTGGCTGCGCATACTACCTTGCGTTTTCAGTATATGCAGTACCCGTTTGTTTACACGACTCGCTTTAGCACCTTTAGTTAGCGACAACGTCAATAAATCACCAGTGCGTTCGCTGCGCGTATAGTACTGATGCACTTTACGCGGGATCGTGATATTTGTCGGGATTTGTCCACTCATGGCATCAGTAAAATTAACGCTACTAGCTACTGAACTGCGGACACCAACAATTTCATATAACTGGTCGTCAACGGTAATCCCATGATGTAAAGCGTTAGTTGTGCCACCGAATAGACTTTTGGCCAAACTGGCATCGATCACTGCAACTTGATTACCAATTTCATTGTCCATCGCGGTCAAACGTCGGCCTGCGATCACTTTACTACTCTTACCTTTGGTGTAATGGACCAACACACTTTTGGTCTTATTCTTTACCGGCAACGTAAGCTGCGCATAATCGGAATCCGAACTACTCTGCTTCACTTTAGCGATGCCTTTGACTTGACGCACTAAAGTCAGATCACGCTCATTAAAGGGTTGTGCACTGGTATTGGCAGTATCGTTTGGCATGTAAACAATCTGGGTTTCGACTTTACCAGATTTATTGCTAGTAATGCTTTTAGTCACCCAATTGGAGAAACCATCGCCGATCGCTAAAATCGTAACAACGGCCGCAATCCCGATAATGATCCCTAGCATGGTCAAAATACTGCGGCGTTTATTTTTTAGGATCGAACGTAGTGCGGTGGTCCAAATTTCAGCGAAGCGCATGCTGCGTCACCTCCTCATCGGCTGTGATCGCACCATCAAGAATCTTGATCAGCCGATCACCATATAACGAAACCTGAGGATCATGGGTCACTAAAACAATTGTGGTCCCCTCATTGCGATTAAGGTCACGAAAGATTTGCATGATTTCCGCCGAAGTTTTGGTATCCAGCGCGCCCGTTGGTTCATCAGCGATGATAAATTTAGGCTGATGCACTAATGCCCGCGCAATTGCGACTCGCTGTTGTTGCCCACCAGAAAGTTCACTGGGAACCTTTTGGCTACTGTTAGGTAATCCGACACGAATCAGGGCTTGCTCAACGACTGGCTTAGCGGCCCGCTTAGTCATACCGCCATAAAGTAACGGCAGCTCAACATTCTCTAGAATCGTGTTGTTGCCGATCAACTTAAAGTTTTGGAAGACAAAGCCGACACTGCGATTGCGGATACGCGCCAACGTATTATCGCTAGCTTTTTGATAAGAATCACCGTTAAATAGGTACTCACCTTCATATTGGCGATCAATAAAACCAATTAAATTGATCAACGAAGTTTTACCTGCGCCAGATGGTCCCATGATCGATAAAAATTCACCGCGATCGATGGCTAAATTAATATCGCGTAAGACATGAAAGTTTTGTGCCCCATTTTGATAGTATTTATTGACGGATTTTAACTCAATCAGCATTGACCGTCACCTCTTGCCCATTCTTTAAGTGATGATCAGGGTTGGTAATGATCGTCGTTTTCAGTTGTAGTCCTGACATCAGATGCCAATAGCCATCAACTTTTTTAACCACCACCTTTTGCCGATAGGCTTTATGCTTTTTAACCACATAGACATAGTGCGTACCAGCTTTTTTAACTAAGCTAGCCGCAGGTAAACGAATCGTATTCTGCGGAACGCGAATTTGCACATTAAAGCCATTAGTCAATTTATGGTCGATTTTTACAGTGAATTGATAGGTTGCGGCTTCACTGCCGCCAGCTTGCGCCGTACTTGTTGTTGGTGTAGCCGCTTGCGGCGTTTGGTCAATGGTCACAATTTTGCCTTGGTAATGATCGGTGTTGCTAACAGGCATAACTGTGACTGCCAATTCCTGTTTGAGCTTGGCATAATCGTACTCAGTCACTTGACCGTCAATGATCTGCCCATCGCTGATGATCTGCATATCCGGAATGCCAGTATTACTATTATTTGTGGTATCCAATACGATCGTACCAGCAATTTTGGCCGTCACTTGTGGGTCTAACTTTGCTTGTAAACGCGTCAAACTATCATTAGTCTGCTGTAATGTCAGTTGGTCCGCCGCCAATGTATTCCGTGCTTGTTGCAGCTGATCAGCAGCTGCACCTGAGTCAGCAACTGAGCTATCAGTATCACCAGTGACTTCTGTTGTCGGCTGATTTGACTGTTTTTTCAACGCTGTAATTGCCTGCTGATCATTTTGAATCGCCAGTTCGGTTTTCGCTACAGTTTGGTTAGCCTCATCAATCTGACTTTGTACCTGATCATCATGAAACGTCATCAAGACGGTGCCGGGATCAACGTGTTCCCCATTTTTAACGTTGATCGCTGTTAATGTTCCCGTACTGCTAACACCAGTTTCAACCGCAACCGTATCCTTCGCTGCTACTTTGCCCTTTAGTAACAGCGCGCTATCACGCTTAACTTGATACGTTTGATACTGCTGTTTTTGTGCCGCTCGCTGGTTATTTGCCTTAACTAAGCCAACTGCGACGATCACACCTAAAACAAGTAAAACCCCCAAAATGATCCAAAAACGTCCCCGAAATAATTTCTTCATCCAATTCTGACCTTGTTTGCTCAACATTTAACTTTCAGTTACCAGCAAACATCCTTTCCTGTAGACTTATTTATACACAATTTAATTATACAGATATTTATAATTTACGAAAGGGTCAATCAAGCTAGTCTTAATTTGTGTAAATTTTATCAAATTATTGATAGTGAGCAATGTGATATGTATATTTCTTTTATTAGCTAGCCCACCTCATTTACACTAAAACTAGATCAAAATAAGGAGGTTCTACTATGCCTTGGAATATGCGCGACTACCCCGTTTCTATGAAAAATCTACCTGAATTAGTTCGTAAGAAAGCAATCGACATCGGCAATGCCCTATTAGCAGATGGTTATCCCGATGATCGTGCGATTCCGATTGCGATCAGTCAAGCCGAAAAATGGTACGAGAACGCTGATACCAAAGAGAAAGCGGCCTTTCAAAAAGAAGCCAATCCTAGCAAACGCGATAAACATGAATCGCGTGGCAATCCCGAGTTGATCGACGCCAACGAAATCGTTCGCCATCAGAATGACGGTTGGGCGGTTATGGCCGAGGGCGCTAAACAAGCCAGCGAGGTTTTCTCTAGTAAGGAAGCCGCAGTTAAGCGCGCTCGTGAAATTGCCCGTAACAAAGAATCAACGATCAAGGTTTACCGCAAAGATGGTCGTTTACAGGATGAAATCACACCACGGAAATGAGTGTACAAGAGAGTGAGACATAAGGCGGTCAGCTTTTGAACATTAGCCTAGATTCGCAAATAATGCACGCAGTGGATTATTTGCCGATCGTAGCTAAGCGGAAAAAGTTGCCTTATGGAACACGTTTCAGCTATCTGAAAAACAAAAAATGAGTCTGAGACATTTAATTATGTCCCAGACTCATTTTTTATCAACGCCGCGCAACCACTGAATTAAATGATTCGCGACCTGCCGTTGTTGTGTCTGATTACTGATTGTCGCGGTACGGTCACCCTTTTGCGGGCCATAACTACCGAAGCCCGCGTGATTGCCGCCGCCGATCTGAACATATTTTGTATTTCTGGGTAAATTGTATTTAGCCTGCTTATAAGCCGCCTGATCCAATACACCATCGCGACTAGCTGTGATCGATAAGATTGGTAACACCGTGGAACGCAAACTACCTTTGCTGTCAGGATAACTAGCTAAGAAGAAAACACCTTTTAACCGTTCTTGATGGTTTTGCGCGTATCGACTGGCCATAACGCCACCTAGCGAATGCCCACCGATAACATAATCACGCTGCGAACTTCTCAAGACGCTATCCGCCTTGTTCGGCGCCAAAACAGCTAGATCCAACGGAAACCGCACGATGTAGACTGGGTAGCCGGCCGCCGCTACTTGTTTAGCCCAAACACTGTAACTCGCCGGTTCTACCAACGCACCAGGATAGAAAATCACCATTAGCGTAGTCGTTAATTTACTTTTGAAAATTAATTCTGAGCCACTAGTCGTCGCCGACTGTGCCGCCAATTCTGCAGACTGACTAGGTTGATAAATCTGCGCGCGCAAATAAGCCCAACTACCCAACAATAGAACCAGCAAAACCACTACGATTCCCAATAAAACTTTAGTACGCTTTTTCATGGAATTCCCCTTTTAACGATATATTCCATCATACCATATCGTGTAAGCCAAGTACTTCATTGTCCAATTTAGTTAAATTTCAGTGATCACGATAATATCTGCTACTTACGCTTAGTCTGTCGCAACGACTTCCTAAGGTGCACCCAATTTTTGGCGTGCGCTTTTTAGTTGGACGCAACTGTACACTTCATGGCATCTACCTCCCATAGTTTTGAGCATAACGACGCGCTATTTAAGCTACCAGAATGTGGTACTTGTTCATAGCTAAGTTCCTTAGCAAGTCATTTCAAGAGAATAAGCGCGATATCAAGCGCGCTTAATTTAATAAAAACAAAATAAAACTAAGGCCAATAAACAAACTAAACATCACTGCAAACCCAGCCGTCAGTTGAATTTTCAGCTGACGTCGTTTTGACGCATCATCTAGTTCAACAATCACTGCACGTTGGCGGCGTAAAATGAGATACGTGAACAAACCCGACCCATTTTGTCCGCTAGTCGCCAGTAGACTAGCTAAATGCGGATGGGCAATATTCCGTGAGGTAGTGTCTAAACGAACCAATCGCCACAACAGAACCTGACATAGAATAGCGCTAGCCACAAAGCAAATTCCAACTATAAATAGTAAAATAATTTTCATCATCAACACCTCAGATAACCCAAATCATGAGCACAAACAACCAACAAACATTTAATAGTAGTAGCGCCACTAGTACTAGCGCCCACCAATACTGCACTGTAAAAACTAACCCAACCACTAAAACTAAATTCAGAAAAAGACCTAACGCAAGCAGCCGACCAGTTTTGACTAAATTCGTCGTATTGATCAAGTTTTTAACCATTCTTTGATCCCCTCTCAACAATTCATCTAAGGATAATTCATACAAATCAGTCAAACGAATGCAACGTTCAATATCTGGATAACTACGCGAATTTTCCCAGTTGGAAATCGTCTGGCGGGAAACTTTTAATTCGGCTGCCACCATTTCCTGCGATAACTGCTGTTGCTGCCGGCATTGTTTAAGCCGTTCACCAATGATCATTAGCCAGCCCCCCTCCTTTAGCTTCAGTGTACGTAATCCGTCAATATTTGCCTAGCAAATATTTTTGACAACCGAAAATTAGCGTTAAAATGCTAAAATAGAGCTACGAATCACGCGGAGGTTACCTATGAAAATCATCATCGCACCAGCTAAAAAAATGCGGCTCGACACCGATTCATTTGCCATCGCTGCCTTGCCACAATATTTGGCTGAAACACAACAGATTTTAGCGACAATGCGCCAGTTATCCTATATAGAGTTAAAGAATCTATGGGCGTGTAGTGAAAAGTTAGCGCAGGCCAACTATCGCTCGCTACAACAAATCAAACTTAAAGAACAATTAACGCCAGCACTAATTGCATTTTCTGGCATTCAGTATCAATATATGGCGCCAGATGTTTTCACGGCACCAGCACTGGACTACGTCCAATCTAACTTACGAATTCTATCTGGCTTTTACGGAATTTTACGACCATTTGACGGTGTTGTTCCTTATCGTTTAGAGATGCAAGCGCGCTTGAACGTTGCGCAAAGTCCTAATTTATACGACTTTTGGGGTGCTAAACCTTATCAAGCGCTACGGACAAAGGCAGAGCCGATCATCAATTTAGCTTCCCAAGAGTATGCTAAAATCATCCAACGCCATTTACAACCAGACACGCCGTTGATCGATATTGTGTTTGGCCATTGGGTCGACGGTAAAATTAAAACCCGTGCCACCCTAGCTAAAATGGCGCGTGGTGAAATGGTCCGTTTTATGGCGGAAAATAATGTACAACAACTTAATGAGTTACAACAATTCCAGCGACTGAATTACCGTTTTATACCCGAATTATCGACGACAACTAGGTTGGTGTTTGTGGATTAAACCAAAATAGTGTCGACTTTCTAAATTAGTCGGCACTATTTTTAAGCGCGCTTGAACTTGCGCTGATTCCAACAATATCAATACTTTAACAGATATTCTAAGTACTGATGCGCCTCAGCTAACGTAACATCAGCGCGGCGCACAAAGGTCCATTCCAATACTAATAAAACCGTATTACTGTAGTGGTCAGCAATCAAGTCAAGCGGCACCGGTACCGCAGAAAAATCCAAACAGTTATGAATGATCTCACGCATATTCGCCCGCACAAAATCGGTGAAGTTTAGCACCATTGGACTGTTTAATGAGTTATTTTTTAAAATATTGGTCAACAATTGACTATGAGTCGTGAATAATTGGTAAACACGATCAAAGAAGATGCTCAGCGCTTGCTTCGGCGTTAAATTCAGATCTGGAGTGATCTTTTTAACATCATCTAAATGAATCTCTTGAGTCAAGATATACCAACAATAATTAACTAAGTCATATTTATCATCAAAATAATTGTAAAAGGTCGCCCGCGGAAAATTACTAAGTTCGCAAATCTCATTCACACTGATTTGTTCAAAAGCTTTTTGGCTTAATAATTGGTACATTGTCGTCGAAAATGCTGTTAAAGTGCGTTGTGCCCCACGAGTTGGTTTTTTGGTTAAATCGTATTTCAATTCACTCATCCCCACTAAATTTAGACACTTTTTTCGATCCATCTAAATTTTTACAGATCATTATTTCTGTAACTTGTTTTCAAACTGCGCTCACTTTATCATTACCAGTAAAGTTTGACAAGTGTCTAAAAATGAATCCGTGCAAATAAAATATTATCTAACTCTATAATGGATATCCAAAGTCATTGACAAACGCAAAAAAATGAGTAAGATAGTTGCATACAATCCTTATAGAAAATGAGGTTTCATAGGGTATTTCATAAAATAGTAATGCGGAACTATTTTTAGTAAATTAGATGAGGAAGAGATGGAAGTAGAATGAAACGTTTTTTGGAACGACACGTGGGCGCGTTAGTGGCTTGGGTTGTCGTGATCATTATTGCGTTGATCACAATGCCCGACACAACGCGGCTGATTCGTGAGTATGGTCAAACCAAAATTCCTGCTGCCGCGCAGAGTCAAGTCGCCGATGTCATGCAAAATCATTGGGGGCGTGGCCAAGGTAACACCCGACAGGTCGTCGTTGTTTTTAATAACGGCGCAGATAAACTGACCACAACGCAAAAAGAAAATATCGCGCGTACTGTACGGCATTTTCGTGAAAATAAGCAACATTACCATATTAAATCGGTTACTGCCGCGACGGATAATGCTGCGACGCGTAAGCAATTGATTTCCAAAGATAAATCAACTCAGTTAGTTCAATTGCTGGTCAGCAAAAAAGACACGGTTCGGCAAATGAATGCCGACATTACCAAAGCCGCTAAAACAGCGGGCGTTAAGACTTATGTCACTGGTAGTGATATTTTAAATGATGATTTCAGTCAAGCGACTGAGGAAGGAATCAAAAAAACTGAAGTTATCGCCGCGATTTTTATTTTTATTGTACTGATCATTGTTTTCCGTTCGCCGATCGTACCAATTATTTCGCTGTTGACCGTTGGGGTTTCTGTGATCACTTCCTTAAGTATCGTCATGAACTTAGTCGATCGTGTCGGCTTCCCACTATCATCATTCACTCAAGTCTTTATGGTGGTAGTGCTGTTCGGGATCGGTACTGACTACAACATCTTGCTATATGATCAATTCAAAGCTGAGTTGAGTCAGGGACTAGATGCAGTGGCAGCCACTAAGAAAGCACGGCGGATCGCCGGACGCACGATTTTGTACAGTGGCTCGTCAATTCTGATCGGCTTCACGGCGTTGGCCCTAGCCAAGTTCTCGATCTACCGTTCTGCGGTCGGGGTCGCCGTTGGGGTCGCCGTCTTATTATTAGTTCTTTTAACGTTGAACCCATTTTTCATGGCCACCTTGGGTGCGCGCATGTTCTGGCCGATCAAGAACTTTGAAGGCGGCAGCAATAGTAAGTTGTGGCATGGTTTGTCAAAACGCTCGGTGCTGCATCCGTTTATTGCCCTCGGTCTAGTTTTATTAGTGACATTGCCATTTTTATTCACTTATAGCAATCAACTAAATTACGATACCTTGGATGAATTGAGCGACAGTTTACCGGCTAAGCAAGGCTTCAAAGTCGTCCAAGATCACTTCTCTAAAGGGACCGCTGAGCCGTCAACTTTATACATTCAAGCGAATAAAAAGCTGAATCAAGAACAATACTTGAAAGTGATCGACCAAATCACCCGTAAGTTACAAAAAGAACCCGGTGTTAAAACCGTCGCTTCTGTAACCCAGCCTGGTGGTAGTAAAATCAAGGCATTGTACGCTAATCAACAATTAGGCACTGTAACTAGCGGCATGAAAACTGCCGGTAAAGGCTTAAAAACAGTCAACAAAGGCCTGAATCAAGCCAGTGATAAGCTAGGCCAAAGCGACATGTCCAGTGGCCTAAGTGGCGTCCAACAATTGATTAGTGGTACCGATGCATTGACCACTGGTAGCCAACGATTAACCAGTGGCACTGGCCAACTTGCTAGTGGCGCCACGACATTAAGTAACGGACTGGGGACACTCAATAGTTCAACCGGCACCTTAGCGAGCGGTGTTAATCAGCTAACTAGCGGTGCCTACGTTCTGCAAAACGGCCTCGGTCAATACACAAATGGTGTCCGCCAGTTAAATAGTGGCTTATCCACATTAGCTGGCAGCTCCGATCAAGTCACTAACGGTGTGCAAAGCTTAGTTAGTCAAAGCAGCCAGTTACCTTTAGCAGTGGCGGGGCTGACGGCTTACAACAGCGGTATTGCCAGTGGTGTTGATCAAATCAATAGTGCATTGGCCGCTAACCAATCAAAATTAGCTGCTTTAAATAGCGCCCAAAGTCAATTGCAGAGTTTGAGTAGTCAAAGTGCTACTTTGAAACAAGAAGTGGCAACTGCAAAACAATCAAAATCGCAATTGGATGCGATGGAGCCACTGTTAGACAGTTTACAGACAGCCAAAACGCAAATCGATAGCTTACAAAATGCTGCCCAACAAATATCTACAACGCAGTCCCAGTTACAAAGTGCATTGAAGCAAATTGGCACACGCGACACAAGCGCAGCAAATGCTGACAAGTCCGTCATTGCTGCTGCACAAACTATCGTTGATGATCCTAACGCTACAGCTGCTTCTAAACAACAAGCACAGACAATCATTAAAACTGCTAGCGCCAGTGTTGCTAATAATTTGGCTGCTAATGGCACAACTCTAACAGCATTGCAGGAACAGGCCAGCACAACAACGTTGCCGGATTTATCAGGTTTAACAACATTAGCGAACAAAATACCTAGCGCTAGCACAATTACTAATCTGAAGGCACAAATTGATAATCTGGAATCCATGCTAGACGATGCTGATTCAATGTTGAGTAAAACTGATAATTTAGCTAGTGCAACTAGCGGTTTAAGCGATCTACAGAACCAAATGTCCACCTTGACCCAATCATTAGCCCAATTACAAACAGCGGCTAACCAAGCTTCAAGTGTGGCTAATCAATTAAATGCAGGTGTTAATGGCTCCGGCGTTGATACAACTAACCAAAGCACGATCAACGCAACGATCAGCCAGTCGCAAATGTTGAGTCAGATCAATCAATTAGCCGCTGGCTTACAACAATATACTGGCGGTGTTGACCAAGCAGCTAGTGGTGCTAGTCAATTGAACGCTAACTCTGCAGCTCTGACTAGTGGCAC
This sequence comes from Loigolactobacillus coryniformis subsp. coryniformis KCTC 3167 = DSM 20001, assembly GCF_002706425.1. NCBI lineage: Bacteria > Bacillati > Bacillota > Bacilli > Lactobacillales > Lactobacillaceae > Loigolactobacillus > Loigolactobacillus coryniformis. The sequence continues at coordinate 50,042 of NZ_CP017713.1, read as the reverse complement.
TAAGCAATTAGCTGGTGGCTTAGGTACTTTAAACAACCAAGTGCCAACTTTGACCAGTGGGGTTAGTCAGCTAAGCAATGGCGCCAATCAATTAGCTAGTGGTGCTAACCAATTGAACGCCAAAGCACCACAACTGACCGCCGGCTTGATTCAAGTTAACAATGGTCAGCGGACAATGTACACGACCCTGCAAGGTTTAGTTGGCCAAATGCAGGTATTGCACAACGGCTTAGTGGATGCCAGTGGTGGTTTAACTAAGATCGGTAAAGGTGTTACTAGCGCTGACGATTATTTAACCGGCTTGAAGAATTCCGCTGCCGCAAATAATTTCTACATCCCAGCTAGCGTTTTGCATGGTAAAACTTTTGCTACTGCAATTAAAACTTATATGTCAGCTAATAAACATGCGACTAAGCTAACGATTGTTTTAGATTCAAATCCTAGCTCAGCCAAATCAATGGCACGGATCGATTCATTACAAAGTGAAGTGCAAAACGAATTGAAAGGTACCCCACTATCTGGTGCTAAAGTTGCGATCGGCGGCCAAACGGCTTCCATTTCTGATACACATCATATTGCTAGCAGCGACTTCACGCGGACTGCAGTCATCATGTTGGTTGGTATCTTATTAGCCTTAATGGTGATCACACGATCGATTTTGCAGCCCGTTTATATCTTAGGCACATTACTACTAGCCTACGTTACTTCATTGAGTTTGACTCGTTGGCTGAGTTCTGCAGTATTAGGTCAAAATATGCTGACTTGGAATACACCGTTCTTCTCCTTTGTCATGTTGGTGGCTTTAGGGGTCGATTACAGTATCTTCCTTATGATGAAATATCGTGAATTCGGTCTGACTAACGGCACGCCAAGCAAGCGAATCATTGCCGCTTCCAGTGTGATCGGCGCAGTCGTCATTTCTGCAGCAGTGATTCTGAGTGGTACTTTTGCCGCTCTAATTCCGTCCGGCGTTTTAACATTGATCCAAGTTGCTTTGGCAGTGATCATCGGTTTGATCATTCTCGTGATCATCTTGCCAGTCGTTAACTCCGCAGCGATTCGTTTAACCTATCCACTCGATGATAAGCTGAACGATAATATTAAGAAACGTAAACATTAACTGAAAACAGCTAGTTACCAATTATGGTAGCTAGCTGTTTTTTGATCAGTTATTCTGCATCATCGGAAATTCGCGTTGAAAGGCCGCAATTTGTTCATATTCACTACTCAACTTTTCCGTTACACCAGACCAAATCGGAATGATTCGCTGATAAACTGCTACATCGGCTGGCATAGGAATAATCTGCTTAGTAGTCCCCATCATCGTGGCAACATCATGTAAATCGTCAATGTAGCCAAGACTCTTCATACCTAGCACCACTGCACCTAATGCTGAGCTTTCAATACTAGTGGGGATACTGACATTTTGTGCAAACACATCAGCCAAAATTTGGCACCACAATTGACTGTGAGCAAAGCCGCCACTAGCTTGAATCGTTAGTGGACCGTCAGACAAAGCCTTCAACAACTGTAAAACGGCGTTCAAATTATAAACCACACCTTCTAGCGTTGCCCGGACCAAATGAGCACGCGTATGGCTTTGCGTCAGGCCAAAATAACTGCCGCGCGCGTCAGCGTCCCACAATGGTGCACGTTCACCGCCTAAATAAGGTTGACACAGCAGACCACCAGCACCAGCCGGAATCGTGGACGCTAACTGGGTCAATTTTTCATATAAATCAGTACCCTGCGCTGCCGCTATTGCTTTTTCCGGCGCAAATAATTGGTCACGTACCCACTGGAAAACGATCCCGCCATTATTCACGGGGCCGCCGATCACCCAGTGCGTTTTATCTAAATAATAAGTGAACAGACGCCCGGCTGCGTCAACTTTAGGCGTTGCTGCAACCATGCGCACCGCCCCTGACGTACCAATCGTAACCGCCACTGCACCTGGACGAATTGCGTTGAGCCCCAAATTGCTAAGCGTGCCATCACTGGCACCAATAATAACTGGAGTATCGGTAGCTAAGCCAATTGTGGTGGCAATTTCCTGATCCATCCCTCGTAATTGGTGATCAGTATCGACTAATTCTGGCAATTGCGCTCGTGTGATTCCTGCTAAATCCAATGCAGCTTCGTCCCAATCTAGGGTATTAATATTAAATAAGCCTGTCGCATTGGCGATCGAGTAATCTTCAACATAGCGGCCAAACAAACGCCATAGAACATACTCTTTTACACCGATCACTTGTTTCGTTTGTCGCAATAACTCCGGCTGATTTTGCTTGAACCACATTAATTTAGTCAGCGGTGACATTGGATGAATCGGCACCCCAGTCCGTGCAAATAATTGTTGGCTATTGGCTGAATCTTTTAGTGCTTTAGCTGCCGCTACCGCGCGATTATCCGCCCACGTAATTGCCCGCGTTAATGGCTGATCATGCTGATCCATTAGAATCACGCTGTGCATCGCACTGGAAAAGGCGATTCCTTTGACTTCAGTTTGCTGAACGACTTTATCGTGAACCACTGCTGCCAGGCCAGCAATCACCGCCGCAAATATTGCCGCTGGATCCTCCTCTGCACGATCAGGCAGCTCATGGTAAAGCGGGTATAGTTGGCGACTCACCGTCTGTAGCTTTCCATGTAAATCAAACAGGGCAACCTTTGTGCTGGTAGTCCCAATATCAACGCCGATCATATAATCCATTACCATTTCGCCCCTTATTCATACAAACAGATTAACCATATTTTCATTATATCAAGCGCGCTTGATATCGCGCTTAACCATTATCATAATTAGCTGTAATTCACTTCTTAGCGTAACACCGGTCATAACAGAATCTGCCGCACATCCTGCTGTAGCGCCGGAATAACTGCCTCCGCAAACCAAGTATTTTTATGCAGCCAACCATAATTTAGTGGCGAAGGATGGACTAATGGAAAATAGGCTGGCAAATAGTCAGCGTAGTGGCGCACCGTTTCCGTTAAGGTCTTTTGCCGCAATTTCTGTAAATAGTATTTCTGTGCGTATTGACCGATCAAAAGTGTCAATTTTACATTCGGCATCAATTCTAATAAGGGCTCATGCCATTTTTCCGCAAAACCTTTGCGTGGCGGCAGATCACCGTGTAGGCCTTTACCAGGATAGTAAAAATCCAATGGCATCACGCCCACCTTCCCGGAATCATAGAATTCTGCCTTGGTGACACCCATCCAGTCGCGTAGTCGATCCCCACTCGGATCATTCCAAAACACCATTGACTCTTGCGCTTTGCGGCTCGGCGCTTGACTAATGATCAAAATTTCCGCCGTCGGAATCACATGGTACAGCGGTTGAATCCCTTGTGCGGTGAACTCTTGATTCTGTGGATCATTTTGAATCGCGTTAAAAATCTGTGTTGCGGTTTGCATCATCTTACCTTCTAACTTAGAATGGTACTGTCAAACGTACCTCGTTTTTGTTATTAATTTCCGAATATTAAAAAACACCCGAACGTCTTTTTCTGGTATTCTTGGTGTGCGAACAACAAGAAAATCCAGAAAGAAGGATTCGAGTGCATACACCATTAATAGCCTATTTAGTTCTAATAATCAAGCTCCAAAGACAAATTATTTTGATCCTTTTAGCTCAGTTGGCTGAGATCTTTGATCATTCACGGCTGCCAAGCGCTGATAAACCGGTATTCAAGCGTTTTAACCAATTTCAGGTCGATGAGAAAGTCCCACTACTTCAAGCTGATATCGGTTCTGAAGCCCTCGACTACCAGCAGTTGATCGCTGAGTCGCTTGAAAAGAACGGTAAGCCGATACTGCCAGTCAGGCGGCGTAAACCAATCAGCTTTGCGGCGCAAGACTGTCCGCGGTGCTCGGCACCACAGGACTATCTTTACGCCAATAACGGTGCTGGCGGTCAGCTACGGTGCAAGGTCTGTCAGTTCAAGTTTCAAGATGGTCACGCCGAGAAGAATAAGACGGTCGCTTTACGTTGTCCTTATTGCCAGAATCGCCTGAGTATTCACAACCGTCGGACCAAGTTCGACGTCTGGTGTTGTTACAACGATAAGTGCGCATTTCGCCTTGGTGCGATTGCCTCAATGTCACCCGCTGAAGTCGCTGACTTCAACGTCCATCCAACTGCCCACAAGGTGCGCTACACTTGGCGAACCTACAACTTTGAACTTAAAGGCATTGCGCCAGAATCGCCGATCCAAGCACCGGTAGACCTCGATCGGATTCAAGCCAGCCCTGAAGTGCTGGGCTTGGTGCTGACCTATCACATCAACTATGGTCTGTCAGCGCGGCGAACCGCGGCGATCATGTACGATATTCATGGCGTTAAAATCTCACACCAGACCATCCATAACTACGAAATGGCGGTAGCCGCTGTTGTCCGGCCTTTCTGGGCGAATTATCCTTACGCGCTGTCCGACCAGATTGTTGGTGACGAGACTTATGTGCGCGTGAAAGGCAAGTGGCACTATATCTTCTACTTCTACGACGCCAAGTGTAAGCTCATTCTCGCCGACTACGTGACCCCTAATCGCACAACCGAATCAGCGGTCATTGCGTTCAACCAAGTCCTCCAAAAGATGCCTCAGGTCCCCGAGAAGCTTAACTTCGTCGTTGACGCGAATCCGATCTACCAAGTTGCCCAGATCTATTTTGCGCAACAGGGCATCAAGTTTGGTATCCACCAGGTTGTTGGCCTTGAAAACAAAGACGAAATCAGTCGTGAGTACCGTTTCTTAAAGCAAACCATTGAGCGCTTGAACCGCGCCTACAAAGAAAATTATCGTTCCAGTACTGGCTTTGGTTCTGCCACAGGTTCAGCGAGTTATACGGCGCTTTACTCAGCGGCTTATAACTTCTTGCGGCCTCATGAAGCACTACATTACCGCGTTCCCGTTGAGTTACCACAGCTCAAACCGTTTAAACGGATGCCAGATAAATGGCTGGCGCTAATTGAACTAGCGCAATCTCAATTACCAACTGCAGCCTAGTATTCTGCAAAAAAATCAGACTATCTAAGGCTTAATTTGTGTACCCTAGAACACATAAAATAGGCAAGGTCCAGTGAGAATTAACGCTTGAATTAAGTTCTTTTCATCCGTGGACAGTGATGCCGTACAATAAGCATCATCCCCTCCCTGAACATCCGGTTTTGAACTTGGGTTTCATGGAACTTTAGACGTTACCCTTAGAATTTCCGTCGTGTCGGAATAAAGTTACGAACAAATAAAAAGCGTTTATGTTCGTGATCACTATATAAATAACCAAATATACTGAAAAATAGCGCACCAATAAAATTAACGAATAGATCTTTCATAGTATCGATCACGCCAACATCGAGATAGCCGTTATGGATCACAGTAGTCACTTTTTTGCCATCAGCGGTTTCACTTTCAATCGTCGTTCGTTGAATATCTTTCAGCTGGACCACTTTATTGTTACGTTGGCCTAGATCCACGCTATTGATTTGGCGCACAATGCGATCCTTTTGCATATCCATATTCAACCAACGATCCGCTGAAAATTCGACAAATTCCCAAGCAACCCCGACCGTCATTGAAAAACAAAACGTGGTCACCGCAATAAATAGCGGTGTTAATTTCAGAATCGTTATATTTTCATTCAACAAATAAATCAGCGAAAAACCGACTCCAGCAGCCAAAAACCCATTTAGTGCGTGTAACGCTGTGTCCCAGACTGGAATATGACCATAAAAGTCATTTAGTTCACCTAACACTGTTGAGCTAAAAATAAAACTGATTACGATCAATTCTAGCAAACTAGGTATATTAATATGCAGATAAGTTTCAATTAAATATGGTAGCATAAACAAAATTAATGTCAGCACTAATAAAGCGACGTGTGACCATTCTTGCATATAAATGCTATTACCTAACATAAAAATGACAATTAACCGATAAAATATATAAATCAGCGTCACGATTTTACTTGCGGTAGTGGCATGTGCCGTAAAGAATTTCATAAAACGCCCCCATCATCGTTGAATCCGTATAATTTCCTAATTTAAGCTTATGATATTAGTGATGTTAGTTCAAGTCGGGTGCAAAATAAAAAAATCACACCAATTTAAATAGTGTGCTCAGAAAATCTTTTTCCATGTGATAACTTAGCCTAAATCGTCATCACTACGACGTAAACATAATTCAACCGAACTACCTTTTCACTGACAAGCTTATCAAACTGCACTTTTGACTGAGCCATTGGAATTCAACAATTAGCGCGGCAACAATTCGGTGCCCTAAATATTGTTTTCTGAATGCTTTAACCATCAAAACTCATGTGGGCATTATTATCACGCCTGATAATCCGCGTCTAGGTTACCAATTGATCATGTACTTTTAATGGCAAATGTAGCGCCGCATAATCTTGGTCATCGACTTCTTGATAGGGATAATTTTGCTTGACCACAAACACTGCCGTCTGTGCCTTTAAAATATTTAGTCATCCAAAACTGGTCAACTCGCTAGTTGGCTTGACCACTAATGCATAATCATCCATTGTTTATCCTCCGCATAGATATTTACTAGCCTCACGCACCGCCAAATGACTCAGCTGGTATTCATTTAAAAATTGCATCACCCAATCAGGTGCAAACTTACTGTATTGCCGGAGCGCCCAACCAATCGCCTTTTGAATGAAAAATTCATCGGTGTATTGATCGAATAAAATCGCTTGCGTCAGCATAGTGGTGTCAACGGCGTCTTTTTCTTTTAGCTGCAAAGTGAGCGCGATCCGCCGCTCCCATAAGTTAGGGCTTTGGTAAAAAAGCTGAAATATAGCAGCTTTTTGCTCAGGATGGCGCTGAATATATTTGCCGAAGACCGTGCCCCAATGATCAACGCTATCCCACCAGCTTTTTTGAGTCACAAATTGCTTAAAAATTACAATATCGGCAAATTGCCATCTGCTGACATTATATTCAGCCAGATCAAGCGCCAAATACTGATATTCGCGTTGCTCACGAGCATACAAGCGCTTGATCCAAGTGTGGATCGTTGCTAAATCAGCTTGGCGACTGGCTTGTAAAAGTGGCTTACTTTGCGCACGACGATCTGGTGATTTGACACCGAGAAACACAAAACGATCCTTCATATAGTGCGCCATCGCTGGGGCATTTTCCGGATTTCCAGTGAACGTAAAATCTAGTTTTTCCATAATTTACCTCTTAGTAATTTCTGTCTACAATAATCATCACATATGGCTATTTTAAACTATTAATAGCCAATTTATTTGCAATCAACCGGCAATACGCGTAACATATTTCGGGTGCGAATATTTCGTGTACGAATTATTGTGACCTATTTAAAGGAGTTTTCCTGTAATGAATGAAAATGCAACCCAGATCAAGGACCTGATTTTTTCACTGCGCTCACTGCGTAAAGAAACGCGGCGAATTTTTGCTTATCAGGCAAAAAAACAGCAATTAACTGAAACCTGGATCATTGCGCTTGGCGCCTTGACCAGCAAAGATCCCAGTTCACTGGAAGAACTAGCCCAAGCGCTCCGGCTCAGTAACAGCACGACCTCCGGTATTGTTGATCGGATGATCGCCGAAGGATTGGTTACCAAAGCGCGCGCTGAAGACAATAAACGGCGGATCAACATTCGCCCTACACAAAAAGGCCGCCAAAAATATGCGGCCACTTATACTGATTTTTGGGAAAAATTAGCGCCGCTTGAAAAAATCGAGCGCGCTGAGCTCACCGATTTATTAGCCACTCAAGCCAAACTTTTAGCAAAGTTAGAAAGGATCAACTAGTGACCACTAAAATGAAAAATAATCGCCGCATCATGCTGGTACTGGTGATGGGGACTTTTCTAGCGTTCTTGAACCAAACATTGATGAATGTTGCGCTACCAAGTATCATGCACTCGTTTAATATCACCGCCGCAGCCGGCCAATGGCTATCTAACGGCTATATGCTGGTCAACGGCATCATGGTGCCGCTGACCGCTTACCTGATCCAGCGCTTCACCACGCGCCAACTTTACTTAGCGGCAATGACTGTTTTTGCCTTGGGCACGATCATCGCGGGGATCGCTCCCAGTTATTTAATATTGATCACCGGCCGCATGATCCAAGCTGCTGGCGCCGGTGTGATCGCACCACTGATGAACGTTTCGATCATGAACATGTACGCTGCTAACAAGCGCGGCACCGCAATGGGTTGGGTCGGTCTAGCACTAAATTTTGCCCCTGCGCTGGGACCAACGATCTCCGGTTATTTAGTCAAACAATATAATTGGCGCTGGCTGTTTTATACAATTGCGCCGCTGATTATTTTAGATATCATCTTTGCCGCGTTTATGTTGCGCAATTTAGGGACCAATCAAAAATTAAAATTAAATTGGAGCGGTGTTATCCTTTCCAGCATCGGCTTAGGCGCCCTGCTATTAGGCTTCAGCAACGCCGGCAGTATGCCTTTATTCTCAGGAAAAGTACTCGGCTTTAGCTTATTTGGTTTGATCGTCGTGGTGATTTTTATTTACCAACAAACTCACACCACTAATCGCTTGCTCAATTTTAATGTGTTCAAAAGTTATAACTTCATCATCGCCGTGATCGTCAATGTTTTCTTAATGATGGCGCTGTATGGCGGCATGTTGCTACTACCATTGTATATGCAAAATGTGATGCATTATAGCGCGCTAGCTTCTGGTGTCGCAATGCTACCGGGTGCAGTTGTGATCGCTGTTATGTCACCGATCAGCGGCCGTATGTATGATCAATGGGGCGCTAAATACTTATCCTTTAGTGGGATGATCGTCTTACTGATCGGCACCCTAATGCTGAGCCGCGTGAGCTTGAATTCCAGCTTTGCCTGGGTCACCACCGCGCAGGCCGTTCGCCAATTAGGCTTATCCGTGGTCACCATGCCGATTCAAACCGAGGCGTTCAATTCGCTGCCCCAAGAAATCATCCCTGACGGCTCGGCAATGTACACCACGATCCGTCAAGTTGCCGGCTCCTTCGGTACAGCGTTATTGATCGGTATTATGAGTGTGCTCGAAAAAAATAATATCGCCCAACTGACCGCCGACCATGGTTTAAAATTAGCCACTCAGTTAGGTTCACTGCACGCAATCCAAACCACTTATTTAGTGGCCGCGATCTGCGTTTTGATCAGCGGCTTACTGACATTAAGCTTCCGCAAACGTGATTTAACTACAGTGACTGAAAAAGATCTGATTTAAACTATTCATACCTGATCAAACGGTAAAAAGGCGTTCATTGTAGCTAACGAACGCCTTTTTTATTGGCACCAATCCCATTATTTTAGACACCTAACCAATCATTAAATTGCTGGTAAATTTTTGTGATCATTATTGGTAGTATCATCCCTTGATCACGACCGAGCTGCTCACTTACTACTCGGTAGAACGCTAAAATATTTAGCAGACTCATTTTAGTTTCGGCTAAAGAAGTTTGTTGATAGGTCGCAGCCAATTGCGCTTTTTCAGTTTCACTTAATGTTGTTTCAATGAATTTACCCGTCACACCAGCATCAAACTGCCCTGCTTGCTGAATTGTGGCCCGCATTGCCAATAAAACGAATAGTTCCGGGCGCACAAAACGATTTAATTGTTCATTGGCATACACTAGATTTTGACGCGCCAAACCTTTGACCACATTGCCGGCACACCAATAAAATTCTTGCACATGTGCTTGAAATTCAGCTTGGTCCGGTAATGGAACAAAATGCGATTGCGCATTAGTTACACGCGGCAACACACGTCCACTATTTTGTCGCCAAATAATCGTATTTAATGCATCATGCGCTAACTAAGCATCCTCCACCTGATATGATGTGATTTTAAAGTCCACCCGTCGTGTTCCTGCATAACGCATAAGCCACGAACGCCATTTACCGGTCTGTGCACCAAATAAGTCCTGTGTTTCAAGGAACTGCACAATTGTTGGTTCGCCTAATTGCCGGACCCACCACCAACCATCTTCTAGCGCTGGTGCACGGACAAACAGTGTTACATCAAGATCAGACCATTCGTCCTGACTTTTTGCGCGATCATTCAGCGAACCTTCCGTACCGATCGCCGCGATATTAGCGTTGGTACTAGCAAGCTGAATCAGCTTATCTAAATCAGTTAGTGTACTCATTTGTGCGCCATAAATTCCGCCACTGCGGCTTTAAGCGCACCCCGACTATTATACAGTTTAGGCTTACTCAAGCGGTTAATATATATTTTACTTAAATAAGCCAGATATTCTGGTTGTAATACCCGATCAGATTTAAGAGGTTCTCTTTCTGAAAAAAGGCTTAGCTGAAAAAGATATTCATTGAGCACTCCAATCGTTACACGATCAAAAGCTGCGTTGATTTGTAGCGCACCAGCTTGCGTCAGATAAGCAGTGACTGCTTCTGGCTTGATTCCGGCGATGGCAAAAGCCATGCGAATGCCCGAAATAAACGAAACATCAAGCATCTTTTTCGCTTGTGCATTCATGTTATTGAGTAGAATCGGCGTATAGGTCAAATCATTGACTAGCAGTACATACCTTTTACGATCGGCTGTAAAATAATTCGCGTGCCACGAGAAAAATTGATCAGCTTGTGCCTGCTGTTTGGCGATTGCTTTATCAGCCACTTGGGGTAATGCACTGAATAGGGGCATCGATTTCTTGGTTGGATTAATTAGCATGAATAATCACCCTCCGTAGTTCTTCTGTTGTGTACATATACGGTACATGCGCCATTTCGGGCACCTGATCCCAAGCCACGGGATAGCCAGCACCATGGGCGCAAAAAACTGAATCCGGCGTATTGGCTAAATCGGACACCGGCGCATATTTCATTGTAGCCACCACTTCGTCAGCATTGTGGCATGGTCGATAACCGTCAACGATACATTCCAATTGACCTTGGCCATGGGTGTAGGCATTAACCTCTGGCGCGTAGTCCTGCATTTCCGCAACTGGCGCAGTCCCTGTTAAAACTGCCGTTCCACCAGTCGTCATTTCTGGTGCGGTAAAATCACCGCTCATCCGCTGAATATCAGTCATCGCACGACCTACTTGTTCTTGACCAACCTCCAATCTAAACTGATACCATGGCTCCAATAACTGACAGCCACCCTTTTGGCGTAGCATCATTAACCCTTGTCGAACAGCGCGCCACGTCGCTTCACGAAAATCACCGCCGACTGAATGCACAATGCTGGCTTTGCCACCGACCAACGTAATTTTTACATCGGTCAGCGGCGAACCCGTTAGGACCCCTAAATGCGCTTTGGCCCGCAAATTAGAAGTGACTTGATGCTGCCAATTACGACCCAATACTTCAAGACTGCACTGCGCGTCAAAAGTCAATCCACTACCACGAGGAGCTGGTTGCAGCAACAAATGAACTTCAGCGTAATGGCGTAGTGGTTCAAAATGGCCAACGCCTTCAACCGCTTGCGTGATCGTTTCTTTGTAGAGAATGCTACCTTGATCAAAACCGACATCCAGCTTAAACCGTTCCAGCAATAACTGCTGTAAAATTTCCAATTGAACGGCACCCATGATCTGCACATGAATTTCCTGCAAATGGCTAGACCATGTAATATGTAATTGCGGATCTTCGTCCTCTAGTTGTCGTAACGCCGCCAAACAGGTATGAATATCCGCTGCTTTTGGATCCAGCGCATAATTAAGTACTGGTTGAATAACCGGCGTAGTACCGTCACTTTCCTTACCAAGCCCCTGACCCGGATAGGTGTCGGTCAAGCCAGGAATCGCGCAGACAACACCGGCAGCGACTTCCGCTGCAATCGTATATTTAGCACCATTATAAATGCGTAACTGGTTGGCTTTTTGTTCACCGATTAGCACATCCTTAGTCCGCAAATTCCCCCCAGTTAGCCGTAGCCAGGTCAAACGTTCACCTTTTTCATCGTAAGAAATTTTAAAAACGCGAGCACCAAAATCTTGCGTATACGTTGCCGGACGTGCCCACCGCGCCATGCCAGCAAGTAGCTCATCGACGCCAGCCAGTTTAAGTGCAGCACCAAAATAACAGGGAAAAACTTCCCGCTGCTGAATCAGCCTCTGTACAGCCACATCCGCAAGCTCACCCGTCGTCAAAAAGTCCTCCAGCACTGTCTCGTTACGCAGCGCTATTTCTTCATTCAGCGCCGCTACATCAGTCGTGCTAAAGTCAATACAGCCGGCAGAAAAGACGCTTTGTAACTGATCTAGCAGCTGCTGTTTATCGACACCGGGCGCATCCATTTTATTAATAAAAATAAAGGTTGGCACCTGATAACGCTGCAACAAGCGCCAAAGTGTACGCGTATAGCCTTGGATGCCGTCCGCCGCAGAAATCACTAACACTGCATAATCTAGTACATCCAGTACCTGCTCGGTTTGGGCCGCAAAATCTACGTGTCCCGGCGTATCCAACAAATTCAGCGCCAACTCGTCATATTGCAAGCGCGCTTGATGCGAAAAAATCGTGATACCGCGCTGCTTTTCTAACTTTTCTGTATCTAAAAAAGCATCGCCATTATCAACTCGCCCTAATTGTCGCAGCGTGCCCGCTCGATAAAGTAGCGCCTCCGAAAGCGTCGTTTTACCAGCATCCACGTGGGCAATAATTCCCGCTGTTATCTGCTTCATGCGTTATTTCTCCTTCGACTATTATTTATAAAACCAGTATACACGTATACTGGTGTGGCTAAAACTGAACAAATAATTCTAATCGTATTTTCCCGAATAATTTTTCATAAAAAACTACATTTAGCTCATTTACAAAATAGTATGATTAAACCAAAAGAGAAATACATTATGGAAAACAATTATTGGCATGAAATGGTTGTCCTGACTGGTTTGACTTTATTGCCCCATACGCTTGCACTGACTAGTGCCGTTAAAAAAATACACACCAGTTCTTGCCTTCACAAACGCAATATTGCTTTTTTATTAACCTGCTGGCGCCGCTGTTACTGATATCTCAATCAGCCATGCCATCAGTATTCACGAAGATCTAAAACAAAGATGGTTTTTTGATCAGTCGTTGGCCGCTAACCACTGGTCGAGGACACTAATAAACTCATCATGTTGATCTAACAATGCTAAGTGGCGGCTGTTAGCAAATAAATGCCACTTAGCACCAGGAATGTGATCATAAACTGATTTGGCGATCAATGGCGTACACAAATCATCGGTACCGTTAGTTACTAAAACCGGCACGTGAATCTTTTTCAGCTGATCGGTAATTTCAAAATCACTGATCGTCCCGTTTTCAGTAAATTCGTTCGGCCCTTCGGCAATCAAACTGGCACGCTTACCGTTAGTTGGCCGCCGCAACGGTTCTGGCGAATTTTCATCCGGATCATCCCAGCAGTAACGCTCCATATAACGATCATTTGCCGCCAAATACTTTGGTCCTGAGAAGTCACCGGTACGCTCAGCTTCAGCGATGGCTTCGCGATCTTCATAACTTAAATAGGAGATCAAACGATGTTGTTCCTGAGTCCATAATTTGATCGAAGCCGGTGAGCCATCGATCATGACACTTTTAATACCGGTTTGGTCGTATTGGGTCAAATAAAGCATCTCGAGCATACCGCCCCAAGATTGCCCCAACATATGCAGTTCATCGAGATGCAGATACCGACGCAAAGCGACCAATTCTTCCGCCCAAGTCTCCTTGATGTACACACTTTCGTCCTCTGGCAACGATGACTTACCACAGCCAACTTGATCGTACATGATCAACTGCCGGCCGGTTTCTGCATAATCATCCATTAATTCAAAATAATTATGCGAAGAACCAGGACCACCATGGATCAACAGCAAGGGGGCTTTATCCTTGCTGGGTTCACCAACGATTCGATAATAAGTTTTGTAACCGCGAAACGGCATGTAACCTTCTTCGATCTTCATCCAATCAGTCCTTTGATTTTAGTACTTCTGACTTTGATTGTACTACTGGAAGTAGTGTGGCTCAAATACCGATTTAGGTGCGATCATTGCGGTCATAGTCGCCTGTTATAACTGACCAATCAGTTCATGCATTTGGGCTAAAGTCTCTTGCTGCTGATAAATGACTAAACCACAGGCAACCAGACAACGTTTCCTCGCAACTACCAGTGAAATTTACTCGATGTTAGAAGCTATTAACATTTTACGCACCCGCCTTTCCTGAATTTGTTGCTAATATCCCACCAAAACTAACCCAGTGTTACTCAGTCGCCGACCTATACGCTGAAACCAGTACTGCTAACCACCAATTTGCTAGTTTGGCACTGCCGACCAGCCAAAGAAGTAATTATCGTCACCGTGCAATCGATGATCAAACTGGGTATTGTAAACTAATTAAAAACCAGCGCTACCCTAATTTTATAGGTCGCGCTGGTTTTTCTAATTTAAAGGAACTAATTGCTTTAATGCATTAAGAAATAGGGCAGTGTGCTGATCAATGCAATTAAACCACCTACAACGGCAAAGATAAACATGATCACCACTTTATTCAATGAATCTTTGACCCAATTACGCTTAGCCCTAACCTTAGTAAGATCTTGATCTGCCATAAATGCTACGATCTCCTGATAAGTCTGAATATTCTTTTCATGTTTGACTTTTTCAATTCTAAATCCAAAAAACAAACTGACCAACCAAAATATTACCGGCAATAACCACCACCATGGTATCGGTAAGAACACAGCCCAACCAACCATTACCATTGCCAGTACAAAAAATAAAAGCATGCCGTGTGCATCGCGATCAAATTTTGCTTGGCTAATTTTTTGCTTCATTTGCGGTACATCCCCTTTAACTAATTCATCTAAGGAAGTGCCGAAAAGTGTACTTAACAACAACAGATTTTCCACATCAGGGTAACTGCGTCCCGTTTCCCAATTTGAAATAGTTTGCCGCGACACATATATCTTTGCAGCTAAATTATCTTGTGATAAACCCATTTTTTTACGATGAGCTGAGATCTGTTTGCCAAGGTTCATTTCCCGCGCCTCCTCATTCAGAATTGTCTCAATGATAGGTTCAACGTACCATCAAAATAGCTGGACAAGCAAGGCGGTTCGTTGTCAAAATATTTTGACAACGTAAGTTTATAGTAGAAAATTAGCGCTAGCGTGCTGGTTATTATTTATGATAAGGAGATCCCTGATTGATCATAAATCCCCGATAAACCTGCTCGATCAGCACTAACCGCATCAATTGGTGCGGCAGCGTCAGCTTACCGAAACTGAGTTGATCATCGCTACGCTTCATCACGGCCGGCGCCAAACCAAGCGAGCCACCGATGACAAAAGTGATTGCTGAGTGCCCATACGTTGCCAAATGATCTAGTTCAGCCGCAAATTCTTCAGAAGCACGCTGCTTGCCTTCGATGGCTAGCGCATAAACGTATTCGCGCTCCTTAATTTTCGCGAGGATCCGCGCGCCCTCTTTTTCTTTGACTGTAGCCATCTCAGCGGCGCTTAATTTTTCTGGCGCCTTTTCGTCGGCAACTTCAACTAATTCCAATTTACAAAAAGTATCGAGCCGTTTGGCGTATTCAGCAATACCTTGTTTCAGATATTTTTCCTTTAATTTACCCACGCCAATTATTTTTATATTCAGCATAAAATTCCTCCATTATTTTCAGCGCGCTAACTCACAAAAATTAATTCACAGTAACGCACCAAAATGCACAACTTATACACAGGAGTTATTAACATGTTGACAACTCCGACAGCTAAATATGGTGGCGAACTTTTTTTCGCGTACTAAATCCTGTGAGACAAAAAAACGACTATTTTTTTATTTAAAAGTTATCCACATTTTATTTATTGTTCGCAAAAGCGCGCTTATTCATTTATGATCATTATTATATCAGACTTCTATGGCAAAATAAGCAGTTTAATTATAAAGTTACGCACAGATCATTTTTCGACATGTGGATAACTATAACCAGCTAATTTTGCGTTATTCCGGCAATTTAAAGTTATCCACAGCTGTGTAAAAAGCTGTTCACAACTTTTATAAACATTGACAATGCTATTTCTTAACATTAACGTTTATTTTTGGTTTGGTCGTCTCAGCCAATAAACAAGTAATTATTGGTGGCTTATCCGCTTACGTTTTACTAAACCATTATTTTAGTTACCGAACGTTCAGGTTCTCCCACCAGAAATCGACCTAAGCTACGCTGAATTTGCGCGCTAAATTTAATAAAAAAAGAACCCACCTTAATGCAGTGAGTTCTCCAGATTGATTTAGTCAGTGACTTTGAGCTGACTAGTATTTTCATTTAATGTGATCGTTGCCGATTTCTTAGTGCCATTGCGATAATATTCAACTGCCACTTTATCGCCGACGTTGTGATTGTACAATTCTGTCCGTAGATCTGCACTATCCGTAACCTTTTTACCACCTAATGAAGTGATGACATCATACTTCTTCAAGCCGGCATTGGCTGCTGGTGCGTTGCTAGTGACGGACATTAGAACGACCCCGCCAGTAACACTCGCCGGTAATTCAAGGATCGATTTTTGTTGGGCTGCGGAAATGTTGGATAGATCAGCCATCGAAACACCTAACGCTGGGCGTACGATCTTACCGTTAGTAACTAATTGATCGATGATCTTGACGACTTCGTTACTTGGAATAGCAAAGCCCATCCCTTCAACTGTAGCGGTACTAGAACTACCAGAACTGCTTAATTTCATTGAGTTGATCCCAATAATTTGTCCTTGGATATTTAGCAGTGGGCCACCAGAGTTTCCGGAGTTAATCGCGGCGTCGGTTTGGATAACCGTTGCTTCCCCAGTCTCCTGACCAGTAGTTTCATCAGTTACGGCTACCGTCCGATTCTTCGCGGAAATGATCCCCTGAGTGACTGAAGTCGCATATTCTGAACCTAAAGGTGAGCCGATCGCAATGGCTGGTTCACCAACTTTGATGCTGTCAGAATCGCCGAAGCTCGCTACCTGTGTAACTTTATCGGCATCAATACTCAATACCGCCAAATCAGTCACTGAATCGGTACCGACTTTTTTAGCAGTTAACTTAGTACCGTCACTCAAGATAACCTCTAGCTTCTGTGAACCAGAAACCACGTGATTATTGGTTACAATATAGGCTTTGCCATCAGACTTTTTATAGATAACGCCTGAACCTTCACTATATTCTTCCAAATTACTGCTGGAACTGCCAGACGAACTTGATGATGAATCTGAACTACTACCGCCGAAAAATTCACTTAAGCCACCATCATCACTACTACTTTGACTTTGTAAATTAATTACAGAAACAACGGCATTTTTCGTATGTTTAAACACATTGGAAACTTGTGAATTCGTACTAACTTTAACATTACTAACCTCAGTCGTGCCTGATTTTTTCGTGTTAACGACGCTTCCATTGGAACTGCTATCGCCGATCAAGTTTACGCCGCCATAAACGACGCCCCCACCAATAACCGCCGCCACTACCGCCACGATTGCTGTCTTAACTAAACTATTTGACTGTCTCATAACAAACCTCCAGTTTTTTTCAGTTTTTTCTTATACAATTAGAATAGCGTAAATTATTGAAAAAATATTGAAAAAGTTGCGATTAAATAACACTCAAATTAGAGGCTTAACAACGGTAAAGCCGCGTCCGGCTCCGTATCGTATAAATTAAAATCATGACCAACACCAAAGTCATGTTGCTTCAACATTGATGCCACAGTTAAATGGCAAAGTTCTTTCATGTTATTATGCAAGCTACGATGGCCTAAAAAGACGTTTTTCGTGCGATTACCAATAACATCCATTAGCCCATCGGCACCAGCTTCATTACTTAAATGCCCCTTATCACCAAGGATGCGCTGCTTCAATGGCCAAGGGTACATTCCCATCCGCAGCATTTCTACATCATGATTACATTCAAATAAGTACGCATCGGCATCGCTGATCTGCGCGCTTAAGCGTTCAGAAACGTAGCCGGTATCAGTTAAAATAACAAAGGTCTTGCCATTATGTTGGAACTCATAGAACTGTGGTGCAGCCGCATCATGGGAGACGCCGAAGCTTTGAATATCTAAATCAGCAAAGCTTTTCAGCGCACCCATTTCAAAAATATGTTGCTGGGCAACGGGAACTTTACCGATCGTTGGTAGCATTGCATCCCAAGTTGGCTGGTTAGCATAAACATTGAGCTGCGGATAGCGCCGCGCCAAAATACCGACACTCTTAATGTGATCGGTGTGCTCATGAGTAACCAATAAATCGTCAACATCAGTCATATCGCGACCGATCGACTGCATTAGGCCTTCAATTTTTTTGCCACTCAAGCCGGCATCAACTAACACTTTACGCTGCGGCGTCTCAATGTACGTCACATTGCCGGTGCTACCACTACTTAAAATACTGATCTTCATCTGATCGTCATTTTGCACCATGCTTGTTCTCCATTCCAGAGTGCGCGAAAAACTACCTAATAGCTTGTTTTTTACGCACGTTTACTCTTATATCTACTGTAATTTTTATCACTTAATCAAGTCTATTATACTTACTTTTACGCATAATGCCACACTCTAGCTACTGGTCGAACTGGATAAATTCGCATCATCAGTGGCTTTCATCAATACACTAGAAAAGGCATTGATGCGTTTGATCTGCACATTACCGCTGTTTTTATTTTCCACGGCAATGAACCAAGTTGGAATGTAAACTGAACTATTATTTGCATCCAGTAATCGTGAATAACCTAATGTCGTCCACTTAATAGTGGCACCGTTAGCAATCGCATTGTTATTGTAAAGTGCCAATACTGCTTGTTTTTCAGTGATCGTTGCTTCTTTTTCACGTAAAGTGGTAACTTTATTGATATAAGTTTGCTCGTAACTGACAATTTGTTTGCCAGAGATTTGGAAAATGATTTCACCATGGGCATCATACAAATTACCTTCCGGCAGTTTTTGCGTGTACACGATGCGATCAGTTGTCGAGAATAATTTAGAATATCGATAATGTTTGCCAAAAGCAATCATCCGTGGATTAGCCAGGATCTCTTTTAGTTCTTCCGTATATTTGCCATTTTTGGCATTGATCGGCCGTACTAGCCGGCTATATAAGCGATCATTACTAAAGCTATACCGCTGATTTTGCAACTTTTGGCTCGCATTTTGCAAAGTTTCATTAGGTTGGCTGGATAAATAGTAGCCTGAATGCACTTTAGTTGCTAACTTAGGGATCGTGATCTGATCCTCATGCATTTCCCGTAAAATCATCGTACTTTGACTAACATCGTCATTATTAACTGTTTCAACGTGCTGATTCTGCTTATACGACGTGAACAGGAAAATGTTCAAACAGACAAAAACGATCAAGAAGATAACTTCGATCCGTTTAAAATCCATTAGCTCGCACTCCCCTCATCCGTACTTGGTGTCGCATTTAATAACTGTTCGTAACTCTGCCACTTGCCATTATATTTGAAATAATAAGTTGGTGTCAGGTCAATGACTGAAGCTGAACTAGAATTGACTGACCAATGATAACCCAGTTTAAACGAACTAATATCGTGCATATCGTAACCGACGGCCGCTAAATTATCCAGCGCTGTTTGTGTCGTTGGTAGTGGCGTCGCGGTGGAATCTGCTGGTAACGGTACCTGCAAGGTGTACACTGAGAAATTCAATTTGACCCCAGTTGACAGTAATTGAACTTTTACTGCACCGAAATCAGTTTGGTTGAACACCGGTAAGCCCTCCACATAACTCCGATAAATCACGGTACGTGTCTTATGCTCATAATCAAAGTAACGCATATTACCTGGTGCATTACCGATTTTAGCCAGGGTTTTGTAGCCACCGTTAAGGATCGCCGTTGGTGTCGCTGCCGAAACGTCGCTGGAATAATCCTCGAATTCAATCGTTGCATTTTGATGATCGACCTGCAAGCTCTTGTACGTCCCATCATTATAGGTTGTGATGTGCCCTTGTTCTTTAGTTTCAAGCGCGCTTGGATCACTACCACTTAACAACGAAGTCACAAAATCAGTTGGATTTTGCTTACTGACCAAGTAGCTGTACTGGGTAACTTGAACGGCACTGGTGTAATAAAGTTGCGGTTGATTATTAAATAGCTTTTCTGTTACCGGTAGGCGCATTGTTGCATCATTTAAGCGCGCTCGAAGTGCCGCTAGATTTTCTTTTTTGACTTTAACGCTAAAGCCGGTTTTATGCTGATCATCTAGAAAATAAGCCACGTTAGAATGTTTGGTGGGAATAATAATTCGATTGAATAGCCGCTGCCGATCAGCGTTAGCGACCTTTTGTTTAAAAGTCTTAGCGAAGATCGAATACGTAATATTACGCGGATAAACCAAACTTAATGCGCTTGACTGATTAACCGTCGTCAAATATTTTTTGCTATTGATCGTCATTTTATGCGGATCTGATAGCTGCCATTTCGAAATTTGCTCATGCATGGCATCGATCAAGTTTTCCCTATTGTTATAAACTATATATTGCTCACCATTAGCGTTGCTAGTGATGATCTGCGTTGGCAAATAAACTTCTTCAACATTTTTCGTTTCTGTCTGCGTTTTTGGTGTCGTTACATCGGTGGTATTACGCTGAAAACGAGCATTATTAGTCCAAATTAACCATGAGAGCACGAGGCTGACTGCGATCATCGCCATTAAGCTGATTTTCAGTAATAAATGACTAATTTTCATCCCAAAGATCATCCTCCTCGTAAGCTTCTTGGTACGGCAAGGAAATGTAGAATGTTGATCCTTTGCCTTCTTTACTATCCACCCAGATTCGACCGTTGAGTTTCTCGATCACTTCTTTAGAGATCGCAAGGCCCAGGCCAGTACCACCTTGCGCCCGTGACCGTGCCTTATCTACACGGTAGAAACGATCAAAGACATGGGGTAGATCCTTCTTCGGAATCCCTAGTCCCTGGTCAGAAATACTGAGAATAACGTGATTGTTGGTCTCCAACAGCCGACAGGTGATCACACCACCGTCCGGTGAATATTTGATCGCGTTATTGATGATATTATCTACGACTTGCATAAACTTATCAGTATCGATTTCAACCCACAGATCGCGTTTGGTAAATTCACGTTTCAAGGAATATTTCTTAGTTGTATTGGTTTCCGTTCGGTTATTATCGCCACTAGCCGCATCTGACTTGATCATCATATCGAAACGATCCAATGTGTAATTAAATAATTCATTTAAGTTGACCAATTCCATATCCAGCTTAACCGTACCTGAATCCATCCGTGACAAACTAAGTAAGTCATTGATCATCCGAATCATCCGCTCGGTCTCTTCCTGAGTCACATGCAAAAAGTCTGGCGCCACTTCAGGATCCTTCCAGGCCCCATCAGTCAAAGCCTCCAAATAACTGCGCATCGACGTTAACGGCGTTCTTAATTCATGAGAAACGTTAGAAACAAATTGTCGCCGCTCACGCTCATTTTTCTGTTGCTCAGTTACATCATGTAAAACGCAGACGATCCCACTGATAAAGCCAGTTTCGCGCTGGATCAATGAAAATTCAGCGTGCAAGATCAAGCTGTGCTCAGGAACAGAAAAGTCCAGCATTAGCTCAGTTTGATTTTCCAATAGATCACGAATAGTGTGATCAGCTTCGATCTTTAAAATCTTCAAAATCGATTGACCAATAACTTCTTCGTCATTAAGATTTAAAAAATCAGCCGCTGCTTCGTTGATAATGATCACGTTGCCGCGCCGATCAGTGGAAATAACCCCATCGGTCATGTGCGATAACACGCTATCCAGCCGGCGCCGTTCCGCTTCAGAAGCTTCTTGTGCTTCTTCGACTCGTACGGATAAATTATTGACCGCCACTGCCAGCTGACCTAACTCATCACGGCCATAAATTCGTACTTGCCCTGAATAATCGCCGCGGGCCATCCGAATTGCCTGCTTTTTCATTTCATCGATTGGCCGCGTGATCGCCCGAGAAATGACTACCGCAATAATCGATGAAAACAGTGCTGCTACCAGTGAGGCAGTTAAGAAGATCAACGTAATATTATTAATGTTTCGGTAAACACTTTGCATATTTGCGCGCACATAAATGACGCCAACAATACTGCTACTATCACTACTTGGATTAACTAGCGGCACAATGCTGACGTAATAACTGTCATGACTTTTTTCATCATAAGATAACGTCTCATAAGAACGATTATTATACAAAACGTTTTTAATATTATTATCCGTCGTCTTCTGGCCGATAATTCGCTGATCGTTTAAATCACTGGTCCCGCGCACCGTCCCCTTGCTATCGACGACCCGAATATCAGCAGAATTATTTAAGTCCGACAAAATATTAGCGATCGCCTTATTCGCCGTGGCGGTATCGCTTTTTAAAAGTTGGTTACTCAATTGATTGTTGACGTAAACCGGCGTCTGCACCTGTTGTTTGAACGTCTCAATATTCTGTTCTTCCAATTGCTTCACAAAATAAGCGCCGATAATTTCCAACGTGATCATTAATAGTAAAATAAAAACGATCGCGATCTTGAAATTGATCGACTGAAAGAAACGAATTTTCTTATTCATTACAAATATCCCCATGTTTAATCAAGATAAACCACATAACCTAAAAAAATCACGCGACTAGTTGCGTTGTTAGTTATCAAACCGCTAGCTAACAAAATACCGCAAAACTAATGTCGCGCGATTCTTATTGACAACGTGTATTGAACAAGCGGGCGAATTATGGAATACCCTGCTTATTCAACCATGTTTAGACCAATGACTTCTTTTACCATCGTGCACAATAAACGCAAACGATCCTATTCCTGATCGGGGTTACGTAAATAGTAACCGACACCACGCCGTGTAACTAACCACTCGGGATGACTAGGATTATCCTCGATCTTCTCGCGCAACCGTCGTACAGTGACATCGACCGTCCGCACATCACCAAAATAATCATAGCCCCATACCGTCTGCAACAAATGTTCTCGGGTCATTACTTGCCCGATATGCTGCGCCAAATAATGTAACAATTCAAATTCACGATGAGTCAATTCAATTTTATCGCCGCGCTTAGATACAATATAAGCATCGGGATGGATCGTTAAATCACCGATCTCGATCTCACTATTTTCATCTTCTTCGGGTTGGGCGTTATTGATCGTCCCTTGGCGGCGTAAATTAGCTTTGACCCGCGCAACTAATTCCCGATTAGAGAATGGTTTGGTCACATAATCATCGGCACCCATTTCCAAGCCCAAAACTTTATCGATCTCTGAATCTTTGGCCGTTAACATGATAATCGGCATATCATGATCCTTACGTACTTCTCGCGCAACTTCTAAGCCATCGATCTTAGGTAACATTAGATCCAACAAAATCAAATCAGGGTTGACTTCATTAACCTTGGCTAGTGCTTCTTCACCATCATATGCAGTGACCACATCGTAACCTTCCTTAGTCAAATTAAATTTAACAATGTCCGAAATCGGTTTTTCATCATCTACAACTAATATTTTTTTTGCCATAAATCGGTCGTTCCTCCCTCGTGAAGCTATTAACAGCACTTCACTGACTCATTTATGCCTAAAATAGCAGACATAACTTTTTTCACAGCCGGCACAAATAAATTATGCCTACAGAACCTATCTAATTAGTCATGTATCGAAAAAATGTTTTTCCAAATACACTCCCCTATTCGTTCCACTAGAGCTGATCGATTCTAAGTTTGTCATCAACAAGGATGCACTTTGTTTCAATTATACTCATTCCGAACAAAATTCGCAAAGACCGCTATGAAAACGCACCCGTCAGCAACAATTACATTAAAAATCCATATTGTTAAAAAAACTCACAAAAAAGCGTTGCACGTCATCTGTATTTTTGCTATACTAATATTCGTTGATGACATGGAGCGCTAGCTCAGCTGGCAGAGCAACGGACTCTTAATCCGTGGGTCCAGGGTTCGATCCCCTGGCGCTCCATCTTAGTAAATACCTTAATTCACGACGTGAGTTAAGGTATTTTTTTATTACCTACTAAGGAAATCAGTTTACCATAAATCATGGTAAATGTAACGATTGTAACCAACTAGCAACAACCTTTTATAATTTCTTAAGCAAATAAACAAGTCGCTTGCTAAATCAACTATTATGCTTTATAGTGTGCCTATTATTAAATTTATATGAGAGGGGACTCATTCATGAGACCAAGAATCGCAATACCTGCCGATACTCTAACCGAAGCCACTAAGGTGATCAACGAACGAAACGCTGACTTTGCGCCACGAATGGCAGTCAATGCGGTTTTAAAGTCTGGTGGGATCCCAATAATTCTACCTAATAGTGCGCCAGAAAACGTAACTGATTATATTGATACTTTTGATGGGGTTTTGTTCCTAGGCGGTTTTGATGTTGATCCAACTTTCTACCATGAAGAACCACATATGAATTTGGGCCAAACTTACATCCCCCGCGATCGTTTCGAGATCGAATTAGTTAAGCAATCATTATTGGCTGGTAAAAGTATTTTCGGTATCTGCCGTGGCATGCAAGTGATCAATGTCGCTCTCGGTGGCACCTTGTATCAAGATCTTTCCGAAGATCCTGCAGCGCAGATGAAGCACTCACAGACATCACCGGGTAATTTACCAACGCATCATGTTAACGTTGAGTCTGATTCTCGCTTATTTACGCTTTTAGGCGAGCGGCCGTATGTTAACTCCCGCCATCATGAAGCGGTCAAAGAATTAGCGCCTAGTCTCCGCAGTGTAGCTTACGCAGACGATCATGTGATCGAAGCAATTGAATCGATCGATAGTGATCAAATTATGGCCGTTCAATGGCATCCAGAAAACATGTATAAGCATTACACTGAGATGCAAGATCTTTTCCGTGACTTTGTTAAACGTAGCGAAAAGTTAGCAACACAAGCACCACAACAACCTCTAAAAATCGTGCATAAAATTGGCGAAGCCTATCCAAAGGAATACTTCGGCTAACCAACTGCTTAATACGCCGGCAAGTTTAATTTTGTCGGCGTATTTTTTATTGCCAAAAAAGATTGCCACATACTGTCCAATCATCGGGCCGCACAATCGAGCGTGTGACATAAGGTAACTTTTCCCGCTTAGCTATATTGTTCAGAAGGATAAAGAAGGAGTTGAACATAAATTGTTTATGTCACAACTGCGTTTACGGAAAGTAGTTTGGAATTACGAGTACAAAAAAAGTCGGCGTATTTAAACGTCGACTTTTTGGTTATGCTTCTTGCCAAATATCAGCTAAAACATTGGTTTGATCACGATCTGGACCAACGGAGAACGTGGCAATATTGACGCCAACTAAGGCAGCGACACGTTCAACATAATGGCGGGCATTCTCAGGTAATTCAGCTAGTGTTTTCACACCAGTAATATCTTCTTGCCAGCCAGGCATTTCTTCATAGATCGGCTTGCATTGCGCTAATTCGTCTAGGCTAGCGGGATAATGGTAAATCGTTTCGCCATTGCGTTCATAAGCGGTACAAATTTTAACCGTTTCTAAACCAGTGAGTACGTCAATTGAATTTAAGCACAGATCAGTTAAGCCGGAAACGCGCTTAGCGTGGCGCATAACAACTGAATCAAACCAGCCGATCCGCCGTGGCCGCTTAGTAACGGTCCCATATTCATGGCCAGCTTCACGTAAAAAGTCACCAGTTTCATCCAACAATTCAGTTGGGAATGGCCCATCACCGACTCGTGAGGTGTAAGCTTTGCAGACACCGACAACCCGGTTGATCTGAGTTGGGCCAACCCCATTACCGACTGTTACACCACCGGCAACTGGATTGGACGAAGTGACAAATGGATACGTGCCTTGGTCAATATCCAGCATGACCCCTTGGGCACCTTCAAATAATACTTTTTTACCATTATCTAAGGCGTCATTCAAAAGTACTGAAGTATCAGTTACAAACTGCTTCAAACGTTGGCCATAAGCATAAAATGGTTCAAAAATATCATCAAAATTCAGGGCCTTGCCGCCATAAATTTTAGTGAATAATTGGTTCTTAAAGTCGAGATTTTCTCGTAATTTAGCTGCGAAAATGTCCTTATCGAGTAGATCGACCATCCGGATCCCAGTACGCGCTGCTTTATCCATATAAGCCGGGCCGATACCGCGATTGGTGGTGCCGATTTTTTGATCGCCTTTACTTACTTCTTGCAGGCGGTCAAGTTCGATATGGTAGGGTAAGATTACGTGGGCGCGGTCAGAAATCCGTAGATTATCCGCCGTTACCCCATTCTCAGCTAAGTAGTCCAATTCTGCTACCAACGACTCTGGGTTGACCACCACACCGTTACCGATGATCGAGAGTTTGTCGGGATACAGAATACCGGATGGAATCAAGCGAAGTTTCAAGACTTTGCCTTGCGCGTGGATCGTATGTCCAGCATTGTCGCCGCCTTGTGACCGAGCAATAACATCGGCACTTTCGCCTAAGAAATCGGTGATTTTTCCTTTTCCTTCATCGCCCCATTGGGATCCTACTACAACAACTGATGCCATATAATAACACCTCATTGAATTAGTGTATGCCTTGCTGCAATGCAACAACACACCAAAGCCCATTCTAACAATAAAAGGGCTCCGTCGCAAGTTAAATCCGAATGAAATTTTTATTTTATCAAAATTATCGATTAAAAGACGAACATTATTTCAAATTTTATTCTCTTATTGTAAAAATCACTAATCTTCCGTAAAATAGTAGCAGTTCAACTTAAAGTCGGAGGTCCCTTATTTGTCTAAATTTTTAAACTCAATTCCGCTACCAATTTGCGGCTTAATTTTAGCTTTGGTGTCACTAGGTAACTTGTTTAAAGACTACCAGCATTTATTACTCGGAAATTTTTTCGGTATAATTGGAATCGCTTTAATTATTCTGATCGTACTCAAATTTATGCTTGCTCCGCGAGAAACCTTAGTATTGCTACGAGATCCGATCATTGCGTCCGTATTTCCCAACTTTTCCATGGCTTTATTAGTGGCGGCAACTTTTTTCACTACTTATCCGCTACTGGCTAACTTGATTTGGTACACTGGCGTGATTTTACAGTATAGCCTGTTAGGTTATTTTACTTGGTATTTTGTCGGCAGAACGCATCTACGCTTAACACAGCTCTATCCTAGTTGGTTTATCGTCTATGTCGGTATTGGCGTCATTCCTTTGACCGCTGCACATTTTAATCCACTGTTAGGCCAAGTCACTTTTTGGTTGGCGCTAGGTACTTATTTAGTTTTACTACCGTTAGTTTTGTGGCGTATTTTGATCGTACGCCAGATGCCTGAAGCGACGTTGCCGCTGATCACCGTGCTAGCCGCACCCGGTTCGCTTTGCCTTGCCGGCTATCTGCGTGATTTTGCACACCCCCAGACAAATTTACTCTGGTCGCTAGTTATATTAGCACAGCTCGCCTATCTATTTGTATTGGTGCTAATGCCACGATTGGCGCGAATTCCCTTTTACCCGAGCTACGCTGCCTTTACCTTTCCTTTGGTGATCAGCGCGCTGGGACTGACTTATTTAGTCGATTACCTGCAGCAAGCCGGCCAGCATATATTCTGGCTACAAGTAGCCGCTCGTGGTGAAAGTTTGATCGCATTAGTCGTCATCAGCTGTATTTCCTTGCGTTATTTAAATTATTTATGGCAGCAAAATTTACCCGTTGATCCGGCAACGAGCAAATAAAAATAGGACGTTGTGACCATAATCATGCCACGACGTCCTATTTTAGTACTCGCATTATTCTAAATTGGTATTATCCTGATAAGTTGCCGGATCAAAATCTAAAGTCGCGCTATCGACCATAATCCCATTAAAAGCGAACTTTGTTCCGCTTGTGGTCACCGTCAATTCCAGTGAGGCGGCTTGATCGATCAACGGCAACTGATCAGTCGCTTTTAATTGCTTATAGATTTGCTTAGCTAATTTATCTGCATTTTTAGTAGTTAGTTTGGAGCTACTTAATGGCAGTAAACATGCTTGCTGGTAAAGTGGTCGTGCGGTTGCAGTATCAGTATCCGCCAGTGTAGTTGCGCTAGCAGCGGTTCGCGCCACAAAATTAACCGCCACTTGATCTGTAGCCGCCGCTAACTTAGCCGTCAGCTTAGCTTGCAGTGCTGCAGAAAACGCCGCTGTATCTAATCCTGTAGCTGACCGTGCCTTAATGGCCACCGCTGTATTACTTGTCGCACTGCTACCAGTACTGGCAGTCGCCAACGTTGTTTGATTTAAAAATAATAAAACGCCAGCCAGTACGATTATCGTTTGTTGCTTAAATTTCATTGAGCCTCCCAATTGATTTAAAACACACCATCGTCCGACTTACTACGATAATCGTTGCCGATTAATAACTCAAATTAAATATGACTATTGTGACATGATTTCCCGTCATAACAGTCATATTTTAAAGTCGCGATTAATTTACCTTTTCAAAAACCGTTTTGCTTTTGACTTGTCCTTGCCCAGCCTGAGCGATCTGGTACGTAAAACTCCGAGCAGTAAACTTACTGTTAGTTGCTAGAATCTTATTATACTGCCACTGCGATACCTTATTATTTTTGATCTGGGCCAAAGTTAGCGTACCGCCTTCAGCTTTATAGTTCCAAGTGATTTCTTTAGATTGTGCAGCGTATTCTTTGGCAAATGCACTTTGACTTTTGGCCGCATTAAGCGCGGTATTTTTGTCTTGATTAACCACAATTTTGTTACCACTCTGCGCAAAGGTCACATAAAGCGACTTATCCTTAGACACACTTTGATAGCGGTAAGTATTGCCGGGGATACGCTGCGCCACCGAATGACTCATCTTCCAATAAAAGCCGCCGCCAACTGCTAAAACAATAACGACCAACACACCCAAAATTACCCATATTTTTTTCTTCATCAGCTACTAATTCCTTTCACTTAATTACGATTAACCGCTGTACTTGCACTATTCATCAACATCAGTGCTGGTGTCCTCGTTAGAACTAGTTGTAACGGCTGTATTACTAGCCTCAGTATCACTTTCATCAGAGCTGTCTTCCTCAAATTCAGTATCATCATCGTTATCTTCCGTCTCTGAATCAGAATCATCACTAGATTCATCAGTATTCGCTGCTGAATCTGAACTATCATCGTCCGTTGGTAAAGCAACATTAAAGTCAAAGCCATCATCAGTCGCAATAACGATCACTTCGATGTCGTCAACGTCAGTGATATCACTTAGCTTATTATCTTCTTTTAATTGCCGATAAATTTTCTTAGCTAATTTATTAGCGTTTTTAGTTGTTTGCTTCGTGTTGCTAGTCACGATTGGTTGATCTTCATCATAAAGTGTTTCGGTTTCAGAATCAGAATCCTCATTAGCTTCATCACTAGACTCATCATCCACTGATTCAGCATCTTCATCTTCGGTATCGCTACTTTCACTATCTGTAGCGGTATCTTCATCTTGTTCCGTAAAGTCGACCGATAATGCAGATTCATCTTCGAGTCCTAATTTATCGGCTAACTTATCACTGATGGCGTCAGCAAATTCATCATCATCCAATATTGCACTAGTCGTACTTGAAGTATCATCACTACTGGCATTCGTAGTGTCAGTATCTGAATCAGCTGCTTCATGCTTAGGCGATGCTGCTGCAGCTTTAGTACTCGCGGTGTCTTCATCAGCTGCAGCGGTGGTTGATCCAGAGTTAGCATTAGAATCAGCCGGCGACGCATAAACATTCGTGGACTTATCGGTACTACTATCATTTACGGTCACAGGTGAAACGTTGATATTAACAGTATTATCACTATTATCGATAAAATTGTTGATCGTCACTTTCGTATTAGCAACCCAAGTACCATCGCCCTGATAATACCAATCAGCCGGTACATAACCGTCACGATTTAAAATCAAAGTATCACCAGCATAAATCAAATCAACATTTTTAATATTATTATCGTAGGCTAATTTACGTACCGAGATCCCCGTCGCAGCTGAAATACCGGATAAAGTATCCCCCCACTGAATAATGTATTTGCTCTGGTCTAAGTTATTAATATCAATATGCTGTGAACTGATATTGCTGCTGATCTGTTCCGTATCGTTAGCAACCCAATTGGTAATGTCCGCCCGTTCTGCATTTGTTTGATTGGCGTAAAAACTATTCGCCAATACTGATGATGTTTGGCCCAAAAAAGGTGCAAATAAAAGCGCACTAGCCAATGCGGCGCTAAGGATCCGTTTTCTATTCATAATCATTTATCCTCCAAATTAAAAAGTTAGAACCCCGAATATATCTTAAATATAATCGCTTTACAGAGGTAACTCAAGTATTTATTAGAAATTTAGTATAGAAAATAAATTAAATAGTTATAATTGAATTATCTGACGCACAAAAATAACCCATCGATTTTTACGGTGGGTTACTTACTAGTTATTATTGATGACGTCGTAGTTCAAAACCGCGTTGCCATGATTATTGCAGCCATAAGGCTAATGTTGCATCAAAAATACCAAACTTCTGCCGTACCTGGTGAGAAAAATTCTGCCAGGCGGTTTTTTGTTCTGCTAATTCCTTACCTGAACGACGTTTCTTGGCGCGTATAGTCTAACAATAGACGTTTGAATTGCTGCTGGTCACTGTGCGACATTTCCAATAAGCCATGTTGCCCCCTGTACGTCCATTTTCGCCACCTCATCCATTTATTCACGCTCTCGCACTATCACTAATGAAGGAGTGAATCGGCATAATAATGTAGCGCACCAGGACTACTCGTGGCCAAAAATAGCCTAGCACCATAATTCCTAAGTAAAGTAAGCCTGATTCAAGGTAGCTATCGCCATAGATCACATTATAGACCTTGCGCATATCGTTTTTATCAGGGTACTTTTCATGGATGATCGTTTTAGCAATCCAGCTAAATAATAGTGAGATCACCAAATTCAAACCACCATACACTAACACTGTTACTTAGGTCATAGCTTCCGTCATTAACCGTGTAAACGTCGGCATCAGTGACAATATGACGATTCGGTTAGGCACCATTTTAGCCTCATTGAAGATCACTGCGTGCTGATACCATAAATTAGCGATGAAACAGAAACTAACACAATAGATCCCTACTGTATGAAAAAGTTACGTATAATGGATGCTTTGGCCGTGAATCTCCACCGACAACGCCAGCACCATAATCGTGATCAAGTTCGCATCACTGAAAACATCTAAACGTTCTTTTAACTTTGCTTTCATACTAATTACCTACCTATTGAGCTTCTGGTACATAGGCGATCGAAGAAAACTTATTGTACTGTTTAACGAACAATAATTTAACCGTTCCCCGGGCACCACTACGGTTTTTCTCAATGATGACTTCAACTTCACCGACTTCTTGATCTTCGGCACGCTCGCCCCCGGCGGCACTATTCTGGGCAAAGTTACTATTGTCATCATCCTCGCCGCCATCTTCATCACGATAGTAATCGTCACGATATAAGAAAGCAACGATATCGGCATCCTGTTCAATTGACCCTGATTCACGAATATCAGACAACACGGGCCGCTTATCTTGCCGTTGCTCAACACCACGAGAAAGCTGGGATAGCGCAATTACCGGGACCCGTAATTCCTTAGCTAATTTTTTTAACTGCCGCGAAATGCCAGAAACTTCTTGCTGGCGACTTTCTTTGTTGCTACCTTCGATCAGCTGTAGATAATCGACTACCACTAAGCCGAGGTTACCCTTTTCTTTAGCTAGCCGCCGACATTTAGCCCGAATTTCTGACATCTTATTCCCTGGGGTATCATCAATATAGATCGATGCCTTGGACAAGCTACCCATGGCGATGATCAAGTTCTGCCATTCTTCTTCCGATAATTGCCCCGTCCGCAAATGGCCAGCATCAATACTGCCTTCTGCGCACAACATCCGGTTAACTAGCGATTCAGCGCTCATTTCCAAACTAAATATTGCCACCGTTTTATCGGTTTTAGTGCCGACATTTTGGGCAATATTCAGGGCAAAGGCCGTTTTACCAACGGCTGGCCGGGCAGCGAGGATGATCAATTCATCTTCCTGCAATCCAGCCGTCATTTTATCTAGATCACGATAACCAGTTGGTAAACCAGTGATATCATCATTATTTTGGTATAACTGATCAATTTGTTCAATTGTGCTATTCAAAACATCAGCGATTGGCTTAAAACCCGTTGAATTACGCTGCTCCGAGACATTCATAATGTCTTGTTCAGCTTCATCCAGAATCGCTGTTACATCATCTTCGGTATAACTTTTAGTCACAATATTGGTCGCGGCTTGGATCAGGCGACGCAAGATTGATTTTTCCTGCACGATTTTAGCATAATGAGCCACGTTCGCCGCAGTCGGTACCGCCACCGCTAAATCAGCTAAGTAAGGCAAGCCGCCAATATCTTCCAACTGACCTTGTCCTTCTAAGCGATCTTTTAACGTTACCACGTCGATTGCTTCGGAAACGTCATTTAGATCCATCATTGCTTGGAAGATCAGCTGATGAGCTCGCCGATAAAAATCCGCCGCCGTAACAAATTCCATCGCTTCAACCAACGCATCAGGATTTAGAAAAACCGCACCGAGAACCGCTTGTTCGGCTTCAATATTCTGTGGCGGTGTTTGATCGATTAATTCATTCACGCAAAAAATCCTCTCTTAAAAAACAACTGGCAAATAATCCGCCTTAAACGACAAAACACTGCCATTATTATACGTTGTTCGAATTAACATTAACAGTCCCTTGACCATCCAAAAAGACGGCAGGCGTTTCTTCCGCTTTACTGATTACTGCAGTTGAATGCCTGTCGTCTCTAAGTTACATTTTGTTTAAATTAGCTATTTTTCAGTGATGTGTACCCGAATTTTTGCCGTTACATCGCCGTATAATTTTACGGGTACATTGCGATAGCCTAACGCACGAATTGGTTCTGGTAATTCGATCTTACGTTTGTCGACTTCAATCTGATATTGCTGCTTCAAAGCTTGAGCGATCTGTTTGCTTGGTACTGAGCCAAACAAACGACTATCTGCGCCCGCTTTTGATTTGATCACAACGACCGTATCATCAGCTTCGATTACTTGCTTTAATTTTTTAGCTTCAGCTAATTCTTCCTCAGCACGCCGTTCTTCTGCCCGTTGTTGACCGTGCAGTTGACTCATTGCTTGCTTAGTTGCTGATTTGGCTTTACCGTTTTTGATCAAAAAGTTTTGTGCGTAGCCGTCGGGTACCTCTTTGATCTCCCCACGTTTGCCTTTACCGCGTACATCTTCTAAGAAAATAACTTTCATTATTAGTTCCCCCTCTAATTAGGAGGTACTGTCAAACGTACCTCGTTTTTGTTATTAATTTCCGAATATTAAAAAACACCCGAACGTCTTTTTCTGGTATTCTTGGTGTGCCACCAACAAGAAAATCCAGAAAGAAGGATTCGAGTGCATACACCATTAATAGCCTATTTAGTTCTAATAATCAAGCTCCAAAGACAAATTATTTTGATCCTTTTAGCTCAGTTGGCTGAGATCTTTGATCATTCACGGCTGCCAAGCGCTGATAAACCGGTATTCAAGCGTTTTAACCAATTTCAGGTCGATGAGAAAGTCCCACTACTTCAAGCTGATATCGGTTCTGAAGCCCTCGACTACCAGCAGTTGATCGCTGAGTCGCTTGAAAAGAACGGTAAGCCGATACTGCCAGTCAGGCGGCGTAAACCAATCAGCTTTGCGGCGCAAGACTGTCCGCGGTGCTCGGCACCACAGGACTATCTTTACGCCAATAACGGTGCTGGCGGTCAGCTACGGTGCAAGGTCTGTCAGTTCAAGTTTCAAGATGGTCACGCCGAGAAGAATAAGACGGTCGCTTTACGTTGTCCTTATTGCCAGAATCGCCTGAGTATTCACAACCGTCGGACCAAGTTCGACGTCTGGTGTTGTTACAACGATAAGTGCGCATTTCGCCTTGGTGCGATCGCCTCAATGTCACCCGCTGAAGTCGCTGACTTCAACGTCCATCCAACTGCCCACAAGGTGCGCTACACTTGGCGAACCTACAACTTTGAACTTAAAGGCATTGCGCCAGAATCGCCGATCCAAGCACCGGTAGACCTCAATCGGATTCAAGCCAGCCCTGAAGTGCTGGGCTTGGTGCTGACCTATCACATCAACTATGGTCTGTCAGCGCGGCGAACCGCAGCGATCATGTACGATATTCATGGCGTTAAAATCTCACACCAGACCATCCATAACTACGAAATGGCGGTAGCCGCTGTTGTCCGGCCTTTCTGGGCGAATTATCCTTACGCACTGTCCGATCAGATTGTTGGTGACGAGACTTACGTGCGCGTGAAAGGCAAGTGGCACTATATCTTCTACTTCTACGACGCCAAGTGTAAGCTCATTCTCGCCGACTACGTGACCCCTAATCGCACAACCGAATCAGCGGTCATTGCGATCAACCAAGTCCTCCAAAAGATGCCTCAGATCCCTGAGAAGCTTAACTTCGTCGTTGACGCGAATCCGATCTACCAAGTTGCCCAGATCTATTTTGCACAACAGGGCATCAAGTTTGGCATTCACCAGGTTGTTGGTCTTGAAAACAAAGACGAGATCAGTCGTGAGTACCGCTTCTTAAAGCAAACCATTGAGCGCTTGAATCGTTCCTACAAAGAAAATTATCGTTCCAGTACCGGCTTTGGCTCTGCCACAGGTTCAGCGAGTTACACGGCACTTTATTCAGCGGCCTATAACTTCTTGCGGCCTCATGAAGCACTGCATTACCGCATTCCTGTTGAGTTACCACAACTCAAACCGTTTGAACGAATGCCGGACAAATGGCTGGCGCTAATTGAACTAGCGCAGTCTCAATTACCAACAGCAGCCTAGATATTCTGAAAAATCAGACTAACTAAGGCTTAATTTGTGTACCCTAGAACACATAAAATAGGCAAGATCCAGTGAGAAGCAACACCTGAATTAAGTTCGATTCATCCGTGAACGGTGATTCCATATATTAATCGTCATCCCCCCTTGAACATCCGGTTTTGAACTTGGGTTTCATGGAACTTTAGACGTTACCAATTAGGATAATTAACTGCCATTATCCATCTTGTAGTCTCAAGTACACTACTCTGCTGTGTCTTGCTCAATTTTAGTGATGACTTGCTCCAATTGATCGCGTGCTGCTGCCACCGTTGAATCTTGCAATTGTGTTGCTGCGTTGGATAAGTGACCACCGCCGCCGAGTTGCTCCATGATCACCTGCACGTTGACCTCACCTAGGCTACGCGCGGAGATTCCAATATCGCCGCCAGGCCGCCGGGTAATGACAAAGGAAGCGTCGATCCCCGACAATGATAACAGCGTATCGGCCGCTTGTGCCGCGATAACTGGATCGTAGGTCTCATCTTCCTCACCTAAACATAATGCCATATTTGGGCGGATAAATTCAATCGACTCGATCAAATGATTTTTCTGAATATAATTATCGACATTTTCTTTCAGCAGCCGTTGAACCATAACCGCATCGGCACCAACTGAACGCAAGTAACTGGCCGCATCAAAAGTCCGTGTCCCTGTCCGTAATGAGAAGGACTTTGTATCAACGGTAATACCGGCTAACATCGCCGTTGCTTCTAGCTTGTTGATAGCTTCAGTTTCCTTAGGTTGGTACTCGAACATTTCGGTGATCAATTCACAAGTTGATGACGCATACGGTTCGATATAAACCAACATCGGGTTTTCTGGGAATTCTTCACCACGACGATGATGGTCAATAATAATCGTTCGGTTAGATAAACGATGATATAAAATCGGGCTAGTTGAGATCGATGGCTTCGAATGATCAACCATCACTAACAAACTGTGATTAGTTGCTAACTCCGGCGCCTGATCTGGTGTCAGAATATCGGGCCCAATTTCAGGATCAGCTTGTAACTGAGCTAATAAACGTTGGATGTCCGTATGCACATGCTCTTGATTGACCACGATCGAGCATTTCTTGCCGTTCATCGCTGCGATCCGGCGAATCCCTAGGCAAGCCCCTAACGAGTCCATATCGGGCTGTGCGTGTCCCATAACGAAGACTTGATCGACCTGATTCATCACTTCTTGTAATGCTTGGCTGATCATCCGTGCCCGCACCCGTGTCCGCTTTTCCATCGGGTTAGTTTTACCACCATAGAATCGTGCTTGACCATTTTCCGCCTTAACGACGACTTGATCGCCACCACGACCTAAAGCTAAATCAAGATTACTTTGCGAAACAGTGGCCAACTTAGCCAAATCCGTATCGCCATTCGCGATCCCAACCGACAAGGTTAGTGGATAATTCTGCTTTGAAGTTCGATCACGAATCCGATCAAGGATCTTGAAGTTATCCGCCTCAATTTCTTTCAACGCCTTAGCATAAGTCAGTAGGAAGAAATGATCGTCATCGACCCGCTTTAGAAACATCCCATAATGCCGTGCCCAGTTACTTAATTCATTAGTCACGTAATTATTTAGATTAGAAATACTTTTATCGGTCATTGTTTGTGTGATCTCATCATAATTATCTAAGAAGATCTGGCCGATTGCTAATTGTTCCTCATTATACCGTTCTTCGATCTTTGCGTACCGCGTAATGTCCAATAAATAAACAACGCGAATACCTTCTTGAATGATGATCTCAAATTGATTATCACCCCAACGGACCGTTTTGGGCTCGTTGGTTGCTTCATTTTCAGTGATCAATTTGGCTAGCTCAGGATCG
Organism: Loigolactobacillus coryniformis subsp. coryniformis KCTC 3167 = DSM 20001; assembly: GCF_002706425.1. Taxonomy (NCBI): domain Bacteria; kingdom Bacillati; phylum Bacillota; class Bacilli; order Lactobacillales; family Lactobacillaceae; genus Loigolactobacillus; species Loigolactobacillus coryniformis. Next base: position 13,253 of record NZ_CP017713.1, on the reverse strand, counting down.
ATTGTCGCAATCTGCTCACCTAGCACTTCTTTTTTACCTAGATATTCCTGTAGGTAAGGGTTGGTCCACTCGATCTCATTTTCTTCGCTATATAACAAAATTCCGATCGGCATCTTGATCAGCGCTTCTTGTTCACCACGCTTGATTCGATACGATAGATCCGAAATATATTTATTAGTGTTCTTCGTCACTGTCTCCAATGCATAAAAAACGGTTCCCACTAAAGCTGCGAACAATACTAATAAGAAGATTCCTAATATAAAATTAATAAAGAAAGCTAGGATAACCCCAAACATCGCTAAGACAACCAGTCCGATCGCGGTTAAGCGTAATCGATCATTTTGCAAGAATGCTGGTAAATGGTCCTTTGAAAACAATTTTTTCATAATAACTCCTTTTGACCAAGCTCCTAAAATGATAACCCTATTTTATCACAATCACTTTATTGATTCAGCGCTGATTTAAAATGGCACTTTTATCACGTTAACTACCTAAACAAAAAAGGCCCCAGCATAATTCATTATGCCACGACCCCAACTAAAATTTCATGCTTCTTGATCAATTGCCATCTGCGCAACCTGATTTAAATAATTCACCGGTTGATCGTAAAATGGATTAAACAACATATCCGTATAGGCTAGATCCTCGATCGTATTATGGATTGAAGTCAATATTTGAGACAGATTTTAAGAGACATTCAGAACCGCGTTTACCCTCCACAGCTCAAATAAATCATTAATCGCGATTAATAACTTATTTGAACCCTGGAAAGCATTAAATCAGGCGGCCATTTGGCTCGTAAGTGTTGCAATTTCAACTTGTAAGGGGGTCTGGTAGCCCAGTGAACTATGAATTCTCTTCCTATTGTAGAAAGCATGCACATATTCAAAAAGGACGGCAGCGGCAGTTTCATAATCTTCAAAGACCGGCACTGGATAAACACATTCCTTTTTGAGGGAAGCGTGAAAGGATTCCATTGGCGCATTATCATACGGACAACCCTTACGGCTGTATGAGTGGCGGATATGTAGTTCTGTTAACCGTTGGTTGTAATCATCGCTGGTGTACTGTGATCCTAAGTCTGTGTGGATAATCAGGTCCCCAGTAATGGTTCAATTTTTAACCGCGCTTTCCAGGGTCTTTAAGACTAAATCAGTAGCCATCTTTTTTGAGAATGAATAGCCGATAATCCGTCGTGAGTGCAGGTCCATGATGGTTGATAAGTAACACCAGCCATTACGCTTCGTTTGAATATAGGTCATATCAGCGGTCCATTTTTGATTTAAACCAGTGGTCGAGAAATCCTGCTTAAGCAAGTTGGGACGCTGTTCAACCTTGGTTTTGGAAGCCGAAGCCGCTTTCCACTTATTGACGGTAACGGAGTGGATATCCAGTTCCTTCATGAGCCGGGAAATCCGTCGTGGACTGCACCGAAGCTGCAGTGGTTGAAGTTCCAGATTCAATTCATGGTGGATCTTCATAACACCGTATCGCTGCTTAAATTCCGCAAAGATCCGCAGAATCCGTTGTTTCAAGCCCGCATCTTCGGCCCGGCGTTTTGAAGGTTTGGGGGATCGATAACGATAATACTGAGCTCTGGAAACACCGAGGATTCGGCACATCTTGGTTACCTGGTGGTGATGGCTTTCTTGGTGAATGTAATCAAAGATATTGGTTACTTCTGCGCAAGGAAGCCCAGGGCTTTTTTAGGATTTCGTTCTCCTCAGACAGCGAAGCCAGTCGCTTTTCCATCGCTTTGATTTCGTCTGGCGATTTACCGGATTGAGTTTTGGCCTGGCCCTGGATCCACTTATGAACTGTTGAATAGCCAATGCCATATTCTCTGGCCAGTTGGGCAGCTGATTCGCCTTGCTTATATAGGTTTTTGTTTGAATTCTTTGTCGTAACGAGTTGGCATGTAAAAATTCCTTCCTTTTGAGAGATGATTTATTCATTATACCCTCTCTTAAAAGTTGTCTCAGGAATCAGCTTACATCCAGTATTGATAAGCAAACGATTGATTACTTGGAAGAGTGGTACGAAGATCAGCGATTGATGACCCGCTCGGAGTTTGTTCTATCCCAAGACGGTGCGCCGCTAAACAGCACCTACATCAATGATATTGTCCATGACTACGGTGAGTTGGCTAAAGTGCCGACTGTGACTGCCCACGCATTGCGGCACTCGCACGCCTCACTGCTAATCAGTCTTGGGGAGAATCCGTTAGTGATTCGAGATCGCCTTGGGCACAAGGATGTGCGGACGACTTTAGAGATTTACGGTCACCTCTACCCCAAGAGTGACATTGAGGCTTCTAAACGACTGGAAGGATTGGTCACAGTGCTATCAGAATGAAAACCTTTCAGAGTGTGCCGAGTTTGTGCCAGAACAAAACAAAAAGCCGACAAATCAACGTTTGTCAGCTTAAAAATGTTTCACGTGAAGCATAAATTTAAGGCAAAAAAAAATCCAGGTTTCCCCGGATCCTTTTTACATACCAGTATCTTCGGCAACGAATGGCAATAATGCCATGATACGTGCCCGCTTGATTGCGATCGTGATTTTACGTTGGTTCTTGGCACTTGTGCCAGTTACCCGACGTGGCAAAATCTTACCACGTTCTGAAATAAAACGACGTAATAAGTCAGTATCTTTGTAATCGATATGTTCAATATGATTAGCAGCGATAAAATCGACTTTACGACGACGACGTCCGCCTCTACGTTGTTGAGCCATAGCTTATTCCTCCCTCAAATTACCAGTTACTAGAATGGTAAGTCATCATCGGAAATATCAATCGATTCACCATTATTTGCAAATGGATCATTCGGATTGCTATTTGCGCTGCTGGCAGGACCATTGCTAGGAGCCGGATTAGTTGTTGATTGAGGAGCTGAGTTGAATGCGTTGTTACTGCTGCTAAAGCCGTTAGACTGATTATTATTGTTATAACCACCAGAACTTTGGCCACCGCCAGTACTTTGACGATGTTCGTCAGCAGAACGTGATTCTAACAATGAGAAGTTATCGGCAACAACTTCAGTCACGTAAACACGTTGACCTTCAGCGTTGTCATAATTCCGTGTTTGAATCCGACCTTCGATCCCTACTAATGATCCTTTATGGGTAAAATTAGTAAAGTTCTCGGCTGATTTACGCCACATCACACAGTTGATAAAGTCAGCTTCACGTTCCCCATTACGGTTAGTGAACTGGCGATTAACTGCTAAAGTGAATGAAGCAACTGCTGCACCACCACTGGTATAACGTAATTCAGTATCCCGGGTCAAACGTCCAATTAGGACTACTCGATTGATCATCCTATCGCTCCCCTCTCTTATAAATTTTTTAATGTTTAATTATTCTTCTACGCGTGTGATCATGTGACGTAAAATGTCATCATTGATCTTAGCCAGACGGTCGAATTCATTAAGCGCTTTATCGTCTTCAGTTGTAACCTTAACTAAATGGTATAAACCTTCGCGATACTTCTTAATTTCGTACGCTAAGCGCCGTTTCGACCAGTCCTTTGATTCAACCACTTCAGCACCGTTATCGCTTAAGATAGTGTCAAAACGTTCAACTAAGGCCGCTTTGGCTGCTTCTTCAATATCAGGACGTACGATGTAAAGAATTTCATATTTCTTTGATTGAGCCATGACTGTTCACCTCCTTATGGTCTTTAAGGTCCTTACCCAAATGTAAGAACAAGGAGAATCTAAAACCTTAGATACTCACAAAATAAAATTATAGCATGCACCACCTGAAGTTTCAACTTTGTTTTCTTTTTTTCTCAGACAGTTGCCATCAGACACCCCTACGTTAAGTCTGTTACCAGTCACCTGTGCAACATTTAATTTTTCGGCTACCACAAACGATCCAGCAGCCAAAAAGTTCCTCAATCAACAAAACTCAACACAAAAAAGCATTTCCTCGTCGTCTATATATAAACTACGCAGAAATGCTTTATTTGTTTTTAAATTTAATCTTGGTCATCATTTTGATCAGCTTCAGCACGACGAACTAATTCATCGACTTGGGCTGAACCTTGCTCAGTTGTTGCGCTTGATGCAGTCCCATCAGCAATGGTTTCTTCCGGTGCTGCCGCTTCATCTTCAGCAGCAACCTTAGCCATCGTTGCCACTTTAGCTTCGTCATCGACACGGATCAAACGCACCCCTAAGGTGGCCCGACCAGTTTGCGAAACATCACGTACATGGAAACGAATTACCACACCAGTATTGGTGATCAACATAATGTCTTCGTCACCCTTAACCGTTGCTAAACCAGCTAATGGGCCATTTTTGGCGCTGACGTTGACCGTCTTGATCCCTTTACCGCCACGACCCTTGATTGGGTATTGTGCAGCTGGCGTCCGTTTACCATAGCCTTTTTCAGAAATGATCAAGACTTCACTGTCTGGCGAGAGAATGTCAGAACCAACCACATAATCGCCTTCACGTAAACGAATCCCGCGAACACCAGTGGCTGAACGGCCCATTGAACGCACTGCCGTTTCAGCAAAGCTAACGGCATAACCTAAATGGGTCCCGATAATGATGTTTTGTTTACCATCAGTCAAGCAAACGTTGATCAGCTCATCGCTTTCTTTCAACGTGATGGCTTTAAGACCGTTACTACGAATATTGTGGAATTCACTAACGGCGGTCCGTTTGGTGACCCCTTCGCGTGTCGTAAACATCAGATAATTATCACTGGCACCAGCAGCGACGTTAACTACCGTTTGGATTCGTTCACCAGAATCGATCTCCAGTAAGTTGATCACTGGGATTCCTTTAGCCGTTCGACCATATTCAGGAATCTCATAGCCTTTAGCTTGATAAACTTTCCCGGTATTGGTGAAGAATAGCAGCATATCGTGGGTCGAGGTGAAAACTAGATGTTCGATAAAGTCGTCATCATGCATCCCCATACCTTGGATCCCACGACCACCACGATTTTGCGTCTTAAATTCAGACGCTGGTAACCGCTTGATGTAGCCGTTATGAGTCAAGGTGATCACAACATCTTCTTCTTCGATCAAATCTTCGTCTTCAAGACTCAAGACTTCACCAACTAATAATTCAGTCCGCCGTTTGTCGCCAAACTTGTTCTGAATTTCCAATAATTCTTGATAAATAATGTTGTGGATCCGTTCAGGTTTAGCCAAAATATCTTGGTAATCAGCGATTTTCTTCATCAATTCCGCGTATTCTGCTTCAACCTTGTCCCGTTCCAATCCAGTCAAACGAACCAACCGCATATCCAAAATGGCTTGTGCTTGTTTGTCGTCTAATTCATAGCGTTCGATCAATAATGATTTCGCGACTTCACCAGTCTTCGAACTACGAATGATGCGAATGATCTCATCGATATGATCCAATGCAATTCGCAAACCAGCTAAGATGTGTGCGCGTGCTTTCGCTTTACGCAGATCAAATTCAGTCCGCCGCCGGATCACTTGTTCCTGATGCTTCAGGTAATATTGCAGAATTTCTTTCAGTGATAACAAGCGCGGCGTATTATCGACGATCGCCAGCATATTAAAACCAAATGACGTCTGCATTGGCGTTAATTTATATAAATTATTTAAAACGACCGAAGCGGACATATCACGACGAATATCGATAACGATCCGCATACCATCACGATCAGATTCATCGTTTAAGTCAGTGATGCCTTCTAAGCGTTTATCACGAGCTAATTCAGCGATCCGTTCGACTAACTTAGCCTTATTGACCATATACGGAATTTCCGTCACAATGATCCGCTGTTTACCGTTTTTTTCTTCTTGAATCTCAGTTTTGGCCCGCAAGGTAATCGTGCCTTTACCGGTTTCGTAAGCACGCCGAATTCCCGACTTACCCATAACTAAACCGCCAGTTGGAAAATCAGGTCCTGGAATTGCTTCCATCAAGTCAGCCGTCGTCGCATCAGGATTATCCATCAACAGGTGTAATCCGCTGATGACTTCAGCTAAATTGTGTGGCGGAATATTTGTTGCCATCCCAACCGCGATCCCAGTGGCCCCGTTAACTAACAGGTTAGGAAAACGTGCGGGTAAAACAACGGGTTCCTTTTCAGTACCGTCATAGTTATCTTGATAATCGATCGTATCTTTATTGATGTCTCGCAACATTTCTGTGGCGATCTTGCTCATCCGTGCTTCGGTATACCGCATTGCGGCCGCGCCATCACCATCGACAGAACCGAAGTTACCATGACCATCAACTAACATGTAGCGATAACTGAAGTCTTGTGCCATCCGTACCATTGATTCATAGATCGCCGAGTCACCATGAGGATGAAATTTACCCATGACATCACCGACAATACGTGCGGATTTTTTGTACGGCTTATCTGGGGTGACACCTAATTCACTCATCCCGTAAAGAATCCGCCGATGGACCGGTTTAAGTCCATCACGTACGTCAGGCAAAGCCCGTGCCACGATAACACTCATCGCATAATCAAGAAATGAGGTTCGCATCGTTTTGGCTAAGTTGACGTCTTGGATTCGCCGATTTTGTGGTTCATCTGCCATTAACTATTTAACTCCCTTCAAAAAATCCGTTAGCTAGCGCACTTTAATTAAGGTCAAAAGTGCACGTGGCGAAAATATTTAGTGTTAGCTGTCAACTAAAATTAATTGTACTTTCCAAATAATTTAGGCTAAACGTCCAAATTTTCAACATAATGGGCGTTTTCTTCAATGAACTTCCGCCGTGGATCAACTTTGTCGCCCATCAACATTGAGAAGACTTCATCAGCTTCCTTAGCATCAGTGACATCGACTCGCAACAAGCGGCGGTAATCTGGGTCCATAGTCGTTTCCCACAATTGTGACGCATCCATTTCACCTAGACCTTTATAACGCTGAATAACTGGTTTAGGACTTGGTTGTAAGGTACCTAAAATCTGTTCTAATTCTTCATCAGAATCAATATAGCGTTGCATCTTACCTTGACGCACTTGATACAACGGTGGCTGCGCGATATAGACATATCCAGCTTCAACCACTGGTCGCATGAAGCGATAGAACAAGGTCAGCAACAAAGTCCGAATATGAGCACCATCGACATCGGCATCGGTCATGATGATCAATTTGTGGTAACGTGCTTTGGCCAAATCAAATTCATCACCAAAACCAGTCCCCATCGCCGTAAACAGCGTCCGAATTTCTTCATTAGCTAAAATACGATCGATCGAGGCCTTTTCCACATTCAAAATTTTCCCACGGATCGGCAAAATTGCTTGAGTCAAACGTGAGCGCCCTTGTTTAGCAGAGCCGCCGGCAGAATCCCCTTCGACGATAAATAATTCAGAGATTTCTGGATCTTTACTAGAATTATCAGCTAATTTACCGGGTAAATTACTAATTTCTAAACCAGATTTCTTCCGCGTCACTTCCCGGGCCCGTTTAGCTGCCAAACGCGCTTTCGAAGCCAATAAGCCTTTATCGACCACTTGCTTCGCAATTTTAGGATTCTCCATCAAGTAACGAGAGAAGGTTTCAGCAAAAGTATGATCCGTGACTGTCCGCGCATCTGAATTACCTAACTTAGTCTTAGTCTGGCCTTCAAATTGTGGATCTGGATGCTTGATGCTGACAACTGCAGTCATCCCTTCACGCACATCTTCACCAGATAAATTACCTTCGTTTTCCTTCATCAAGCCGTTTTTATGAGCATAATCGTTGATCACCCGAGTCAAAGCGGTTTTAAAACCAGCTTCATGGGTCCCACCTTCGTAGGTATGAATGTTGTTGGTAAAGGTCATCAAATTAGTGTGATAATCTTCGGTATATTGCAGTGCAACTTCCACCGTAATCCCTTTTTCAACACCTTCAACATAGATCGGCTCAGGGAACAGATCCTGTTTACCATTGTCCAAGAACTCAACGTAACTCTTGATCCCACCTTCATAGTGGAATTCTTGTTTACTTGGTTCTTCACCACGTAGATCTTCGATCGTGATCCGCAAACCTTTGTTCAAAAAGGCCAACTCACGGATTCGTGTCGTCAAAATCTTAATGTCATAAACGGTCGTTTCTTGGAAAATATCTGGATCGGGCCAGAAACGAACAATTGTCCCATGTTCATGTTCAGGCGCGGTGCTGATCTCTTTTAATTGAGTCGCTACTTTACCACGCTTAAAGTCCATGTAGTAACGATGGCCTTCCTTGATCACTTCGACCGTCAACTTAGACGATAGCGCGTTAACAACAGAGGCACCGACACCATGCAGCCCACCAGAGACTTTATATCCGCCGCCGCCAAATTTACCACCAGCATGTAGCACAGTAAAAATTGTTTCAACCGCGGGCCGACCAGTCTTTTGCTGAATATCGACGGGGATTCCCCGACCATTATCAGTCACACGGATCGAATTGTCTTTTTCAACCGTTACATTGATCTCGTCAGCGAAACCCGCTAAGGCTTCATCGATCCCATTATCAACGATTTCCCAAACCAAATGGTGTAAACCTTGTGAAGTCGTGGTCCCGATATACATCCCAGGACGTTTTCGTACAGCTTCTAGGCCTTCTAGGACTTGGATCTGACTAGCATCATACGACTTGGCCAGTTCTTCTAAACGTTCTTCTTTTTTTTCTGCATCCGTCAAGTGAGTTTTCCTCCTCTATCTCTCTGAAAATGATCATTTATTAGCACAGCCCGCTAATAAACGCTTCTGATGCTCGTAGCGCTGCGACCTGAACTTGCCGGTTTTCGGCTTGCCATGTTTTTGATGAGCGCGATTGCCGCCAGCAAAATGGACAACGGCCGCAACTGCGTTTCCTCAACTCAAACCGTTTCGGTCACCGCAAGAAACATAGTTATATTGATCGATCATTCCGTATCTGTCGTCTGTTGCAATTCACCGTGCGCGATTTGAAAGACGCGCGGTGCTTCAATCATCGTTTTAGCCACACCACTTAAACTGGTGGTAGTCAAAAAAGTTTGGACTTTATTTTGGATTGCTTTGAGCAAATGCGTCTGCCGCATATCATCCAATTCTGACAACACATCATCCAACAACAAAACTGGATACTCGCCAGTTTGTTCCTTCATCAAATCGATCTCCGCTAACTTAACTGATAAGGCAGTTGTCCGCTGTTGCCCTTGTGAGCCAAAGGTCTGTACGTTTTTGCCATTCACCAAAAAACGGACATCATCGCGGTGCGGGCCAACTAAAGTCGTTCCCTGTTCGATCTCATGAGCCACATCAGCATGAAGTGCCTGCTGTAAGCTAGTTTCTTTCAACTGACTGACATATTCAAACGTCAGCTGCTCACGACCTTTACTAATATCGTGGTGCAATACTTGGGCCCAGCCTTCCAATTTAGTCAGAAAATCCAACCGCTGTTGAATGATCGAACTGCCGTATTCAGCCAATTGATCGGACAGAACTTCCAAAAAAACGCGATCCGTCGCTTGTTTATACTTTAACTGTTTTAAATATTGATTACGTTGCCGCAAAACCGTTTTGTATTGGCTGATATTGTATAAATATTTGGGACTCATCTGGCCAAATTCCATATCAATAAAGCGCCGGCGAACTGAAGGTGCACCTTTCACTAAGGAAAGATCTTCCGGGGCAAACAAGATCACATTCAGCTGTCCAACATATTGGGAAAGCTTAGCCTGTTCCAGATGATTGATCTTTGCTTTTTTGCCCTTTCTGCTGATCACCAATTCCAGCGGTACTTTACCACTACTTTTTTGTACCAATCCAGTGATCTTAGCAAAGTCAGCCTGCCACCTGATGAAATCCTTCTCGTTATGCGTGCGGTGACTTTTAGTCAGGGCCAACACATAGATTGCTTCTAGCAGGTTCGTCTTGCCTTGGGCATTTTCACCGAGCAAAACATTCACGCCTGACGAAAAATCAACGTCGAGGCGTGCGTAATTGCGATAATCAGTTAATTGCAAATGATCGAGGTACATTATTCATCAGCCTTATCCGAAGTTGCTGACCGCAAAAAAAAGCTGCCTGTATCTGGAATTTCAACCGCATCGCCAGCCACTAATTTGCGGCCCCGCCGATCTTCCGGTATTCCATTTACAAAAACAGTCTGCTCACGTAAAAACCACTTAGCTTGACCGCCGGAGTCAATTAAAGCTTGTTCCTTTAATAACTGTCCTAGCGTTAAATAAGCTGTCTCGAGGTAGACAATTTTCTTCAAAACGATATCCCCACGCTTCCATTATGAAATAGGACGCCACCGATTGTCTGCCGCCCTGTTCATAGGCTGTAAAACGGTCAATGACCGTTTTATTACTACTTATATTATACCTGTTTATTCACGAAAGTACAATCTAATCGGCTAATTTTCGCCGTCTAACGCTAGTTAATTTGAAATAAGCAAAAGACACTAGTAATACTAAAAATCGCTAAAATTAAAAAATAAGCGCTTATGAGCTGATTCAGTTGTTTTTTACCAAATTTTTGACATAAAAAATAGCGCTGCAATTAAGCAACACTATTTTGCGTCTAAAAGGTTCGTACTGGGGTGATCAATTGAATAAAATGATCGGCATCTTCTGTTGGGACTAATGTGAATGGGCGTAACGCTGAGGTGAACGCCACGCGAATTTCCGTTTGGCCGAAGGAACGCAAAGCATCTTTCATATAATCTGGGTTAAACGAAATTTCTAATTCTTCACCAGAAAGATTTTGACCATTTAGTGATTCTTCTACATTACCAACATCCGGTGAATTCCCATAAATAGTTACCTTGTTGGTTGCTGGATCTAGCGCTAACTTAACCACGTTATTGTGACTTTCATGTGATAACAAGGAAGCCCGTTCGATCGCTGACAATAATTGTGGCGCGTTGAATTCAACTTGTGTCGATGAACTAGTTGGGATCAAGCGTGAAGTTTCTGGATAGTTGCCTTCTAACAACCGTGAATAGAAGGATGTTGTGCCGGCAACAAATAAGACTTGGTTTTCAGCGATCCGCATCTCAACGTTTTCCACATCGTCACCTAATGTCCGGGATAACTCGACTAGGCTCTTACCAGGAATGATCACATCGTAGTGAATATCAGCGTCGATGTCGAGTTGGATCTTACGTTGACTCAAGCGATGGCTATCAGTGGCAACCGCTAAAAGTTCTTGATTCGCTAAAACTAAATGGATCCCGGTCAGAATTGGCCGACTTTCTTGGTTAGAAACCGCGATTACGGTTTGAGCGATCAATTGTTTTAAGACCGCCGCATCTAACACCACTTGTTTGTCAGTATCGATCACCGGCAAATTAGGGTAATTATTGGCGTCTAGGCCATTGATCGTAAAAGCAGCAGGGCCAGAACGTAATTCGGTTTGGAAATTATCTTTAACCTCTAAAGTTAATGTATCTTCAGGTAACTTTTTAACAATTTCACCGAAGAAACGTGCAGGTAAAACGATTGAGCCGGTTGAACCAACTTCTAATTCATTTTTTTCGTCATCAGCTGAGATGAACGCTTCGATCGAAATATCAGCGTCACTACCCGTTAGCATCAAGCCAGCTTCAGTTAACACTAATTTCAACCCTGTTAGTATTGGAATGGTCGTTTTTGAAGAAATTGCTCGCTGAACATCATTTAGGTTTTTAATGAAAAGCGATCTTTTGATAGAGAATTGCATTTGATGAAGAACCTCCTTGTTTTGTGTCCGCGAACTAAAACCGTTCACGGTTAGGGTTAGTTATATTATATAAAAGATTTTTAAGTAATAGTAGTAGGGGCTGTTAATGCTGTGGAAAACTAAAAAATCGCTTAGACAATAAAGATATCCACATGTGCATAACCTGTGGATATCTCCGTGGACAACTAAGCACTTATCCACATGTGCTTAAAATTATAACCGCCTTGATTTGAACTAAAAACTTTTGCGACCATTCTTTAATTGGTGCGTAAATTATTTTTTAGTTCGCGGACATCATTTTGTAGTCGCTCATTTTGTTCTAACGCTTGGGCGATTTTTTCGTGTGCATGAATCACAGTGGTGTGGTCTTTGCCACCAAAGGATTTACCGATCTTAGGTAATGAATTATCAGTCATCTCGCGCGCCAGATACATGGCGATCTGCCGCGGCATCACGATTGTTTTGACCCGTTTCTTCCCTTTAAGATCAGCTACTGAAACTTCATAGTACTTAGCGACTTCATTTTGAATATCAGCGATCGACAGTTCATTATTTTTCCCCGCTAATTTCAGATTCTTTAACGCGTCCGCGGCTAAACTAGTCGAAATCGTCAGATGCTTCATTGTGGCATAGGCTTGAACGCGGACCAAAGCCCCTTCTAATTCGCGAATATTGGAGTCGATCTGGCCAGCAATATAACTTAAGGTCTCATCTGGGATCTGTAATTGTTCCGCATCCGCTTTATTCCGTAGAATGGCGATCCGGGTTTCCAGATCTGGCGGCGTAATATCAACGGATAGTCCCCACTTAAACCGTGAAACCAAGCGCTCCTGCAGCTTCGGAATCTCGTTTGGTAGGCGATCTGAAGTCAGCACGATTTGCTTCTTATCATCGTAAAGTGCATTAAAGGTATGAAAAAACTCCTCTTGCGTTCCTTCTTTATCGGCGAAAAATTGAATATCATCCACTAATAGTAGATCGACACTGCGATATTCTTGACGGAACTGCTCTTGCTGCCGTGTTTGGATCGAATTGATAAAATCGTTGGCAAAAGCCTCTGACGTCACGTATTTAACCTTTGCATCTGGCCGTAATGCTAACATTTGGTGGCCAATCGCATGCATCAAGTGAGTTTTACCTAAGCCCACACCACCATAAAAGAACAGCGGATTATACATCGTCCCTGGTTCTTCGGAAACGACTAAAGCCGCTGCGTGCGCCATTTGATTGCCTTTACCGGTAACAAACGTGTCAAAAGTATAACGACTATTTAAATGCGTCGGCCGCATAAATGTCGGTGTGATCGTGGCGGTATTACGCTCCCCTACTTCTTCTTGCGGCGATGTGGTAGTGGTTTGTCGGATTTCATCGTGATTGGCAGTCTGAATGATCGGTGTGATCTCGCCGCCGGTATGTTGATAAACATATTCAACCACTTTTGTAGCCAGGTTGCGTTCCCAATAATCTTTTTGCAGATCTTCAGGAACTTCGATAATGAGCTGATTCTGATTTAACGCGATTGGTTTCGCGGTGGTGACCCAAGTTTTATACCCCACGGGGGTAAGCGAACGCTGGAGTTCATCCCGAATGATAGCCCATAACTCTTCCAATTCAGGCAC